>JBGPEO010000157.1:0-5861 GCA_041482895.1 Candidatus Dormibacteraceae bacterium | reverse complement strand
TGTACTGCTTCACGTGACCGTGGACCGCCCAACCGTTGGTTGCGAAATTCCAGTGGTAGTGGCGCGGATAGTTCTCGTGCAGCAGGCGCACCCAGCCTGAAGAATCTCCAGGCGTTCCGCGAAAGTCGCCGTAGAAGAACCCGTACCAGTCGTCGTATCCGGGGTTGGGATGAAAGCCGTAGAACGTGTCCTGCTCCGGATTCGTGCCGACCAGCGGGTCGTTTGTGATGACCGTCGCCGTCCACATGTCCGAGAACTTCGTGCACCAGGACGGCGGGTCGCCGTACTGCGAGCTCCCCCACGTCGAGCCGGCAGCGACCGGCGCCGGCTGCAAGGCGAGGGTCAAGGCGATCGTGATGGCGGTGGCGAGGCTTCGCATAAAGGCAACCTACCGGCCTCGAGGCCGCTCGAAAAGCCAGCCTGTTAAGAACACGGGACTTGACGAGACGAGACGTCTCATCTAGTATCGTCCCGATGCCGGTCGCGACCAGGGACAGGATCCTGAGCAAGGCTCGCAGCCTGCTTCTGACGGGTAGCACGCCTACTGTGGCTCAGCTTGCGGCGGCGGCCGGCGTTTCGCGTACGAGCTTCTACCGGGAGTTCGAATCGCGGGAGGCGCTGCTCGAGGCCCTCGACCTCCAACCTGAGCCCGGCGCCCGCGAGCGAATCCTCGAAGCCGCGTTGAAGCTGGTCGGCGCGAATGGATTGAACGCCCTCTCGATGGATGACCTGGCGACACAGGCCGAGGTGTCCCGCGCAACCCTCTATCGCCTTTTCCCCGGAAAGGCCGCCCTCTTCACCAGCCTCGTGCACGCCTTCTCCCCGCTGGATCCGGTCACGGAGCTGCTGAGCACGCGGCAGGACGAGCCGCCCGAGGTCCTGATGCCGGAGATCGCCCGCACCGTCTATCGCACCTTCTACGGCGCCGGCGAGAGTCGGGTGGGCGTGCTGCGCGCACTCTTCTTCGAGATCAGCTCCCTTTCTCCCGACACCGTCGAGGTCGCTCAGGACGCTCTACGCGGAATGGTCGGTTCGCTTGTCTTCTACCTGATGAGCCACATGCGAGACGGCCACCTTCGGCAGATTCCGCCCCTCCTGGCGCTCCAGTCATTCGTCGGTCCGATCTTTTTCCATCTCCTCACGAGGCCGCTCGCCGAGCGGATCCTGGGCCTCGACATCGACGGGGAGCAAGCCGTGACGTTGCTGGCGGAAGGTTGGTTGCGGGCGATGACGCCCGGGGAGGCGACCTCATGAGCGACTCGTGGGCGGTTGACGTGCAGGACGTCTCGAAGAATTTCGGAGACGTCAAGGCGCTCGACGGAGTGACGCTGCAGGTAAGGCAGGGCGAGATCTATGGATTGCTCGGTCCGAACGGCTCTGGCAAGACGACGCTCATCCGAATGTTCGTCGGCCTCGTGGCGCCCAACGCCGGGACCGTGACCGTGCTTGGAAAGCAGATGCCGAACGTGGCGCTTTTGAGCCACGTCGGATATATGACCCAGGCGGCGGCGCTTTACCCGGGTCTGT
This sequence comes from Candidatus Dormibacteraceae bacterium, assembly GCA_041482895.1. Taxonomy (GTDB): domain Bacteria; phylum Chloroflexota; class Dormibacteria; order Dormibacterales; family Dormibacteraceae; genus Palsa-870. The sequence continues at coordinate 4,334 of JBGPEO010000157.1, read as the reverse complement.
CCGTGGAGGAGAACCTGGAGTTCTTCGCCACGATCAACGGCACGGAAGGAGGAGTGAAGGCGGCACTCGAGTTCGTCAAGCTCTACGACCGCCGCGACTCCGTCGTCTCCACGTTGAGCGGCGGGATGCGCCAGCGGTGCTCGCTGGCGTGCGCTCTGGTGCACAAGCCAGAGCTGCTGCTGCTCGACGAGCCGACAGTCGGCGTGGACCCCCAGCTCAGAGTCGAGCTCTGGGACGGCTTCAAGCAGATGGCGGATGCCGGGACCACGATCATCGTCTCGAGCCACGTCATGGACGAGGCCGAACGCTGCCAGCGGCTCGGGCTCATCCTCTTCGGAAAGCTGCTCACGGAGGGCAGTCCCGATGAGATCCGCGCCACAGCCGGGAGGCCGACCCTGGAAGAGGCCTTCCTCAGCCTGTCGGAGAGACGGGCATGAGCGGCAAACGGGTCGCGGCGATCACGAAGCGCCTTCTCCAACAGTTTCGCCGCGACCGCCGCACCCTGGCTCTCCTCTTCGTCGCGCCGATCGTGATCCTGGGACTCCTCGGCTATCTCATCCGCGGTTCGGCCTCGGCCCCCGCAGTCGGCATCGTCAACGAGGACCAGGGCCCGCTTGGTGCAACCGTCGCCGCCGCCCTCTCGAAGTCGAGCGAGATCAGCACGACCACGATCCAGGCCTCGGACGGAGACTCGAAGCTCAAGGACGGATCCCTCGCCGCGTACATCGTGTTCCCGCCCGATTTCAGCAGCCAGGCGCGGGCCGGGACCATCGCGCCCGACGTTCACCTCGAAGGCTCCCAGCCCGGCACGGTCGCTCCGGCGCTCCAGGCCCTCCAGCAGGCTCTTATATCCGTCGCCTCATCGGCGACCGGCCAGGGATTACACGTCCAGCCCAACGTCACCTATCTCTATGGCGGGCCGGGCTTCGACACTCTCGACTACTTCGGCGCGGCCTTCATCGGGCTGGTGGTTTTCTTCCTCGTCTTCGTCGTCACCATCGTCTCGTTCTTGAACGAGCGGTCGCAAGGCACGCTGGAGCGTTTGATGGCGAGCCCGCTGAGACGGGGCGAGATCGTAGTCGGCTACATGCTTGGATTCACGGTGCTGGCGCTGATCCAGTCGGTGGAGGTCCTCGTCTTCTCGCTGGCGGTGCTCAAGGTCCACAACAGCGGCAACGTCGCGCTCATCTTCGGCATCGAGGCGCTGATGGCGATCGCGGCCGTCAACCTCGGCATCTTCCTCAGCATGTTCGCGCGCACCGAGTTCCAGGCCGTGCAGTTCATACCGCTGGTGATCGTCCCGCAGTTCCTGCTTTCAGGGATTCTGTTTTCGGTCGCCTCCGAGCCCCGGCCGCTGCAGGTGCTGTCTGACGTCCTGCCTCTCACCTACGCGGTCAACGGCCTGCGCGACGTGATGATCAAGGGCGCCGACCTCAGCTGGGCCTCGCTGCAGCTCGACGTCGGAGTCGTGGCGGGTTTCATCGTGCTGCTCGTGGTCGCCGCGGTCACAACTCTCCGCAGGCGGATCGCCTAGGAGGCTCGACCGGAGACCTCGGCGAGAGATTCGGCGATCCAGGTGGCCCAGATGCTAGGCGCGGTCGAGCATCGCAGCGAGCGCATCCGTCGATGCGTGAGCGAGAAGCGCAGACCGCAACGACGCAGATGGGCCGCATGGGCGCCGAAGATCCGTCGAGGGCTCCGGGCGGGCCTCCTAAAGCCCGTAACCTAGGGTCGATGCTCCTCATCTGCTCCAGCCGCTGCGGCGGCACACTCTTCCGCGCCCTGTTTGCCGAGGTCGACCTCGACTCCGGCGGCGAGTACGTGGACCATCGGGTGACCCAACCGGCCTACGTGTGCCTCAACTGCAACTCGCCTGCCATTGACCTCGGCGAGGTGCCGGCGGACATGGCCGCCGAGGCCGAGGCCGACGAGCCCCCCACCGTGACGGACATCCTCTGCCCGGTATGCGAGACGCTCGTCCAGGTCGAGGCGGACATGGAGTGCCCCAACTGCGGCGCGCCGCTGGAGGTTGGCTAGGAGGCACGGAGCCCCTCGAGGGATCTTCGGTCGTGCCTCCTAGACCAGGGACGCGGTGCCGGCCAGGATGCCCAGCATCCAGCGCACGGCGGCGGCGTCGCGGCGGCGAACGGCGAGGCGCAGCGCCCTCACAGCGCGCGGCGTGTCCAGATCGTCAGCCAGAGCGGCGTTGAACTCCTTGATCAGCGCCGGCGACGCCTCGCCGCCCGCATGCTTGAGCACCGCGCGAGCCCGCTCAATCAAGCGCGCCGAGTTCGATAGACCCGCCCATTCGAAGTCCCAGTCCCGCTGGTAGCGGTGCGAGACGAGGTAGATGCGAACCGCGGCGGCGGGTGCGCGCGTGAGCGCCTGGCTCACCTTGACCAGGTTGCCGAGCGACTTGCTCATCTTGCGACCCTCGTAGCGGACCAGCCCGGTATGCACCCACGCCTTCGCGAACGGACGCTTGCCGGTCAGCGACTCGGACTGCGCCCGCTCCGACTCGTGGTGGCTGAACTTGAGGTCCCGCCCCCCACCGGGAATGTCGATCTGCTCGCCGAGGTAGCGCATCGCCATCGCCGAGCACTCGATGTGCCACCCGGGGCGTCCCGGCCCGAACTTTGACGGCCACGACGGCTCGTCGGGCGCCGAGCTGCGCCAGAGCGGGAAGTCGAGGGCGTCGCGCTTCGCGCCGGGGCCGACGGTCCCGAGCAAACCCTCCTCGCGCAGCTTGCGCAGCATGGATTGCCGGGTGCGGTGCGAGAGACGGCCGTAACCGCGATAGCGGCTCACGTCGAAGTAGAGCGCGTCGGTCCGGTACGCGTATCCCGACGCATGCAGCTTCGTGGCTGCGGTCTTGATTCGCCCGATCTCTTCCGAGACCCGCGGCATGACGTCGGGCGGCCGCCACCCCAACGCCGTCATGTCGCGAACGTGAACGGCGGTCTCGCGCTCGGCAAGGACCTTCCAGTCCTCCTTGTCACGCCGCGCTCTCTCGAACAGCGGGTCGTCGATGTCGGTGACGTTCTGCACGTAGCGCATGCGCACGCCGCCCGACTCGACGAACCGGACCAGCACGTCGAACATCGAGAACGTGAACGCATGGCCCATGTGCCCCGAGTCGTACGGGGTGACGCCGCAAACGTAGAGGGTGAGTGTCTGGCGGCCGCCCTTGTTCTGCGGCGCGAGGCGGACCTTTTTCTCCGTCCGCGTGTCGCGGACGCGCAGACGCAGGGCTGGTTCAGCCAACGCAGGCGCCGTTCAGCGTTTGACTAGTTCCGGGCCCGGGCTGTGACCGATGCGTCGGCTCGCAATGCCTCGACGCGGTCGGTCAGCTCCCAGGGCACGCCGAGGTCGTCGCGGCCGAAGTGCCCATACGCGGCCGTCGGCCGGTAGATGGGCCGCATGAGCTTCATGTTCGCGATGATCGCTCCCGGGCGCAGGTCGAAATTTCGTCGCACCAGCTCGAGGAGCTCTTCCTCGGTCGTGGTTCCGGTGCCGAACGTCTCCACTGCGATCGAGGTCGGGTGCGCGCGGCCGATTGCGTAGGACACCTGCACTTCGCAGCGGTCGGCAAGTCCCGCCGCGACGAGGTTTTTCGCCACGTGCCGCGCGGCATAGGCCGCCGAGCGGTCAACCTTGCTCGGGTCCTTTCCGCTGAACGCGCCGCCTCCGTGCCGGGCGATCCCGCCGTACGTGTCGACGATGATCTTGCGGCCGGTCAGTCCCGCGTCGGCCGCCGGGCCGCCGAGAAGGAAGTGACCGCTCGGGTTGACCATGATCTTGGTGTTGTTGTCGACGACCAGACCCTCCAGGACCGGGTCGATGACCAGGGCGCGCACCCCCTCGGCAAGCTCCTTCTGAGTCACCGATGCGGCGTGGTGGCTGGAAACGACGATGGCCTCGATGCGCTTGGGACGGCCTCGCTCGTACTCCACGGTCACCTGCGTCTTGCCGTCCGGGCGAAGGAAGGGAAGCGAGCCGTCCTTGCGGGTCAGGGCCAGACGGCGGGCGAGGCGGTGCGCGAGCGAGATGGTCAGCGGCATCAGCTCCGGGGTCTCACGGCAGGCGAAGCCGATCATCATCCCCTGGTCGCCGGCGCCCTGCAGCTCGAATGGATCGTCCTCGAGGCTTCCCTCACGCTCCTCGAGCGAGTGGTCGACTCCGGCCGCGATGTCGGGCGACTGCTCCTTCAGGTAAACCTGGATCAGCGCGTGGTCGGCGTCGAATCCGATCTCTTCGTTGTTGTAACCGATCTCACCGATCGTGTCGCGAATGGTCCGCTGGATGTCGAGCTCGGCGTGGGTGGTCACCTCTCC
>JBGPEO010000156.1:0-5943 GCA_041482895.1 Candidatus Dormibacteraceae bacterium | reverse complement strand
TCAAGAATGCTCGCCGCGGCCGGGAAACTGTCGTGCTGGTTGTTCATGGCTTTGGGGCGTCAGGTGTGGGTGGTGCGATCAAGGCTGCTTTGTCGACGGAGCTGCCTAGATTGGCCAGACAATATGGGTTTAAGGCTTATGGCTATGCGGACAAGGACCGCATTCCTCGAGAGCACGATGTTGACCGCCGAAGCTTGAACCCAGGGTCCACCTTGCTCATATTCCGCGAAGCCCATCCGGATAAGGAGTCGAAGCAAGACTTCCGTCCTAACTTCCGGACCTTAAGGTCGACAGTCAGGGTTCGTGTCCGTGCACTCGCTCCTACCCAGGTGGCAGAACGTTGTCAACACGTCGAACGGCAACTGGTGTCGCGTGGACCGGGCGGCAGCCGCTACAAGTGTCGATATTGCGGCAAGACATTCGTGGTGCCGAGTCAAGGCGCCAATTGACTGGAGCGATTGGCATTCCACGCCGTGCATCGCCATTTCGCAATTACGCGCCTCGAACCGGCGACGATGTCCCTGCTGAGACTCGATCCCGTAATGTCACAAATGCCGTCACCGATGAGTAAGGGCGGAGATGAAACCGGGCATTCGTAGCCAACAAAGAGGAGGTCTTCGTGGACAAGACTCGTCACGCAGGAAAGGTGGCCATCGTTACAGGAGCCGGGAGCGGCATCGGGAGGGCCACCACTTTGAGGCTCGCTCAAGAAGGGGCCCAGGTTATCGGATGCGATGTGAACGCGCCGGCCCTTGATGAAACCCGCTCGATTGTGGAAAAGGCAGGCCTCTCTGCCACGTTGATCGTGGCAGATGTCACCAAGCAGGCAGACATCGATCGGCTGGTCGCAGCGGCTGGTCCCCGAGTCAACATCCTCGCTAACGTCGCCGGCATCATGGATCATTTCGTCCCGCTTGGTGATCTCACGGACGACTTGTGGAACCGGGTGATTGACGTCAACCTGAATGGCGTCATGCGACTGACACGAGCTGTTCTCCCAGTCATGGAGCTCGCCGGCGGCGGCGCGGTCGTGACCGTCGCCTCAGAAGCCTCGTTAGGTGCCGGAGCGGCTGGTGTCGCGTATACGACGTCGAAGCATGCGGTCATTGGGTTGGTCAAATCAGTCGCGTACTTCTATGGACCAAAGAACATCCGGTCGAATGCTGTGCTGCCAGGTCCCGTCGCAACAGCAATCGGTGGCAGCGCAGCCCCTACTGTGCCGTGGGCAATGGAACGGGCAATGCTTTCGATGGCGACGATGCCGGCACCTGCGGAGCCGGATCAGATCGCGGCACTGATCTCGTGGCTGGCCAGTGAGGAAGCTTCCAACGTAAACGGCGCCCAGGTGACCTCTGACGGCGGATGGTCTACAGCGTAGCGAACCGTTCTGGCGTCCTGTTACGACGACGGTTTCGGCAACCATTGCCATCGATAGGGGATGGCCGTCGGTAACCGATCAAGCCGGCTACGTCAACCCGGCGGAAGGCGATCGCCCGTCGACAGTACTAACATCGGACCGTGATTCGGGCTGTCCACGCTGGCGGCCTCCTCGACCCGGCCACTGGGGAGACGGTGCGCGAAGCGGTCGTTGTCATAGAAGACGGACGGGTCACGCATGCCGGTAGGCGTGCGACCGTCCACGCGCCTCGCGATGCGGAGACGATCGATGCCTCCGGCCTGACCATCCTCCCCGGGCTCATCGATTGCCATGTGCACCTCACCTCGCTCGGCGAAGGGCTCGACTTTGCTCGTGAGCTCACCACCCCGCCGACCCTCGAGCTCATGCGGGCTGTACGGGCAGCCCGCAAGACACTCGAGGCAGGTTTCACCGCAGTACGCGACGCAGCCGGTGCGCCCGCAGGCATAAGGATGGCCATCGACGCTGGCTACTTTGCCGGCCCCCGAATGTTCGTCACGGTCAGCGCCCTAAGCCAGACGGGAGGCCACACCGACTCGCATTTCATGTGCGGCGCCGACCTCGACGTCCCGTTACCAGACCGCCCGTACATGGTTGTCGATGGCGTCGAGGCGATGCGCTTGCGCGTCCGCGAGGTCATCAGAGCAGGTGCCGACTGGATCAAGCTGTGCACCTCCGGCGGCGTGCTTTCGCCCGGCGACCAACCGCACCATTCTGCGCTCACCCTCGAAGAAATCCGAGCCGCCGTCGACGAAGCGGCCACGCAGGGTCGCAAGGTGATGGCTCATGCGCAGGCCAACGCCGGCATCAAGAATGCCCTCAAAGGGGGCGTCGCCACGATTGAGCACGGCATTTGGCTGGACGGCGACGCCATCGAGATGATGTTGGACGGAGGCAATGCCCTGATTCCGACCCTGGTCGCGCCGCAGTGGGTCATCAGGCATGCGGAAGCGGGAAAGATGCCGGCCTATGCCGCTATCAAGGCCCGGGACGTCGTCAATGATCACACTGCCAGCATCCGAATGGCCGTCGAGGCAGGCGTGAAGATCGCCTTCGGAACGGACACTGGAGTAGGGCCGCACGGAACCAATGGCGAGGAGTTCCTGCTGATGCGGCAGTTGGGAATGGAGCCAATCGACTGCATCCGGGCCGCGACCACGGTCGCGGCGCACACCATCGGAATGGAGGGAGTGGGGACGCTCGAGCCTGGCTCATGGGGTGACCTGATCGGCGTTCCGGGCGATCCAATCGCAGACCTGACGTTGATTTCAAACGCTGACAAAGTTCACCTTGTGGTCAAGGGCGGCGAAGTCGTCAAGTCGATGAGGTGACGGTGACTGAGGTCTTGGTACCGGTGCGGATCGAAGTGATGACTCTGGGCGAGGCGTGGATGGCAATCGCGGCCGCGATTCTGACAGGCGGTGTCGTCGGGAGCTGGGACGGACTGTCAATCGTCGAGGTGTTCCGGGCGACGCTCGACGTGTAGTCACCGAACGTGGACGACCCGATCATTGCCCAGCACGGCGATCCCGAGCGCCTGGCGTGGATGCACGCGAACTTTACCGACCACTCCCGAGTGTCGGAACTCGGTAAAGCCGACAGCTATGCGACGCGCCTGTATGACTACGCTCACGCAGGCCGCGACCAGATCCGCTGGGTGATCGATCGTATAGCCGCCAATCCATGGACGCGCGATGCGACGGTCACGACGTTCCAGCCACTAACCGACGCCACCTACATCCCATGCGTTAGCCTGCTCGACTTCTGGCTCGTCAAGGGCGAGCTACAGCTCGCCGTCTACGCTCACTCCATCGACTTCGGTACGAAGGGCTATGCCAATCTCGTCGAGCTCGCGGCGCTACAAACTCGCGTGGCTGGCGACCTCGGCGTCGGGGTCGGCACGCTCACGATGACGGCGAAGTCGGCCCACATTTATCAGACCGAGCTTGGCCTGATGCGACGCATCATCGGCGCGACATAGGGTCCGATCTCGACGCGGTCGGCGAGCCGAGCTACATTGGGCGCGTGCTGCAGGTCGCGGTAAGGCTGCCGGCCACCATCGACGATGTGGGGGACTACCTGGCGGACGTCACCGCTCTCGAAGCGGCCGGGGCGGCCGCGATCTGGATCGACGACAGAGGGCTGGAACCCTGGGTGCTGCTCGGCGCGATGGCTGCCCTGACGCACCGCGTCCGGCTTGGTTGCATGCTCACCTCGAACGGCGTGTGGCCCTCGGAAACGCTCGAAGCCACCGTTGCCACTGTCCAGAAGCTGAGCCGCGGACGAATCATGGTCTCGGTGTCACCACCTGGTCAGGCTGGAGCGAAGGTCTTCACGCCCGGATCAAAGAAACAGGCGCCGGAAGGGATGATCTTCGAAGTCGAGTCGGCCGATCGGCTGGGCGCAGCGCACGACACACGTATGGAGGTATGGGCCTCGATCGCGGTCCCGCCCGATCGCGCAGCCTGGGCCGAAGCGCTGACGGCGTATGAGGCGGCCGGCGCCACCGGTGTGATCGTGCCCTGGAACGACCGCGTCCTGGATCTGCTCCGGAATCCGGAGCCCGACGACCGCACCGATCTCCTCATCTCAACCGGCTGAAAGTTGACACCGACCCTGGCCTGAGCTAGGGTCAGGCCACTCCGCCGGTCGTGGTTTGGAGAGCAGGCTGCTATGCCGACAGTCACGCGTCGGGATTTCCTCAAAGTCGGCGTTGCTGGGGCCGGAGCCCTAGCGGTTGCCGGCCTTGGCTTCGACGTCGCTCTCGCGCAGTCCACCAAGGTCAAGCAAACCCTGCGGATCGCGGGCGCCAAGGAGCTGCATTCCATCTGCCCCTACTGCGCGGTCGGCTGCTCGCTGGTCGCGTACACCCGCCAGAACACCGATGGCACCGTCCAGCTCCTCCAGATCGAGGGTGATCCCGACAGCCCCATCAACGAGGGCCGTCTCTGCCCGAAGGGCGCGACCGCGATGCAGCTGGCGGTCTCGCCCCGCCGCGTCGCGAACCCGCAGTACCGGGCCGCCGGCGCCACGGGATGGAAAACCGTGACGTGGGATTTCGCACTAGGAAAGATCGCGCAGAACATCAAGGCTTCGCGCGACGCCACGTTCGTCACCACTGACGGAAACGGCAACACTGTCAACCGCACCGAAGGCATCGCCTTCGCGGGAGGCGCCGCATTCAGCTCAGAGGAAGGCTACTTCGCCGCCAAGCTGATGCGGGGCCTGGGACTGGTATACCTCGAGCAGCAGGCCAGGGTTTGACACGGCCCCACGGTGGTCAGTTTGGCCGCCACATTCGGAAGGGGAGCGATGACAAACCACTGGCGCGACATCAAGAACGCTGACCTCATCCTGATCAACGGCGCCAATCCCGCGGAAGCGCACCCGGTCGGATTTCAGTGGTTCATGCGGGCGAAGCTGGATCGCGGGGCGAAGATCATCCACACCGATCCGCGTTTCACCCGCACCTCGGCTGTGGCGGACATGTACGTCCGCATCCGAACCGGCACCGACGTGGCGTACTTCGGCGGCCTCATCAACCACATCCTGCAGAACAACCTCCACCAGGCCGAGTACGTGCTCAACTACACGAACGCGTCATTCCTCGTCAAACCGGCGTTCGGTTTCACGGACGGACTGTTCACCGGATACAGCGCCGCGAAGCGCGCCTACGACATCAGCAGCTGGAGCTACGACGTCGGCCCTGATGGTTTCGCCAAGCGCGACATGACCCTGCAGAACCCGCAGTCTGTCTTCCAGCTCATGAAGACCCACTACTCGCGCTACACGCCCGAAGTCGTGTCGAGCATCACGGGCATTCCGGTCGACCAGTTCAACCAGGTCGCGGATCTCGTCGGCAAGATGGGCAAGCCCGACAAGGTGATGACCATCGTCTACGCGGTCGGCCTCACCCACCACACGACCGGCGGACAGCTCATCCGGTCGGGCGCGCTGCTCCAGCTGCTGCTCGGCAACATGGGGAAGCCCGGCGGAGGCATGAACGCCGAGCGCGGCCACGCCAACATCCAGGGCAACACCGACCACGCGATCTCGTGGGAGCTGCTCCCGGGATACTTGAAGATCTCGGCGCCGGGACAGAAGACTATCGACGACTACGTCGCCCAGAGCGCATCCAAGAAGTCAGACCCCAACTCTTGGAACTTCTTTGGCACCAATTACCGGAAGTTCATGGTCAGCCTGCTCAAGGCCTGGTACGGCGACGCCGCGACCAAGACCAACGAGTTTGCCTTCCACTACATCCCCAAGCCGGGCCAGAACTCGTCCTGGATGTCGATCTACGACCAGGCGCTCAAAAACAAGATGGAGGGCGTGATCCTGTCCGGCATGACGGCCGCCAGCATCGGACCGGACGCCAACCAGGTGCAGCAGGCGCTGGCGAACCTCAAGTGGCTGGTCGTGATGGACCCGCTGCCGACGACCAGCTCAGAGTTCTGGCACGCACCCGGAGTCGACCCGAGCCAGGTCAAGACCGAGGTCTTCATGCTCCCGGCCACGCACTGGAT
>JBGPEO010000155.1:0-5954 GCA_041482895.1 Candidatus Dormibacteraceae bacterium | reverse complement strand
TTTCGTGCCGACCGGAACGATCCCGCCTGTCGCCTGTCCGTACGCCCAGACGTCCATGTCTCCATATGGGATGTCGTGGGCGCCGAGGATCGTGCAGATGTGTGTGCGGTGGTCGTTGCCGTGGTGCATCGCTTGAATCAGCACGACGGCGAGGTGCAGCTTCAGCGCTTGGCCATCTCTCTCCTCTTCGATCGTGTCTTCAGGCGTGATCTTGCCCGCCGCATCGATCAGGGCGTCACCGCTGCGAGTGGCGTGCTCCCTCAGGATGGCCAGGCTCGGCGCCGGCTCGCGCTCGTTGATGACGGGCTTGCTGCCGGCCAGGCGCCGCAGGTACCGCTCCTCGGCCGCGAACAGGTGCAGCAGCGTGGCGGAGATGGTTCCATAGGTGCCCGGAGCGGTCAGCTGGAGCTGCTCGTCGGAGAGCTTCGCGCAAACGTCGAGCAAATGTAGGTTCGCCCACCTGTTGTAGCGGAATGCCTCGATCAGCAGCGGCTCCAAAACGCATTGATTCTAACTTGGTAAGCTGTCAAGGCATGGCCCTTGACACCCTTCAGGCTCGCGGACGCTCCCTGGCTCTCTATGAGAGGTACGGCGCGCTGCTTACGGACCACCAGCGGGAGGTCGTGGACCTCTACCTTCGCAGCGACTGGTCGCTTGCGGAGATCGCCGACCACCAGGGCACGTCACGCGCCGCGGTCCACGACATCGTCCGCCGCTCGACGCAGGCCATGGAGGAGTACGAGCGCCGGCTTGGCCTCCTGGCAGAATCCGCCCGCAGGCGCCGCGCCGTCGCGGTCCTCGAGCGCGAGCTGGACGGCTTGAAGAGGCGCATCACTCGGCTGGAAGGGGCGGTCTAGATGTTCGAATCCCTCAGTGAGAGGTTGGCGGCGGCGCTGAAGAAGATCTCGGGACGGGGAGTCTTGCGGCCCGAGGATGTGGAGGCCGGCCTGCGGGAGGTCCGGCTCGCGCTGCTCGAGGCCGACGTCAACTTCAAGGTCGTCAAGGAGTTCGTCGACCGAGTGCGCACCCGGCTCCAGGGAGTCGAGGTGTCACCCGGGCTGACCGCGCCCCAGCAGGTCGTCAAGGCCGTCAACACCGAGCTGGTCGAGTTGCTCGGCGGCAACTCGGAAGGCCTCCGGTACGCGCCGGCGCCTCCCACCGTGCTCATGCTCGTCGGGCTGCAGGGCTCAGGCAAGACGACGACGGCGATCAAGCTCGCGCTCCTGGCGCGGCGCGAAGGCCACAGGCCGCTGGTCGCCGCCCTCGACCTCAGGCGTCCCGCCGCCGTTGAGCAGCTGAAGACTCTGGCCGCACGGGAGCAGGTCGCGTTTTACGCCGCTCAGGATGCAACCACTCCCAGGGTCGAGAAGATCGCTGGCGCCGCGATCGAAGAGGCGAAGCGGCTGCTGTGCGACGTCGTGATCCTGGACACAGCCGGACGCCTGCACGTCGATGCGGAGCTCATCCAGGAGCTCAAGCGTTTCAAGGCTGCCGTTCCGGTGACCGAGACCTTTCTGGTCGCGGACTCGATGACCGGCCAGGAGGCGGTGAAGGTGGGGGAGACTTTCGGTGGAGAGATCGGCCTCGACGGCGTCATCCTCACGAAGCTGGATGGCGACGCGCGGGGCGGAGCCGCCCTCTCGCTGCGGGTCGCGACAGGGCAGCGAATCCGGTTCGCGGGCACGGGGGAGAAGCCGCAGGACCTCGAGGTGTTCCACGCGGAGCGGATGGCCTCTCGGATCCTGGGCATGGGCGACGTGCTCACTCTCATCGAGCGCGCCGAGCGCATCCTGGACAAGGACAAGGCGGTCGAGGTCGAGCGTCGCCTCCGCGCGGGGCACCTGACCTTCGACGACATGCTGGCTCAGATGAGGCAGGTGAGCAGCATGGGATCGCTCGACAGCGTGCTCGACATGATGCCCGGCGGCGGAGCGCTCAAGGGTCAGCTCGCGGGCCAGGACACCGACGGCCAGGTCAAGAAGATGGAAGCGATCATCCTGTCGATGACAAAGCGCGAGCGCGCGCATCCGGAGGTCATCGACGGTTCGCGCAGAAAGCGGATCGCGCGTGGGAGCGGCGTTGAGGCTGCGGACGTCAATCGGGTCCTCAAAGCGCGCGAGGCGATGCAGAAGCTCGCCAAGCAGTTCGGTGCGGTCAACCGCAAAGGCAAAGCCGTGGGCCCGTCACGGCTGTTCGGAAAAGGAGGCGCCAGTTGGTAAAGATCAGGTTGAGGCGGATGGGGGCGAAAAAGCATCCCTTCTACCGCCTCGTGGTGGCGGACGCGCGCTCGCCGCGCGACGGCCGGTTCATCGAGCACCTCGGGTACTACGATCCGATGAAAGACCCGGTGGAGGTAAAGATCGACGTGGACAAAGTCAAGCGTTGGCTCCAGCAGGGCGCTCAGCCGAGCGAGGCCGCGCGGAGCCTGTTGAAGCGGGAGGGGATTCTTGAGCGACACGCAGAGCAGTCGACCGGCACGGCGTGATTTTCGAGGCGGCGGTGGCGGCTTCAACCGCGGCGGCTTCAGGCGCGACCGCTCAGAAGGTCCCGCGGGTCCAGGCGTTGACTACAAGGCGCTCGTCGAGTACGTCGCCAGGTCCCTGGCCGAAAAGCCTGAAGAGGTCCTGGTCGAATCGTTCGAGCGCGGCGGCGGGACCGTGGCGATCAAGGTCAAGCTCGCGGACGGTGACGTCGGCCGGTTCATCGGCAAGGCCGGCCGCAACATCGAGGCCATACGCACGCTGGTTCGGGTCGCGTCGCTGAAGGACCGCAAGCGTGTGTTCGTCGACCTCGCCAACGCGCCGGAGACCACCCGGCACGAGAGTCGATCACGGGGGCCGCGTGACGGGGGTGCGCGCGGATGATCCGCGTCGGCCAGGTGGCCGGCGCCTATGGCGTGGATGGCGCTGTCAAGGTGATCCCCTTGACAGACTTCGAGGATCGTTTCAATGCGGGCACGAGCATGACGCTTGAAGGCGCGGACCGGGTGGTCGAGTGGAGCCGTCCGGGGCATCCGGGCCTCGTCGTGAAGTTCCGCGGCATCGACAACCGCACGATGGCCGATCTGCTTCGCGGTCACTACCTGGAGATTCCTGAAGCTGAAGCGCGTCCTCTCGCGGAGGGCCGGTTCTATCACCACCAGGTGGTGGGGCTCGCGGTCCTCACGAGCTCCGGCAAGACGCTCGGGACGATCGCCGAGATCCTGGAGCGCCCGGCCAACGACGTGTGGGTCAGCCGCGACGGGGCGGTGGAGCACCTCATTCCGGCGACCAAGGACGCGGTGGTCCAGGTCGACATCGAGGCCGGCCGGGTGGTGGTCGCCGACTGGCTCGTTCAAGTCGAGGACGCACGGTAGAGCTCATGAGATTCGACGTGGTCACCATCTTCCCGGCGATGTTCGCCCCGGTCTTCGACCAGGGCGTGGTCGGGCGTGCCCTCGAGAAGGGGTTGATCGAGTTGCTAGCCCATGACCTCCGGGATCACACCCACGACCGTCACCGGCAGGTGGACGACATGCCGTTCGGAGGAGGCCCGGGGATGGTCCTCAAGCCGGAGCCGGTGATCGAGGCGGTGGAATCGATTCGCCCCAGCAACCCGGGGCCTGTGGTGCTCATGGAGCCCTGGGGCGAGCCGCTCGATCAGCGGCTGGCCGAGAGCCTGGCGCTCGAGCCGGGCCTCATCATCGTGTGCGGCCGGTACGAGGGCATCGACGATCGGGTGCGGACCGCGTTGAACGCGCGCGAGGTGTCGATCGGCGACTATGTGCTGAGCGGGGGCGAGATTCCCGCAATGGTCTTGATCGACGCGGTCGCGCGCCTGGTGCCCGGCGTCGTGGGCGACCCAGAGTCGCTGGCGCAGGACAGCTTTTCCATCGAACCGTCGGGCTGGCCGCAGTTCACGCGGCCGGCCGAGTACCGGGGCATGAGCGTCCCCGAGGTCCTACTTTCCGGCGACCACGCTCGCATCCGCCAGTGGCGCCGCCAGCAAGCAAGCCAAAGAAGTGGTGTACACACCAAGGAGTTGAAAAAGACATGAACGTGATCCAGCAGCTCGAGAAAGAGCAGCAAAAGGAAAAGGTGCCCGCCCTTCGCGCGGGCGATACGGTGAAGGTGCACGCCAAGGTCGTGGAAGGTACGCGAGAGCGCATCCAGGTGTTCGAGGGCGTAGTGCTTCGCGTCACGGGTGGCGGCCTGCGGCAGAACTTCACCGTCCGGCGCGTCACGCATGGGGTGGGGGTCGAGCGCACCTTCATGATCCACTCGCCCCGCATCGACAAGATCGACGTCCTGCGCCACGGCAACGTACGCCAGGGCCGCCTGTACTACCTGCGCGGCAAGGTGGGCAAGGAGGCGCGCATCCGAGAGCGAAGGCGCCTGGTCCGCGAAGAAGAACCAGAAGCAGCAGCTCCCGAAGCAGCAGAAGAAGCGAGCGAATAACCCCCCTTCTCCCGCGTCAGCGGGAGAGGGTCGGGGAGAGGGTCGAGGAAGAACAGCGCCTATCCCGCACCGATCGCTGTAAAGAGCATGGCATCCAGATCCAGGGCTCGCTAGTCTCGATGCAGTGAGACCAATGCTCTGGCGCTATGAGCGCATGGCGAGCTCGATGGGCTACCAGGTCGTGGCCGGGGTCGACGAAGTTGGGATGGGCCCGCTCGCCGGCCCGGTCGTTGGCGGGGCAGTGGTGCTGCCGATCGGCGTACGCATCCCAGGCCTGGACGACTCAAAGTTGCTGACGCCCCTAGAACGGGAGCGCGTAGACGCGATCATCCGAAGACGGGCTCTGGCCTGGTCGGTGTGTGCCGTCGACCATGCGCAGGTCGACAGCCTCGGCCTCATCCGCGCCCGACACCTCGCAACCGCGGGAGCAGTCGCCGGTCTGAAGATCACGGCGGACTACCTGCTCGTCGACGCCTGGGATGTCCCTGGGGCGCCGCTCCCCCAGATGGCTTTGATCCGTGGCGACCGGACGTGCGCCTCGATCATGGCGGCGAGCATCGTGGCGAAGGTCGCGCGCGACAAAGCGATGGTCGAGTTCGACCGCCTGTACCCGGGCTACGGTTTCGCCGACCACAAGGGCTACGCCACGCCGGCGCATCGCGCCGCGATCCG
The DNA here is from genome assembly GCA_041482895.1 of Candidatus Dormibacteraceae bacterium. Classification (GTDB taxonomy): domain Bacteria; phylum Chloroflexota; class Dormibacteria; order Dormibacterales; family Dormibacteraceae; genus Palsa-870. The sequence continues at coordinate 846 of JBGPEO010000155.1, read as the reverse complement.
CCGCATGGGCCCGAGCCCGATCCACCGGACGACATGGGCGCCGTTTCGCGAACCCGCACTTCTCGGGTAGAGCTAGGGAAGGCGGGAGAAAAAGCCGCCGCCGACCTGCTGCGCAAACGGGGCTACGAGGTGGTCGGCGCCGGCTTCCTCGCACGGCGAGGCGAGCTGGACCTCGTCTGCCGGCGCGGGAACGACCTGGTGGTGGTCGAGGTCAAAACGCGGACGAGCAATGCGTTCGGCACGCCGCTGGAAGCTGTGGGAGCACGCAAGCATCGCGCGCTGATGGCCGCGGCGGCAGAGTATCGCGCCCTCGCTGGCTGGCGGGGACCGATCCGCTACGCCGTGGTCGGCCTCACGGTGAAACCCGATGGAGGCTTCACCTCGGAGTTGATAGAAGACCCATTCGACTGATCTGTATACGGAACGAGACAGGATTCCGGCCCTAAGCTTCCGGCCGTGCCGCGAAGCGCTGCTCGAGACCCGTTGGCTGGCCTGGAACCGGATGCGCGGCTTGCGGCCCAGAGGGCTCGGCGCTGGATGAATGGCGTTGTCTGGGCGACCGTGGTCGGATATGCCTCGGCGTGGTTGCTGGGCAAATTCTCAGGTTTTGGATTGGTGGTGCTCGCCATCGCCTTAGCCGCGCAAGTCGTGTGTTTCGCGCTTTGGTGGCACTACATGGCGGAGGTGGACCGGTCAGTGGAGGAATTCGCGGCCGCGCAAGGAGTGTCCCTCGACGTTCCGACCAGGCGAGGTTGGACCGGCTTCGTCGAACGACACCCGATCTTGTCTGGCGTCGCTGTAAGCGTGGTGCTTCTGGGGCTGGTTGTCGTGCTGGCCATGGGCGTG
>JBGPEO010000154.1:0-6005 GCA_041482895.1 Candidatus Dormibacteraceae bacterium | reverse complement strand
GCCACCTGCTGCATGTCTCACCTATTCCTGTCGCCCGCGGGGCGATTTGTTGCAGCTAGCTGACTTCTTCTTCCTCGACCAGGCGGAGGTGGCCACTGACATCCAGGCCAAGGTGGCGCGCGAAGAAGCCCGCAACGCGCTCGACGTAAAGCGGGCGATCGGCGAAGTACGCGCCGGTGTGAGGAGCCCCCTGCACGATCCAGATCTCGCGCGGGCCGCGATACGCGTCATAGAGGCGCCGGCTGTGGTTGACGGACGTCACCTCGTCCGCGCCCCCGTGGATGAAGAACAGAGGACGAGGCTCGAGCGATGTGAGCACGTCCTGGGGGCTGCAGTCTGAGATCCGGCTTCGAATGCGCACCCAGAACATGACGCCCGCCAGCCATACGAAGGGCGAACCAGGGAGCTTGGCCGTCAGGCGCACGTTTTCGATCAGCAGAGTGCGCAGGTTGCTGAACGGGCTGTCGAGCACAAGCGCCTGAACACCTGGCTCGCCTGCCGCGCCCAGCAGGGAGACCACTGCGCCCATCGAATAGCCGAGCAGGCCGATCCTGGCGCCGGCGATGCGTTTGCGGGCGAAGGCGATCACGGCCTGCAGCTCGAGCACCTCCTTGATCCCGAAGGTGATCGGCGCGCGGTCGCTGCCCGGCATGCCGCGGTACGAATAGAGGATGACGTTGAACCCCTTGCGCCAGAGCGCGACCGCGATCCCGAGGGAACCCTGGCGCTGGCCCTTGTGCCCCCCGGAAACGATGACGGTCTGAGGCGAACCGGGCTGCCGGAAGTGCCACGCGCCGAAGCTCACGCCGTCCGCCGTGACGAGCTCGACCTCTTCATAGTCGGCCTGGAACTCGAAGGGGGTGAACATGAAATCGTCGAGGAAAGAGGGCCGGCCCGGCACGAATGCGCGCCGGTACAGCCGGTACGACAACGCGACGTACAGCACGAGCAGAACCGCGCCGATGAGAGCCACGAAGTTCATCGGACTCACCTGATCTGAAGTCTAATGACGCGGCGCGGTCTTGGCCGGAGCGGCAGTGCTCCCGGCGAGCGCTTCCTCGTATCGCCCGAGCACGAAGAGCAAGAGGCTGAGCCGGTTGAGCCAGCGCCGCACCTGCTCATTGCCCAGCCCGTGCGCCCGCTCGAGCGAGACACAGCGGCGCTCGGCCCGGCGGGTCACTGCGCGCGCGAGATCAAGCGCTCCCGAGGCGGGCGTCGCGCCGGGAAGGATGAAGCCGTCCGGCATAATCACCGACTGCTCGAGCTCGGCGATCAGCGCATCGAGGCGCTCGACGGCGTCCTCGGTGGTGTGAGCGAACGAAACCCCGGCCCCAGGGTTCGTGGCAAGCTCGGCGCCCAGCGCATAGAGCCCCCGCTGCACCTCTTCGCAGATCGAGCGAACCTTCTCATTCGAGCTCAGAGATTTCGCCAGGCCGACCGCGCTCGATGCCTCGTCGATGGTGCCGTAGGCTTCGATTCGCGGGTCATCCTTGCTCGCTCGACCACCACCAAGCAGCCCGGTCGAGCCGTCGTCGCCCGATCCCGCAAGCTCGAGCATCTTCTTCTTGCGCACCGGCACGTCTCGACCTACTCGAAGACCCGGCTCAGTTCGTAGAGCTCCCTGGGGACGCGACGCGTTTCCTTGACCACGTCGGCAAGCGGCACGACTTCGACGTCGCCGTTCCGCCGGATCGGGATCACCCCGCTCTTGCCCGCAACGATCAGCTCGACCGCCGCCACGCCGAGCCGAGTCGCCCAGATCCTGTCGATCGGCGAAGGCGATCCGCCGCGCTGAAGGTGCCCGAGCACGGTCACTCGCGTCTCGAAGCCGGTCTCACGTTCGACGTTCCCGGCGAGAAGGTCGCCGATTCCGCGCTTGGAGAGCCGGATGTGGCCGAACGCATCCTTCTCGGCCTGCCCGCCGCCGTCGGCCTCCAGCTCTGGGACCTTCGCGCCCTCCGCGACGACGATGATGCTGAACAGCTTTCCTTCTCCGCGCCGGCGGTAAAGATGCGCGACGACCTCTTTGAGCGTGACCTCGAACTCGGGGATGAGGATCAGGTCGGCGCCGCCGGCGATGCCCCCCATCATTCCGACCCAGCCTGCGTCACGGCCCATCACCTCGACCACCATGACGCGATGGTGCGCGGAGGCCGTCGTGTGCAGCCGGTCGAGGGCCTCAGTGACGACCCCGACGGCAGTGTCGAAGCCGATGCAGAACTCGGTCACCGAGAGGTCGTTGTCGATGGTCTTCGGCACCCCGACGGTGGGGAACCCGGCCAGGTGCAGCGCCGCCGCGACGCTCAGCGTGTCGTCTCCGCCGATTGCAACAAGCCCGTCGACTCCGCTCCGCCGCAGCGCCTCGATCACCCGGGCGATGCCTTCCTTCTCTTTCAACGGGTTGGTTCGCGACGTGCCCAGGATGGTGCCACCCAGCGGAAGGATGCCCCTCACGCTGGCAGGGGTGAGCTCGTAGATCAATCCCTCCTCGATCAAGCCCGCCCATCCGTTCTGGACGCCGCTGACCTGGTGGCCGAGCTGGAATGACCGCCGCGCCACCGCCCTGATCGCTGCGTTGAGCCCGGGCGCGTCGCCGCCGCCGGTGAGAACCCCGATGCGCACGCGGATAGGTTAAATGGTCGTCCGGATCAGACCCGCCCGAGCATCGTCAAAAGCTCCGGGAGCGTCACCTCCGCCAGCGATCCCAACAACAGGTCGGCCTCACCGAGGTCGAGGCCGGCGGTGATCGAGTTGGGGATGGCTAGGCAGCGCATGCCGGCGCGCTTCGCTGCGAGCACCCCGTTGGGTGAGTCCTCGATGGCGAACGCCTCTGACGCCGGCACGCCGAGGCACTCGAGGACGGCCAGGTAGAGGTCCGGCTCGGGCTTGGCGTTGGCCACCTGGTCGCGGCAGCGCATGCAGTCGAAGCGATCGAGGATGCCCAGGCGTGCGAGATGCCCGCTGACCCAGTCGCTCGTGGAGCTCGAGGCCAGGCCGACCTTCAAGCCCATCGCCTTCGCCTCTTCGAGGCGCCGCACGACGCCGGGCAGCGCTTCCTTGACGAGGATCATCTCCGTGCGGCGGCCGATCCTTCGCTCCAGGACCTCTTTCGGCAGTGATCGTCCCAATCGCTCTTCGAGGTGGTGTTGGGGATGAAACGCGGCGGAGGTGGATCCGACCGTTTGAAGCCACCGGTCAAACGGCAGGTCCTCCCCGTGTGCTTCGTAGACCTCGAGCCAGGATCGGTAGACGGGTTCCTCGGTGTCGAGGATCAGCCCGTCGAAATCGAAGACTACGGCCCGGATCATCGGTCCAACTGTAGCCAGGCACGTGCCAATTGCTTAGGATCGCCGTGGTCGTGTCCATGAGGATGTCCTTTGACTGAAGAAACACATAAGCCGAGCCCGCGCCAGGCGGAGCGCGGAACCGTCACCGGTTGGATCGGAGCCGCGCTGCCCGGCGTAGCCCTCGTTTCGGTGGCCGTGATGCTTTTCATGCTCTTCGGAGTACTCGACGCGATCCACTACATCTCGATCCGCGATTTCTTCACGCCCGACGCGACGGCTGCGGGAGGCGTCCTCGGCCTGGTCGGCGGCGCCGAGGGCGTGGTTCTGAGCATCGTCATCGTGGCAGTCGTGTTCGGCATCCAGACGACATCGTCGAGGTACTCGCCGCGAATCATCGGCATCTTCACGCGCAATCCTCTGAACGCGTTGGTCCTCAGCTTCGCGCTGGCTTCGATCCTTTACACGTTCCTGGTCCGCAGCGAGGTGAAGACGAACTACACGCCGATGATCAGCGTCGTCGTCGCCGAGGTCCTCGCCTTGATCAACTTCGCCATCCTCCTGCCGTACGTGAGCTACATCTTCGAAGTGATGCGGGCCGAGACCCTCGTCGAGAGCATCATGCGGCGCGCCAAGCGAGAGCTGCGAGCAGCCACCAACAGCCACCACGCGCGCCGGCATCGAGACGCGCTCATGACGTCGATCGCGCAGGTGACTGACATCGCGTTCGGCTCGATCCAGCTCGGCGACATGCCGGTGTGCGTCCTCACGATCGACGTCCTGGGGCGATTCGTCGCGGACGACTACCTGAAGGCCAAGAAAGGCTTTGCCCCCGAATGGTTCCAGGTCAGCCATGTCGAGATGCCGGGCGCGTCCGACCAGATCGTGGCTGAGGTGAACCGGGCCCAGACCTGGTTCGCGTACACCATCATGTCGAGCTTCGTCGACATGGTCGGTCTCACGCCGGTGCACCGGAAGGAAGCCGTGCATGCGATCGCGGTGGCCACTCGCGACGCGGGCATCGCCGCCATCGAGGCAGGTGACTCAGAGGTCGCTGAGCTCTGCATGCGGTTCTTCAACACCTACTTGCGGGCGTCCATCAACCGGACTGCGCCCACCTTCGCCTCGGGGATCATGAACGAGTACCGCAGGTTCGCGATCGGTGCGCTGGAGTGGCGCCCGGACCTCTCGGTGGAGGCTGCTGCCCACCTGCTCCGCTACGGCCGCCACTTCGAAGAAGCGGGCATGCCGGCGACTCTCGGGGCCGCAGCCGAGGATGTCGCCGACCTGGCAATCGAGGCGAGGGCTCGCGACCCGCAGGTCTCGATGCGCCTGGCGCGCCTCCTTGTTCGAAACCTGCTCGACCTCACCCCGAACGCGCGACCGATCGGGCTCAACGGCTTGTTCAAAGGGGTCGCCAAGCTGACCTTCTGGGCAATGGCCGCCGAGCAGAAAGACATCGCCCGCGTCCTGGTCGAGGGCATCGCGGCCGCGCCGCCCGACTTTGTCGATGCCGCGCTCGACCGCATGGAGTCGATGCAGAACGGACTCTTCTGGGAGGTCAACGAGCGCGTCATAGCGTTCGACTGGGTCGAGCAGCCGCTGCGAGCGGAGATCCCGCGCCTGCGCGCGGCGCTTCGGCGCGCCAAGGCGACCGGGCACGGGCTGTCGCTCGAGCTCGAAGATGTTGCCGCGGTGGCGCCCGACCTCGTGCCGCCGGACCCTGGTGCGCCCAAGGCGGCCGCGGCCCCGGCCGCAGCCGCAGCTAAAGCGGAGCCGGCTGATTGATCATTGCGGTCGAAGCGGTGTCGAAGTAATCGAGCAGCGCCTTGCGCACGGCGGGCGCGAAATCGATCGACTCGACCGCCGCCGTCATGTGACTCAGCCAGGCGTCGCGTTCCTTCTCCCCGATGGCAAACGGCTGATGGCGGAGGCGCAGGCGCGGATGGCCGCGAAGCTCGCTGTAGGTTGAAGGCCCGCCCCAGTACTGGATCAGAAAGAGCGTCAGCCGTTCGGTCGCACCGGCCAGGTCCTCTTCCGGGTAGACGGCGCGGAGCACCTCGTCCTGTGCAACGCGCGCGTAGAAACGCGACACAAGGAGACGGAATGCCGGCTCGCCGCCCGCGAGCTCGTAGACGCTGCGGTTCAACACCGTCCCGATCCTACGGCCAATAAAATGTCCGGACCGCGATGCGAGAACGGCTTCGCAACCAGTTCCTCCGAACGCTGATCTTTCTGGTCATCCAGTTCTTGCTGGGCATTGCGGTCGTCTCGTATTCGGTCGGCCTGCTCGTAACCGGCCGATCGGCCTCTGCCTCAGCCTCGGCCTGAGGAAACCCCCGCGCCGGCGAGAATCTCGGCCGCCGGCCTCACGATCGCCTGCGCGGCCTTGAGCCCGGTCTTCTCCAGGTAGCGCTCGACGATTCGCCGTCCGACGGCGTACCCGCCCATGTGCGGAACTCCCACCGGCCTCCGCCCCATCCGGCCGGCGATATCGTCTCCGAGCACGTAACCGGTCCAGTCCGCGAACGAGCTCCCCGTCCCAAAGGCCGCGGTGACCTTGTCGTACGCCGCGTCCAGAGCCGGGCCGGTCACACCCGCGTACCAGGCGCCCGTGGCTTCGGCGCCGCAGACCTCGACCGTGAACACCTCGGCCAGGCCTTCCTGGATGACCCACTCCGCGAGGTTGAATTGCGACTCCACGTTCGGGGTCCTGAGGTT
>JBGPEO010000153.1:0-6215 GCA_041482895.1 Candidatus Dormibacteraceae bacterium | reverse complement strand
GCTCCGGCCACCGATGCCGCGAATATGCGGCGGACCGCAGGGTCGAGGCACTGATGAGAGACATAATCGGCGCCTCCGCCGGCTGGTTGGCACGCGCCATCCGGACCAAACAGGTCTCTTCGCTGGAGGTGGTGCGGGCACACCTCGAGCACATCCACACGGTCAATCCGCGGCTCAACGCGGTGGTCTTCGCCACCGGCGAAAGCGCGCTCAAACAGGCCCGCGCCGCGGACCGCCGGAACAAGAGGAAGGCCGTGCTCGGCCCGCTCCACGGCGTTCCGTTCACCGCCAAGGACATCTTCGACACCGAGGGCCTTCCGACCACCGCCGGGCTTCGCATGCTCAGGAGCAACATCCCCGAGCGCGACGCGACGGTCGTGGCCCGCATGCGCGGCGCCGGCGCGATCCTCATCGGCAAGACGCTCTGCCCGCCGGGCGGCGTCGGCGACGACAGCTGGAACTCGCTGCACGGCGGCACCCGCAATCCGTACGACATCGCGCGCTCTCCCGGCAGCAGCAGCAGCGGCGAGGCGGCGATCATCGCCGCCGGCGGCTCCCCTGCCGGCCTCGGCAGCGACTCGGGCGGAAGCATCAGGATGCCCGCGCATTACTGCGGCATCGCCGCGCTGAAGCCGACGACGGGCCTCGTTCCGAGCACCGGGGCATACGCCCTTCCAGGCGGACTCACCGATCCCCGCAGCCAGGTGGGCCCGATGGCCCGGTTCGTGTCCGACCTCGCGTTGATGCTGCCTGTGCTGGTCGGGCCCGACGGGGTCGACTCAGGGGTGGTCCCAGTGCCTCTCGCGCGGCGCACGCCAAAGCTGAACGGCCTCAGGGTCGCGTGGTACGCCGACGACGGCATCGCCAGGTGCACCCCGGCCATCGCGGCTGTCGTGCGCGCGGCGTCGCGCGCGCTCGACGACGCCGGGTGCATCGTCACCGAAGCCCGGCCGCCGGGCCTGCACGAGGCGCACCAGGTCACGCTCGGCTACTGGGGCGACAAGCGAATGAGCCACGATCGCCTCTACCGGCGGTGGGACGCCTTCCGCACCGAGATGCTGGCCTTCATGACCGGTTTCGACCTCATCGTGAGCCCCGTGGCGCCAGACATCGCGCCTCTATACCGCTCCAAGGTCGTGGCCCCCAACACGTATAGCTACACCAGTCCTTTCAGCCTCAGCGGAAACCCTTGCGTGGTGGTCCGCGCCGGCACCTCGAAGGAGGGTCTGCCCATCGGCGTCCAGGTCGTGGCCCGGAACTGGCACGACGACGTCGCCCTGCGCGCCGCGCACGCCATCGAGCGGGCGCTGGGCGGCTGGCGGCCTGCTAGCGTGGTCGGGTGAAGTTCCGGTACTCCAGGTGGGACGGCACTCAGAAGCTGGACGATCTCGACGCGGGCGACGTGCTCGACGCGCTCTCGGACGACCTGATGAACTACGGCGACCTCAACGCCGCGCTGCAGAGACTGCTGCGCTGGGGAACACCGAACATGCCGGGCCTCGAGCAGCTGCTCAAGCAGCTCCGCGAGGAGCGTGAGCGCGAGCTAGGCCGCTACAACCTCGACTCGACCGTCGAGCAGCTGCGCGAGCAGGTCCAGGACGTGATCGACACCGAGAAGGCCGGGATCGATCGCAGGTTGAACGAGTCGGAGAGCCCCGAGGCCAGGAAGCTGATGGAGCGGATCGCCCACCAGCGCAACGATCAGCTCGACCGATTGCCGGATGACCTGGGCGGTCGGGTGAAGGGACTTCGCGATTACGAGTTCGTCGACGACCAGGCGCGCCAGAAGTTCGAAGACCTGATGGAAAAGCTGCAGAAGCAGATGGTCGACCAGATGTTCCAGGGCATGAAGGGATCGCTCGAGCAGATGCAGGGACAGGACCTCTCGCGCGTTCGCGACATGGTCCGCGAGCTGAACACCATGCTCGAGCAGCGCATGGAGGGCCGCACGCCCGATTTCAACGGGTTCATGGAGAAGTTCGGCGACATGTTTCCGCCGGGCATCAACAGCCTCGATGAGCTGCTGGAGCACCTGCAGCGGCAGATGGCTCAGATGCAGTCCCTGCTTCAGAGCATGAGCCCAGAAGCGCGCGAAGAGCTGCGCCAGATGATGGACGCGCTGCTGCAGGACGACTCCCTGCGCCTCGAGCTCGCGCGCCTTTCGGGATTCATGCAAGCGATGATGCCGCCGTCCGAGCTGACCGAGCGCTATCCGTTCTTTGGCGAGGACTCGCTGAGCATGGGAGAGGCGATGGGCCTGATGGAGCGCCTCCAGCAGATGGACCGCCTCGAATCGCAGCTCGAGCGAGGAAGCTTCCGTCCCGACGACGTCGATCGCTCCCTGGCCCAGCAGCTTCTGGGCAACGAGGCGCGCCAGGCCCTCGATCAGCTGCGCAGGCTGACCGACGTGCTGGAGAAGGCCGGCTACGTGGAGCGCAACGGCCGGCGTATGGAGCTGACGCCACGCGGTATGAGGCGGATCGGCCAGTCGGCCCTGCGCGACATCTTCGACCAGCTGAAGAAGACGCGCATGGGGCAGCACCAGCTGTGGCGCGGGGGGATCGGGAACGACGCGTCTGACGAGCTCAAGGCCTACGAGTACGGGGATCCCTTTCTGCTCGACCTGAAAGAGACGCTGTTCAACTCAATTGTCCGCGAAGGCCCCAAGGTACCCGTCAAGATGGCCCCTGCCGATTTCATCGTGCATCGCACGGAGCACGTGACGCAGGCGTCGACGGTTCTGATGATCGACATGAGCCGGTCGATGTTCCTGCGCGGATGCTTCCTCGCCGCGAAGAAGGTCGCCATCGCGCTGGACTCTTTGATCCGCAGCCAGTATCCCCGCGACTCCCTGTACGTCGTGGGCTTCTCCAACTATGCAGTCGAGCTGAAGCCGCACACGCTCCCACAGCTCGCGCTGAACGACTACGTGTACGGGACCAACATGCAGCACGGTTTTCAGCTCGCGCGATCGCTTCTCGCGAAGCACCGTGGCAACCGTCAGATCATCATGATCACCGACGGCGAACCGACCGCGCATCTCGCTGACAACGGCAAGGCCTACTTCGCGTATCCGCCTACTTTCCAGACCATCCAGCAGACGCTGCGCGAGGTCAAGCGGTGCACGCGCGATCGCATCGTCATCAACACTTTCATGCTCGAACGCGGTCCATACCTGACCGAGTTCATCAACCAGATGACCCGCATCAACAAGGGGCGGGCATTCTTCGTTTCGCCTGACCGTTTGGGCGAGTACGTCCTCGTCGACTACGTGAGCGGCAAGCAGCGCCGGCGAGCCAGCTCGCGCCGGGCGCGAATCGCCTGACCACGCGTTTTCCCTATGATCGAAAGCTAGATGCCCGCCTGGAATAAGCCCGCGCCAGAGCGACGCAACCTCAGCCCGGCCGCCCTCTACGAGCACGCGATCCGGCGCAATGAGGCCGTGATCGTTTCCTCCGGGGCGCTAACAGCCGAGACCGGCAAGCACACCGGCCGCTCGCCGAAGGACAAGTTCTTCGTCAAGGAGCCGACGAGCCAGGGAGCGATCTGGTGGCAGGCCAACCAGGCGATCCCGCCGGCGAAGTTCGACGCGCTGCTGGAGCTGATGGACGGGTTCTGCGCCTCCCATGAGGTGTTCACCCAGGATGTCTTCGCCTGCGCCGACCACCGCTACCGCCTGCGCGTGCGGGTTGTCACCGAGCTCGCCTGGCACAGCCTGTTCGCCCGCAACCTGTTCATCAGGCCAAACGCCGATGAGCTGATGAACTTCGAGCCCGACTTCACGGTCATCTCGCTGCCCTCGGTCAAGGCGGACCCGAAGGTCCACGGCACCCGGTCTGAGACTTTCATCCTGGTCAACCTCGCCCGCCGGATCGTGATCATCGGAGGCTCCGAATATGCAGGCGAGATCAAGAAGTCGATCTTCACGGCGCTGAATTACCTGCTCCCCGCGCAGGGCGTCTTTCCGATGCACTGCTCGGCGAACGTGGGCGGCGGCGGCTCCGACGTCGCGCTGTTCTTCGGCCTGAGCGGCACCGGCAAGACGACTCTGTCCGCCGACCCCTCACGCCGCTTGATCGGCGACGACGAGCACGGCTGGAGCGACACGGGAATCTTCAATTTCGAGGGCGGCTGCTACGCGAAGACGATCCACGTCCGCAAGGAGTCGGAGCCGGAGATCTACGCTGCGACCGAAAGCTTCGGCACGATCCTGGAAAACGTCATCTACGACCCGCGGACGCGAATCCCCGACTACGACTCTGAGGAGAAGACGGAGAACACCCGCGCTGCCTACCCGGTCGACCTGATCCCCAACGCGGTCCTTTCGGGGACCGGCCGGCACCCGAACAATGTGATCTTCCTTTCCGCGGACGCCTACGGCGTGCTTCCGCCCGTTGCGCGGCTCGACGAGGACCAGATCCGCTACTACTTCCTGTCCGGATATACCGCGAAGGTCGCCGGAACGGAGCGGGGGGTGACCGAGCCGGAGCCGATCTTCAGCACGTGCTTCGCCGCGCCGTTCTTGGTCCTGCCGCCGGAGCGGTACGCGGACATGCTCATCGACCGCGTCAACCGGCACAACTCTGACGTGTGGATGTTGAACACCGGGTGGGTCGGCGGGCCGTACGGGGTGGGCCAGCGGATGTCGATCGCGCACACTCGCGCGATAGTGCGGGCCGTCGTCCAGGGCAAGCTCCACGGCGTGGCCACTCACAGCGACCCCGTTTTCGGCCTGCAGATCCCCGACCAAGTGCCTGATGTGCCGACCGAGGTCCTCGACCCTCGCGCCACGTGGTCCGAACCCGAAGCATATGACCGGCAGGCGAAGAAGCTCCGCGAGATGTTCGAGGAGAACATTCACATGATCGGCAAGAGCGCCTCAACAGCCGGCTAGTGGCCTGGCTCGGAGGTCACTTGCATCTTCGCGGCCTACGCAGCCGGGCGCCGGCCCACCCCGCGAAATCCGCAATTTCGCGGGGGCCCCGGACGGGCGATGAAGCCTGCGTCGCCTCCTGCGCGCGCTCGGTCAGCAGCCCCGCATCCACGGTGCGGGGACCCCGCAGGTATGCGCTCCCTCGCGTGCTCGTCGGCTCCTTGGCTCCGGCCGCGGATGCCGCGAATATGCCGCGGACCTCCGCGCCAGGCCACTAATTGCGGGTCGCCATCGTGGGAAGCCGGCGCTTCTCCGAACCGTCTCGGGTAAGCGAATATGTCAACTCACTCCCGCCGCGCGCGTCGATCATCACCGGCAGCGCGAGTGGGGTGGACGCGGCGGCCACCAAGGCCGCGCGTGCCAAGGGGATCGCCGTCCAGGTGATGCCGGCGAGCTTCGATGAGCTCGCCGACGCCGGCAAGTCGGCCGCGCGCAACCAGCGGTTGGTCGACGCCTGCGACGTGCTGGTCGCTTTCTGGGACGGCAGCTCGAAGGGCACGCGTGCCACTGTGGAGCGGGCGCTCGACTCGGGCAAGGAAGTCCACGTTTTCGTCGCTCCCTAAGATGGCCACATGAGGTTGGTCATCGATGTCCGAGTCCGGTACTTCGCAAGATTGCGCGAGCTGGCGGGAACGGACGTTGAGAAGCTAGTCGACGTGCCGGCGGGTGAGACGCTTGCCGAGCTCTACACCCGACTACGTCGGGCGCACCCGGCGCTGCCCGACCGCGAGACGGTTCGCGTGGCGGTCAATCAGGAGTTCGTGGATTGGAACGCCCAACCATCAATCGACGACGAGGTGGCGTTCATCCCGCCTGTGAGCGGCGGGGCTCACGGCGTCGGGGTCTTGTTCGAACTGACTGTCGATCCGCTCGACGCGCGCAGGTTGGAGGCCGCGGTGGCTCACAAGGGCGCCGGCGCCATCTGCACCTTCACGGGGATCGTGCGCGACAGCTCTCGCGGCCGATCTGTCACGCACCTCGACTACGAGGCGTACGCCGAGATGGCGACGGTGCAGATGCGCAAGATCGGAGACGAGATCGCTGAGCGGTGGCCCGAGGCGCGGGTGGCGATGGCGCACCGCACCGGCAGCCTCGAGATTGGCGAGGCGTCCGTGGTCGTGGCCGTCTCCTGCCCCCACCGCGCGGAGGCGATCGCTGCCTGCAAGTGGGGGATCGACCGCCTCAAGGAATCCGTTCCGATCTGGAAGAAAGAGCACGCCGCTGACGGCACGTACTGGATCGAGGGAGACGACGCGAAGCCAACCGCAACCTGATACCTGCT
>JBGPEO010000152.1:0-6226 GCA_041482895.1 Candidatus Dormibacteraceae bacterium | reverse complement strand
GGCAAGTTCACGACCAGGCCGCGCGTGATGTGGGTGATGGTCCCCGCCGGCGACCCGACGACGCAGGCCATCGACAAGCTGATCGAGCTCGGCGACCCCGGCGACATCATCATCGACGGCGGCAACACCAACTGGAGGCTCGCGATGCAGGACTGCGCGCGGATCAAGGCGAAGGGCATGCACTACATGGACGCCGGCACCTCCGGCGGAATCTGGGGACTCGAGTACGGCTACTGCCTGATGGTCGGAGCCGAGCAGGAGATCTACGACCAATGCCTTCCGCTGCTCAAGGATCTGGCGCCAGATGACGGCGGCCTTGTGCGCACGGGTCCCGAGGGCTCGGGACATTTCGTGAAGATGGTGCACAACGGCATCGAGTACGGGTTGATGCAGGCGTACGCGGAAGGGTTTCAGGTCATGAAGCTCTCCAACAGCTTCCCCGGGATGAACATGCCGGCGATCGCGGAGGCATGGCGCACCGGCAGCGTCGTGAGGTCGTGGCTGCTCGACCTGATCGCGCGAGGCCTGGAGCAGGACCCCGAGCTGTCAACGATCAAGGGCTGGGTCGAGGACACCGGCGAGGGACGCTGGACGGTGGAGGCGGCGATCGAGGAGTCGGTGCCGGTTCCGATCATCGCCGAGTCGCTGTTCGCCCGCTTCCGAAGCCGCATGGAGAACACCTTCGGCGACCGCATGCTGGCGATGATGCGCAACCAGTTCGGCGGCCACGCCGTGGTGACGGACGCCAAGGGAGAGGCGGCCCACAAGTGACAGCCACTTTTCCCTCCCCCGCAGGGGGAGGGTCAGGGTGGGGGGCGACTCGCAAATGACAGTGGTCGCAACCAACCCTCTCGCCGAGGGGCTTCACGACTACCGGGTCGGCGAGCCGTGCCTGATGGTCATCTTCGGCGCGACCGGCGACCTGAGCGGGCGCAAGCTGCTGCCCGCCCTCTACAACCTCGCCAAGCAGCGCCTCCTGCCGGCGGGCTTCGCCGTGATGGGCGCCGCCATCGTCGACCTGACCGACGAGGCATTTCGCAAGCACGCGTCGGACAAGATCAAGGAGTTCTCTCGCACGCAGCCGGTCGACCAGCGCGTGCTGGACGCCTTCCTCGCCGGGTGCTTCTACGTGAAGGTCGACTTCGGGAAGCTCGACGACTTCAAGACTCTGCAGCGCCGCCTGGCCGAGCTGGACACGAGCCGCCACGTGTCCGGCAACCGCATGTTCTACTGCGCGACGCCCCCTCCGACCTACGAGACGATCGTGGAGCAGTTGAAGGCGTCCGGCTTGACGACCGGCGCGGGCTTCCACCGGATCGTGGTCGAGAAGCCGTTCGGCTCGGACCTGAAATCCGCGCGCGAGCTGACCGCGATCCTGCAACGCGTCTTTCACGAGGACTCGGTCTACCGCATCGACCACTACCTCGGGAAGGAGACGGTTCAGAACATCCTCGCGTTCAGGTTCGCCAACTCGATCTTCGAGCCCGTATGGAATTCGAACCTCATCGACTCGGTCCAGATCACGGTTGCGGAGGAGATCGGGGTCGAGGGGCGTGGCGCTTATTACGACAAGGCGGGCACGCTCAGGGACATTGTGCAGAACCACGCGATGCAACTGCTCGCGCTCGTCGCGATGGAACCGCCGCTCGCGTTCGAGGCCAACTCCGTGCGCGACGAGAAGGTCAAGGTCCTGCGCGCCATCAGGCCCATCACCGACGAGGAGGTGGCCCGATTCACGGTGCGCGGCCAGTACACGAAGGGCTGGGTCCAGGGCGAGCAGGTGCCCGGCTACCGCGACGAGAAGAACGTCGCACCCGGGTCGCTCACCGAGACGTTCGCGGCGCTGAGAGTGACCATCGACAACTGGCGATGGGCCAATGTGCCGTTCTTCATCCGCGCCGGCAAGCGGCAGCCGAAGCGTGTCACCGAGATCCGGATCCAGTTCAAGCGCCCGCCGCACATGACCTTCGGCCCCGAAGCCACGCGCGAGCTCGACCCCAACGCGATCACGCTGCGCATCCAGCCTGAGGAGGGCATCTCCCTTCGCTTCGGAGCGAAGGTGCCGAGCGCGGGCCTGCGCATCCGCAGCGTCACGATGGACTTCCAGTACATGACCGCGTTCCTGGTCGAGACGCCCGAGGCGTACGAGCGCCTGCTGCTGGACTGCATGATCGGAGACCCGACGCTTTTCACCCGCGCGGACGAGGTGGAGGCGGCCTGGAAGTTCATCGACCCGATTGAGGCGGCATGGCGCGATGACCGGCCGGCCCTTGCGATGTATGCGTCCGGCACGTGGGGTCCGCCCGCGGCCGACAAGCTGATCCAGCAGGATGGCAGGGAGTGGCACCGCCCATGAGCACGGCGATCAAGCCCGAGTCCGGAGTCGAATGGCGCGGAGACGGCATCACGATGAGCGGGGTGCTGGCTGCGCTGAGCGACATCCGGAAGAAGTTCGCACTCGCAGAGGCGCAGGAGACAGAGCTGCCGCACCCACGCAACTGCATCATGACGCTGATCGCCGTCGCGACCACCGACGCGGAGGAGCGCCGCGCGGTGAGGGCGGTGAGGGCGATCGGGAACCATCACCCGGCGCAGGTCATCGTGGTGCGCGACCAGCCCGGGCCGCGGACCGGAAAGATCGACGCCACGATCTCGACCGACGTATTGCGGCCGCTATCCGCGTGCGCCATGCAGTGCGAGGTGATCACCCTCCGCGTGCACGGAGCGGTGGGCGAGCACCTGTCGGGCCTGATCGACCCGCTGCTCCAGGCCGGCGTACCCAACTATCTGTGGTGGGTCGGCACGCCGGCGTTCGGCAAGCGCGAGCTGGACGACACGTTGAAGATCTGTGACGGGCTCCTCGTCGACTCGGCGCGCTTCGACGCACCGTACAGGTCGTTCCTGGAGCTGACAAACCTCGCGTCGCACGTGCACCGGAAACTTGGTTTGGGCGACCTGCAGTGGGTGCGACTCGAGCCGTGGCGGGAGAGCGTCGCGCAGTTCTTCTCCCCGGCGGACCGGCGCCCATTCCTGAACGGCATCTCGGAGATCGGCGTCGACTATTCGGGCGAAGGTCGCGGCAACCGCGTGGCGGCAGCGCTCTTGATCGGATGGCTGGCCACCGCGCTGGGATGGAAGCTGCAAAAGGCTGTCGCTGGAGCGGGCGGGACCGTCGTCGCGCATTTCGGCGCTGATGGGTGGCGGCCGGTGCAGGTCGTCTTCAGGTCCGTGCCGAAGGCGCACCTGGCACAGGGCGAGGTCAGCGCGATCCGGATCGAAGGGGGCGCGGCCGGCCGGACGTTCAAGCTGACGGTCCTGCGCGACCCCGAGCGCGCTCGCACGGTGCGACCGGACATCGGCGCGGGCGCATACCGGCCGCTCCACGATTCAGGCGGCGAGGACGAGGCGGGGCTCGAGATCGCCCAGCGCAAGGTCGAGTGGCACCGGGACGTGCTGCAGGAGAACGCCGAGCAGCTGCACCACACCGCGACCGGGAATCTCCCGGGTGAGGGCCCGCGACCACCCGCGGTCTTCGTCCGCAACCGGCGTGGACAGGACAGCACGCGCGTGCTGCTCACCATGATCGAGATCGGCGACGTCGCCACCCTCCGCCACGTGCAGCAGGTCGACCCGGAGGATGAGGCGACCCTCCTCCTGGACCTCCTGTCCCACGGCACGCAGGACAAGGTGTTCGCGCGATCGCTGGCGGCGGCGGCCGAGCTGATGAAATCCATTTAGTGGAGAACGTCTTGCGCGCAAAGCGGCGATAAGGATGGGACCTGTTGAATTCACGGTTCTTGACTCACCCGAGGACGTCGCTGCCGCGGCGGCCGCCGATATCGCCGAGGCACTGCGCGAGGGCGCGCGAAGCCTTGTCCTGGCCGGCGGTACGACGCCTCAACGGTGTTACGAGCTGCTGTCTCACATGGACATCGAGTGGGGGCGCGTAACCGTCCTGTTCGGGGACGAACGATGCGTTCGCCCAGACCACCCGGACAGCAACTACCGGATGGCGCGCGAATCCCTCCTCGATCGAGTGTCGCCGGCCACTGTCCATCGCATGGCCGCCGAGCTCGGCCCGGACGAGGGCGCGGGCCTGTACGCGCACATTGTTGCGTCCGTGTCGCCGCTTGATGTGGTCACGTTGGGAGTGGGGGAGGATGGGCACACCGCATCCCTCTTTCCCGGCCATCCTGCGCTGAAGGCGACCGCGCTGGTCGTCGGCATTCGGGATTCGCCGAAGCCGCCGCCGCAGCGAGTGACGCTGACCCTTCCGGCGCTGCAGTCGGCGCGGCGAGTGATCATCCTCGCGACAGGGCCGGGCAAGGCCGAGGCCGTGGCCAGGGCCAAGCGGCGCGAGGTGCCATCCGGGATGATTGCGGGCGCACGATGGTTGATCGACCGAGCAGCGGCAGGTCAGTGAGCAGGATCGAGCTCGTTCCCTCGATCCTGTCGGCGGACGTCGGGCGATTGGCGGAGCAGGTGAAGGAGGCCGAGGCCGCAGGCGCCGACCGGATCCAGGTCGACGTGATGGACGGGCACTTCGTCCCCAACCTCACGTTCGGGCCGCTCATGGTGGAGGCCGTGCGCCGCGCCACGTCGTTGCCAATCGAGGCGCACCTGATGATCGAGCGACCCGAGCTGTTCATCGAGGCGTTTGTGAAGGCGGGTGCAACATTGATCGAGGTGCAGGTCGAATCGACCACGTCGCTCTACCGGACCGTGAACACGATCAAGGAGCTCGGCGCGAAAGCCGGCGTCGCGATCAACCCTGCGACCCCGCTCGAAGACCTGCGAGAGATCCTGCCCTACATCGACCTCGTCAACGTGATGACCGTCGAGCCGGGCTTCGGCGGCCAGAAGTTCATTGTGCGGAGCCCCCAGAAGATCCGCCGCCTGAGGGCGATGGATCCAGACATCGAGATCGAGGTCGACGGTGGCATCGACGCGAAGACCGCGCCGCTTGTCGTCAGCGCTGGAGCGACCGTGCTCGTGGCGGGAAAATCGGTGTTCGGGTTCAAGGCGGGCGTTGCGGCAGGGATGAAGGCGCTCCGGCACGCCGTTGAATGAGGAGCTGAAGAAGGCCGCCGCCGAGAAGGCGCTCGAGCTCGTTCAGGACGGCATGTTGCTCGGGCTGGGCAGCGGCTCCACCGCGAGGTTCTTCACCGAAGGCGTGGGCCGGCTGGTGGCGGACGGCATGAAGCTGCGCTGCGTGCCGACGTCGCGCGTCACCGCCGAGATGGCGGCCGAGCTCGGAATCCCGATCGTCCAGGAGCCTCTCGGCCCGATCGACCTCGCGGTCGACGGGGCGGACGAGGTGGACGGCGCGCTCGATCTGATCAAGGGCCGCGGTGGCGCGCTGTTTCGCGAGAAGCTGGTCGCGGCCGCCGCAAAGCGGTTCATCGTCGTGGTCGACGAGTCCAAGCTCGTGAAGCAGCTAGGTGTGGGCGTGCTGCCCGTAGAGGTGCTCCCTTTCCTTTGGCACACCACCGCGGAGCGGCTGGCGGCGCTGGGCGCGAGCCTGACGGTGCGAGGTGGGGAGGAGACGCCCTACATCACAGACAACGGCAACCTGATCCTCGACCTCATGGTGGAGGGCGGGATCAAAGACGCGGCCTCGTTCGCCGATGCGCTGAAGAGGACGACCGGGGTGGTGGAGCACGGCCTGTTCGTACGCATGACCGACACGCTCATAGTGGCCGGCCCAGACGGCCCGAGAGTGGTGGGCCGGCAGTCGGGCGGGGCGGCGTAACCCCGGGCCAGCGGCCCCGTTGGGACTCTCATGAGAGCGGTGATTGCCGCGCTGGCGGTGCTGGCTCTGGCAGGTTGCCAGGCGTCAGGCACGTCCAACGCGCAGCGACCCACAAGTTCGCCGTCTCAGACCGCGATCCCCGCGTCCCCCACTGAAGAGCCGTCGCCCACGGCCGCGGCCTTCCCGTCCCAGCTCAACTGCGACAGGCCGGCGACCGCCACTCACGGTCTCGCCCTCTTCGAGTACGCCAACTCGAGCGTGCTTGGGGTTCTCGACGTCTCGAATCCCCTGAAGCCAGTGCTCCTGTGCTGGCTCAGCGGAGCGCAAGGAGGCCGTTTCAACCAGTCGGCGACCCAGATCGTCTTCTGGATCGGCGACAAGCTGGGCACGGCGGACCTGACCTCGGGCAAGGTCGTCCAGACGGACACGCTTCCGGCCGTCCCGTCTGAGGGTTTCTTCAGCAGCGACGGCATG
>JBGPEO010000151.1:0-6281 GCA_041482895.1 Candidatus Dormibacteraceae bacterium | reverse complement strand
GCCAGCGCGCCGAACAACGCGGCGCCCGAAACGACGGCGACCAAACGTTTTCGTGTTTCGACTACCACACCTGTTCCCCCACTGCATGCAACTGGTTGAGCGGTCGGCGGCGGGCCACGATGGCCGCACGCCGACTCGGAATCACCCGATCCTAGCCGCTACCAATCACCCTTGCAAATACCGAGAGGGATAGCTCGGCAAAGCCGCGAGATCTGCGAGGTTCGGGGCTACGTCTGCACGAGGTCGCTCATCGCCTTCGCCCCGGAGGCCTGTCCGAGGCGGCCGACGCCGAGCAGGTCTTCGATGGTCGCCAGCAGCGAGTAGTGCGTGTAAGGCTGGTTGCTGACGCGATGACTCTGATGTGGCGCGACCACCAGTGACAGCACGCGGTTGTCGGCGCTGCCGTCGTCTTCGTCCCAAACGATGAACAGCACGCCGTTCGCCGTCCACGCCTTCGACTGCGTGATCGTTCCGACGGTCTGGCGCAGCCAATCGTCACCCACCGACACGTCGCAGCTGTGCTCGTCGTGGCACATGTCTGGGGTGATCCAGCTCAACAGGGGCGTGTTGCCAGTGAGGTCCGCGGCCAGCGAGGTGAGCGGAACGACGTTGGCGGGGCAGCGCCCGCCGTAGTAGGCGAACGGATTGTGGCCGGGGTCGTAAGGAACCGGGCTGTTGAGGCAGCCGTCGCTGCCGAGTCCCTCCATGTACGCGCGCCAGCTCACCCGCGCCTTGGTGAGCTGGTCGCCGATGTCCTGGGCAGGCAGCACGTGGTAGCTGTCGTCGGTCACACCCCAGGTGCTCCCCGACGTCATGGCCAGGTAGTTGGGAACGCTCGGATGGGCCACGGCATGGTAGTTCGCCGCCTCGCGATAGGTCGCCGCCAGCGAGGCTGTGAACTTGCCAGAAAGCGCCTCCTCGGGCGACCTGTTCTCCATGACGATCACGAAGACGTGGCGTGGTGGAGCGGGCGACGCCACCTGGCCCCCGCAGCCAGACACGGTCAACAGGCCGAGCCCCAGTGCGAATAGTTGAATCCTCTTGATGATTAGAGTAACTCCAATTATAATGTGACTTGACTAAGGCGGTGGAGGTGGCCAGTGGCGACGACACGAAGCGACATTGAGATGGGTAGGCTCCGCGGCCGTTGGTTCGGCCTCACCGCCCTGACGGCGAGCGGCCTGGTCCTGGGACTCGACATCACCATCCTTATTACCGCTTTGCCGACCCTGTCGGCAAAGTTGAGCGCCACCACCGATCAGCTGCAGTGGATGTCAGCGGCCTACACCCTCTCACTGGCCGGCTTCATGCTGCCGGCCGGCGTGCTGGGCGACCGCTTCGGCCGCAAGCGACTGCTGCTGATCGGCCTCGTCACGTTTGGCATCTCATCGGTGATCGCGAGCCAGATGACCTCCGCCAACGGGCTGATCCTGATGCGCGTGATCATGGGCGCCAGCGGCGCCATCGTGCTTCCACTCGTGACCTCGATCCTGCCGTCCATGTTCGCGGAGGACGAGCGCCAGCGCGCCATCGGCCTGTCGGGAGCCGGAGCATTCATCGGCCTCCCGCTCGGACCACTGGTCGCCGGTTGGCTGCTCACCCACTACGACTGGGGCTCGATCTTCCTGATCAACGCTCCGGTGGTCGTGATCGCCGCGGTCGGCGCGTGGCTCTTCATACCCGAGAGCAAGGACCCAAACCCGAAAAGGCTGGACTGGATCGGAGCGGTGCTCGAGATGGTTGGCGTCACCGGCGTCGTCTACGCGATCATCGAGGAGCCGGTACGCGGCTGGACCGACTTCCAGGTCGCCGGACCTCTCCTCGGTGGCGCGATGTTGATCGTTGCCTTCGTCATCTGGCAGTTCCGAGCCGCGGTCCCCCTCGTCGACCTCAACCTCTTCCGGAACCGGCGATTCGCCCTCTCGACGGTGGCCTTCACCATAGTCGGCTTCGCGATGACAGGGGTCCTGTTCGTCCTCTCCCCATACCTCCAGGTCGTGCAGGGAAATGACGCGCAGGGGACCGGCATCCGTTTGCTTCCCCTGATCGGGGCCATGATGGCCGGCGCCATCAGCAGCGACTGGCTGTCGAAGCGCCTTGGCGCGAAAGTCATGGTGTCCGGCGGAATGCTCGGCATCGCAGCGGGGATGCTCCTTCTTTCGCGAGCGGGAGTTGACACGGGCTTCGGGCTGGTCGCGATCGCTCTCGCCGTGATCGGCCTCAGCATCGCCTTCACGATGATCCCGGCCCTGGACGCGATCCTCAGCGTGCTGCCGGCCGGAGAGACCGGCGCGGGCAGCGCCCTCACCCGCGCCATCCAGAACGTCGGCGCGTCGCTTGGGGTCGCGGTCATGGGCAGCATCCTGAACAGCGCCTACCAGGCACACCTGAGCGGTCAGCTGGGCGGATTCCCGGCCGCAGCGCGTTCCGCGGCAGAGACCAGCGTCGCCGTCGCCGCCGCCGTCGCACGCCACCTCCCGGGCCCATTGGGCGAGCGGCTTCTTCGCCTGGCCGAGACCGCTTACTCTCAGGGCATGAGCGACGTCCTGCTGGCGACCGCCGGCCTGCTGGTCGCCGGCGCCGTGCTGATGGCGCTTTTCCTGCCGGCCCGGGCACCCCACGCCGAGGAGCTCGCCTCAGCAAAGCAAGCGATGGCGGTCACCGCCTGATGCCGAAGACGATCACCCCTATCGCGGGAAGCCTGCGCGAGCGAAAGAAGTTGAAGACGCGCGAATCGATTCAGCGCGAAGCGATGCGCCTGATTCAGAAGCAGGGCTACGACAAGACGACCATCGAGCAGATCGCGGCTGCCGTCGAGGTTTCGCCGAGCACCTTCTTCAACTACTTTCCCAGCAAGGAAGACGTCGTCCTCTATGACGCGTACGACCCGATGATTGGCAAGCTCCTGCTGGATAGACCGGCTGACGAGCCGCTCAGCGTCGCCATCCGCCACGTGCTGGAGGAGATGGGCGGGATCTTCGAGCGCGACCGCGAGGTCATCCTTGCCCGCGCACGGCTCTGGATCGAGGTTCCCTCGCTGCGCGCCCGGCTCTGGGAGGAGCTGGAAAAAGGCCAGGACTTCATGAGCGGGCTGATCGCGCAGCGCTCAGGCCGCGCTGCGGACGACTTCGAGATCCGGGTCACCGTCATGGTCGTGATCATGGCCGCGATGGAGGCCATGCGCGAATGGGTGCGCCACGATGGGAAAGGCAGCTTTGTCGCAACGGTCCGTCGCGCCCTCGACCTGATCGACGCACAGGCCCGCCTCGACAGCCTCGCGTCACCCGACCGCGAGACGCGTTAGGCGACCCCGGGGTTGTCAGCCGTAGCGGTGACGACCGCCGCGTTTTGGTCAAACCCGTTCACCCCGGCGATGGTGCACGACACCGTGGTCGTGGCGCTGTGGCCGACGTCGGGCTGCACCGTGACCTGGCACGCGCCGAGCACCGTGTTGGTTTGCGAATCCGTCATCGTGAACTTGACCGTCGACGGCGCATGCGAGCCACTTCTACCGCCCAGGTTTTTCAGCGAGGCGGAGACCACGCAAGGAAAGGCGCAGCCGGTGGTGTCCACCAACACGACGGTATAAACCGGCGGAAGAGTCGAGAGATCGGCGAAGTTGAGCGCGCCGGCGGGCGCGGCGATCGCGAAATCGCGGCCGAAGTCGCTGTACACAAAGTCCGCTGCCGAGATGCCGTCGACCACGGCCCCACTCTTCATGCGAACGCGCAATACGCGGTAGGGAGGCGCGTCGCTGAGGAAGACGTCCGCCCGCGGCCCTGACAGCTCGATCGCGGGCACGCCGCCCGTCGAGACGTGATCGGTGCGCGAGGTCACCGCGGTGCCCAGGAAAGTCGACCTCAGGCCCCTGCCTTTGGTGAAATCGGTGAGGGTGCTGTCCGGCGTCGCCGCAGGCAACCCCGTCCACCAGCTGTCGCCGGCGGCCTGTACGAGGCTTCGCGAGTAGGGATCGGTGCCCATGTGGCTCGCCAGGAACTGCTGCCCTCGGAAATACGAGCCACGTTCCGTGATGATCGCTTCGAGGTTGAGGTCCTGGGCGCTCAACGACACATGCTGGGTATTGGGCCTGACCAGCTCGAGATCCATCTTCCATGTGGTGGCGGATTCGGTGTATGTGCCCGCGACCCTGAAGCTCTTCGCCGCATCCAGGCTGTCCCCCGCGCCGCTGTTGAGAGCCCGGATGGTGGGCAGCCCGAGCCCGAAAGGGAGGTCGCAGGCTGACAGCATCACGATGACCGCCGCCGCGCCCGCCGCACGCCCCACGGATTTCAACAACCTGCCTCTGTAACGGCCGGAGTATCCTCCCCGTTACCCCAGCGTGGACCAACCCAGCACAGAGCTAGGCCCACCCCAGCAGGTCGGCGTGCCGGACGCGCCACGCCGGTCCAGGCCTCGCACCATGCGCATCCGGGGTCGCGACTACCCGGTCATCCTGCCCAGCATCCGCGACGCGAGGCTGCACGTCGCGGCGGTGCTTCTGACCCTCCAGGTGCTGGGTCAAACCGTCCTCGGTTTCCGGCTCTCGGTGGCGCAGATCCTCGTCTGCCTTGCCGTGGGAGCGGTGATCGAATTCGGCGTGGCGTTCTTCAAGGACCACCTCATCCTGTGGCCGGCCAGCGGGCTGCTCACGGGCAACAGCACGGCGTTCATCCTGAGGGTGCCCGGCACCCTGCACGGCCAGTGGTGGAGCCTGCACGGGATCGACATCTTCATCGGCGTGGTGGCGCTCGGCATGGCGACGAAATACCTGATCCGCTGGCGTGGACGCCACATCTTCAACCCCTCCAACGTCGCCCTGGTCGCAGCGTTCATTGCGCTCGGGCCGCAGCGCACGGAGCCGCTGGACCTGTGGTGGATACCCATGGGCCCGTGGATGATCGTGACCTACGCGATCCTCATCGGTGGCGGCGTCTTCATAGGCTGGCGGCTGGGTCTCCTCGGAATGGAGGTCGCGTTCATGGCGAGCTTCGCGATCTTTGTCGCGCTCGCCCTGGCCCCGGTTCCCGACCACTGCATGGTCGCCAGCTGGCACCTGTCGCCGCTGTGCGGAAGGCCGCTCTGGGAGATCCTCGTCACGTCTCCCGAGATCCTGATCTTCGCCCTTTTCATGATCCCTGACCCCAGGACCGTCCCCGACGGAAAGGTGGCGCGGATCGTGTTCGGCGTGATGGTGGCCTTGTTCGCGGTGCTGCTCCTGGGCCCGACGACGCTCGAGTTCTGGACCAAGACCGCGATCCTGGCCAGCCTCGTCATCGCCTGTGCGCTGCGATTCGCGCTCACCGCCTTCCTGGCTTCGATTCAAGAGGCAGCCCGCGGCCGCACCTACGGTTTCTTCATTCCGGGCCTGCGAATCCCGGCGGCCATCGCTGTCGCGTGCATCTGCGTCGGATGCGTGCCGGTGGCGTCGGACCTTTCCACGCACGGCCCCCAGCCGGTGGCCGGGCTGTCCGACGGCACGACCCCGGCCATCCCACTCCTGGTCTCATCCGGCCAGGGACCCGGCAGCTGGTTGAGCGGCGCCGCGCAGGACGCTCTGCCTCCCCCGGGCAATGCTCAGCTTGTCGGAGGATCCGCGTCCGCACGCGTCTGGGCGCTGCCGGGGGTGCCGCAGGTGGCGATTCCATCGAACGTCAGCTACTTCAATTCGTCGATGACGCAGCAGGTCGCGGCGCGCATGGGCCACGACGCGGTGCTGGACCTGGTCATCGAGGCCGAGGCGCGCCGGGCCCATGACTTGAAGTTGGCGGAGAGCGGCGCCGCCGGCGACGGGCTCACCGAGTTCGTCGACGTGATCAACCAGGACGCTGCAGGTGGGAAGTTCGTCCTCAAGGTCTACAAATTCGACAGCGCCACCTTGAATCTCTTCCTCCCCAAGTTCAGCAGCCAGGCCTCGAGACTGGTCGGGCTCACGCTCACCGGCACGGCCACGCTGATCACCAAGGACCAGTCCGGGCGCGTCCTCTCACAATCCACCTCGGCCTACTCCAAGAGCTGGAGCGTAGGCGCGATCGCGCCCGACGGCCACCTGCTGATCGACCAGGACTACTCAGACCTGAGACTCGCCCCTTAACCCCCTCCCCCCCTCGGGGAGAGGGCCAGGGCGGTGGGCTTAAGACTCGAATCCTTTCCCTCTCCCCCTCGGGGAGAGGGCCAGGGCAGTGGGCTTAAGACTCGAATCCTTTCCCTCTCCCCCTTCGGGGAGAGTGCTAGGGCGGTGGGCTTAAGACTCGAATCCTTTCCCTCTCCCCCTTCGGGGAGAG
>JBGPEO010000150.1:0-6285 GCA_041482895.1 Candidatus Dormibacteraceae bacterium | reverse complement strand
GAGCGTCTCGGTCAGCGTGCCGATCTGGTTCACCTTCACGAGCAGCGAGTTGGCCACGCCTTTCTCGATGCCTTGCTTCAGTCGCGCAACGTTGGTCACGAACAGGTCGTCGCCGACCAGCTGGACGTTGGCGCCGAGCCTTTCCGTGAGCAGGCGCCATCCGTCCCAATCGTCCTCCGCCATGCCGTCCTCGATGGAGACGATCGGGTAGCGCGCGGTCCAGTCCGAGTAGAGGCCGACGAGGGCCGCCGCATCCAGCGACCGGCCTTCGCCTTTCAGCGTGTACTTGCCGTCCGCGTAGAACTCGCTCGCGGCAGGGTCGAGCGCGATCGCCACGTCTCGACCGGGCTCGTAGCCGGCTTGCTTGATCGCGTCGACGATCAGCTTGAGCGCGTCCTCGTTCGATCGCAGGTTGGGTGCAAAGCCCCCCTCATCCCCCACCGCGGTGGCGAGTCCCTGTCCTTTCAGCACCTTCTTCAGCGCGTGGTAGACCTCGGCCACCGCGCGGATCGCTTCGGCGAACGTCGGGGAGCCGACGGGGCACACCATGAACTCCTGCAGGTCGACGGACGTGTCGGCGTGCGCACCGCCGTTCAGGATGTTGGCCATCGGCAGGGGTAGCGTGGTCGCGGCGTCCGCGCCGAGGTGGAGATAAAGAGGAAGCCCCTTCGCCTGCGCGGCGGCATGCGCCACGGCCAGGGACACTCCCAGGATCGCATTGGCGCCCAGGCGTCCCTTGTTCGGCGTGCCGTCGAGATCGATCAAAACCCGGTCGAGCCCCTTCTGGTCCAGGACGTCGAAGCCGCGCAGCCTCTCGGCGATCTCGCCGGTGACGTGCCTCACCGCCTTCGTCACGCCCTTGCCGCCGTACCGCTTGCGATCGCCGTCGCGCAGCTCCACGGCTTCGTGGACGCCCGTCGAGGCGCCGGAAGGCACGATCGCCCGCCCGCTGCCCTTGTCCGTGTGTGCGGTGACCGAGATCGTTGGATTGCCCCGAGAATCCAGCACCTCGAGCGCGGTCAGTCCCGTAAGGCGAACCACGCCGGAAGTCTAGGGAATGGTGGCTGCGGGGATCAGGAGGACGGTCGCGTCGTCCAGGGCCCGAACGCCGCGTCGGTGCGCACGCTGAACCCGTAGTTGAGCAGCACGGTGGCGTCGGCGGTCGAGTGGAGCGTCGCGTTCAGCACGACGACCAGCAGGTGACGTCCGTCTCGCGTCGCCGTGGCCAGCATGCACCCGCCGGCGTTGTCCGTGAGGCCTGTTTTCAGGCCGGTAGCCCCGGGGTAGCTCCACAGCAGGCCGTTGAGGTTATGCGGGTAGAAGGCCTTGTGCTGCGCGGTGGCCTGGATGGCGATGTCCCTGGTCGCCGCAATTGCGGCGAGCTCGGGGTAATAGCGATCGAGGTACGCGGCGGTATGGACCAGGTCGTGAGCGCTCATTCCGTGCCCGGGCGCGTCGAGCCCGCTCGGGTTGACGAAATGGCTGCCGGTCAGCCCGATGCTCTTCGCCTTCTGATTCATTTGGCGGATGAAGCGATCGCGGGGCACGATTCCCTGCGCCAGAGCCTCGGCAGCATCGTTGCCGGACGACAAGAAAAGTCCGTCGAGCAGCTGCCGCACGGTGAGACGCTCGCCGGCCGAAAGCCCCATGACGCTCGGCATCACCTGCGTGGCACCCGGCGTCACCTCGACCACGCGGTCGAGCGAACCTGCGTCATCGACGGCGACCATCGCGGTGATGAGCTTCGTAAGGCTTGCAGGTGCGCGTGTGGTTTCGGGATCCCGCTGCCACATCACCATCCGGGTGTCGAGGTCGACCAGGTACGCGGCCTGACCGTGGATCGGGAGATCGGGCTGCGGGTGCGTGGCCAGCCAGTAGTTGGAGAAGTTGAAATGGTCGAAGCTCGCAGCCGCGGGCGCGCTCGCGCGCTCGAGCGTGAACTTGATCGGCGTGCGACCTCTCGCGGTGAATCCTGCCGTCAGCACGCCGGCCGCGGTGAGGCCCACGACCACGCCGATCGCGACTAGAAAACGAAACCGGTCTTTGCGGCGGCGGACACGGCCGCGCGTCCGCGATCTCCCTGTATCTGGGACGTAAGCTGCGACGGTGGGACCCCCTGAGATTTAGTTGGACGAGATTCTAACCGGTCGGTCACGCGGGGGCATGTTCAGGCGCGTAAGGAAGTGGCGCCGGATATTAGGGCACGGGCGATGTTGCCGGCTCGTGCAAACGCGTCGCGAGCGTGTCACTCGCGGCCTCCATCGTCTGCAACGTCGACGCGGAATCCTTAGCGTTCATGAAGACCGGCTGCCCGTAGTCGTAGCTGCGGACCGGCTTCCAGGACGCCGCCACCAGCTGTGTTCCGTAGAAGGTGTAAGTGCCGATCACGCCTTCGCGCGTCTCCTCCGACCACATCTGGTCGAAGACGAAGTTGCCGTGGGCGTAGGTGATGAGCTTGCCCTTGTAGACCTCGACTCCCTGGTACCAGTGGGGATGGTTGCCGATGACGATGTCAGCGCCCCAGTCGATCGCCAGGTGGCCGATGTTCACCGGGTCGTCGGGCGTAGGCACTCCGCGGTCGGCCATCGGCTGGCGCTCGTACTCCTTTCCCCAGTGGAACTGCACCACGACGATGTCGGCCTGCTGGCGCGCGCGAGCGATGCCCGCTTTCAGCGCGGTCTGGTCGATCGCCCGGCCGATGCCGTTGAAACCGATGAAGCCGAACTTGATGCCGCGCACGTCGATCACCGCAACCGGCCCAAGGCCTGAGGTCAGGATTCCGTGCGAATTGAGCAGCTGGTCCGTGGCGGTGATCCCCTCCGCCCCGTAGTTCGAAAGATGGTTGTTGGCGAGGTTTGCCACCTTGGCGCCCATGAAGTTCAGACCGTCGACGAATCGCGCGTCGCCGCAGAACGTGAAGCTCGGGTTCGGGTTAACCGGACAGCCGGCGAACAGCGGCGCCTCGAGGTTGACGTACGTGATGTCGGCGTTCTTCGTGTAATCGGCCGTCGGCCGGAACGGCCACAGAAAGTCGTGCTTCACAGTGGCGAAGTAGTTCACGCCGCGAGCGGGGATGATGTCGCCGGTCACGAGCAGTGTCCGGATCTTTGTGGGGTCCGACGGCACAAAGTAGGTCGGGTGGAAAAGCTCTTCCAGGCTCAGGGCCGGCGGGCGGCCGGTGCGGGAGGCAAAGGAGGGCTGGTCGTAGAAGTCCGGGGCGGCGGCCAGGGCGCGGGCGGGTGACGCTGCCGTGGTGCCGGCCAATGGGACTCCACTGCTGTTGCATGCCACGAACAGTGCTGCCGCGATGATCCCGGAGGCACGACCCCCCATCCGACCGGCCGCTTCGCGGCGGGCCACCTTCCCCCTTACGGGGGAAGGGAGATTGCTCATTTGACTGGCAATTGTGCCAGCAGATCCTCGATCGTGATTAGCCTCGCGACATACGAACGCACGGGCTCTCCCATCTCACCTCCCGCCCGGAACAGGACCTGGTTCCCTTCAGCCCGGCGGGTCTTCAACATCTCGGCATGCTTGGGGTCCAGCGCGCCATTCAGGAGCGCCACCTCGACGATGCTTCCGAGCCAGGACGAGTAGAGCGCGACCTCCTGGAGCCTCGTGTCGTTGGCGCGCAAGCGCGATGAGGTTGGGCCCAACTGATCGCCGGTGCCGGGAAAGGGGCGGTGGACGTGCTCGTCCCAGAGCCGCCGGAGCCTCAGAACCTCTTCTGAGGCGCCGCTCTTAAGGGGTCCCCGCGCATCAAGGGGCCCCCGCGAACTCACGGCGCAGCCTCAGAGTTCGTGGGGTTTACTCACGGCGCAGCCTCAGAGCTCGTGGGGTTGTCAAGCCCCCGCTTTCAGCTGCGCGATGACCGCGTCCGCCACCTGGCTCGTACCGACCGCCGTCGGGTCGCCGCGCTTCTCCTTCAGATCGTATGTCACGTCCTTCCCGAGGGCGATCACCCGTGAGATGGCGCCTTCCATCGCGTCGGCGGCGGCCACCTCCTCGAGGTGACGGAGCATCAGCACGCCCGAGAGCATCACCGCCATGGGGTTGACCTTGTTCTGGCCCGCGTACTTCGGAGCGCTGCCGTGAGTGGCCTCGAACACAGCGCCGTTGGTCCCGATATTCGCGCCCGGGGCAAGTCCAAGGCCGCCGATCATCCCCGCGCCAAGGTCCGAGATGATGTCGCCGTAGAGGTTCGGGCAGCAGAGGATGTCGTACTCCTTGGGCCTCAGCACGAGCTGCATGCACATGTTGTCGACTATCCGGTCCTCGAACTCGATGTCGGGATTCTTCTCAGCCACCTGCCGCGCCACGGCGAGGAATAGTCCGTCGGTGTGCTTCATGATGTTCGCCTTGTGCACGGCGGTGACCTTGCGCCGCTTGTTCTTGCGCGCGTAGTCGAAAGCGAACTCCACGATCCGCTTGGTCCCGCTCACGGAAATCGGCTTGATCGAAAGGCCGCTGTCCGGGCGGATCTTCTTATTAAGCAAACCTGAAATCTCAGTGATGAGATGCTCGCAGTCTGGTGTGCCGCGCTCGAACTCGAGCCCGGCGTACAGGTCCTCCGTGTTCTCGCGCACGATCACGAAGTCGAGGTCGTCGCGCAGGTTGCGAGCGCCCTTGTATGCCTTGACCGGGCGGACCAACGCGTACAGGTCGAGCTCCAGGCGCAGCGCGACGTTGACGCTGCGAAACCCACTGCCGATCGGCGTCGTTATCGGACCTTTGAGAGCGACCTTGTTCTTGCGAATCGAGGCAAGCACGTGCTCGGGAAGCGGAGTTCCGAATTCGGCGATCGCGGCCGCGCCGGCCTGCTGGACGTCCCAATCGAACTCAACACCGGTGGATTCGAGAACTCGAACGGTGGCGTCGCAGATCTCGGGGCCGACGCCATCACCGGGTATCAGAGTTACCGAGTGGCGCAATCAGACCTACCGGTTTTTGAAATAGTCAGCGTTGATCTTGATGAAATCGCGCCATTGTTCCGGAACCTCATCCTCGGGAAAGATCGCGTCGACAGGACAAGGGTCTACGCACGCGCCGCAGTCGATGCACTCGTCAGGGTCGATGTAATACAGCGTCGCGGCGTCGTCGGTGTGGATGCAGTCGACCGGACACACCTCGACACATGAGGCGTCCTTGACGCCAACACACGGCTGGACGATCACATATGCCACGGTCCGCAAGGTTACCATGCACCCGTGATGGCGGAGAGTGAGCCGAAGCCGAAGCTGATCGAGCTCGTGGCCCCTGGAGCGGGCCAAGGGTGGAAGGCCGTGCTCAAGAACGGCAAACCCGCCGTCGTGCACGAGATTCCAGTCCCTCCTGCTGAGGCGGCCGCGGCGATCCCGCGCATTCAGCGACTCGCGGATCACCGGCACCCGGCTCTCTCCCCCGTCCTCGCGTGGGGTACCGACCCGAACGGAATCTGGGTCGCGGTGGAGCCCAACGAAGGCACACCTCTCTCGACGCTCCTGTCGCGCGGCCCGCTGACGCCGCCCGCGGCCGCAGCGCTCGGCGCCGCAGTCCTGTCCGGCGTGGCGGCGCTGCACGAAGCCGGCATCGCGATGGGCGGCTTCGGCGCCACGGCGATTCGCGTCACCGGCAACGGTGAGGTAAGGCTGGCCGGGCATCCCGCGGCCGCAGTCCGCGGCGCGCCTGCCCAGAGCGACCTCCGCGCCGACGTGCGGTCGGCCGGCATGGCGGTGTGCGCCGCGTTCGGGGTCGACCCCGCCGGGGCCCCCGCGCCACCCAACGTGCCACCCGGTCTGGTCGTGACCATGCGGTCGATGGCCAGCGGAGCGATGGGGCCCGCCGCGGACCGGGCCCAGGGCGCGCTGCGCGAGATGGCGGCCGCCCTCCTCGCGCCGGACCGCGCGGTGGCGGCCCAGGCTGAGCTGGCCACCCGGGCGAGCGGCCGGGAGACGCCGGACGTGACTGCGTTCATACCAGGCGCGGCGCCAGCCGCGGCTGCCCCTCCCCCAGCTCCAGCGCCCTTCGTGCCGCCGGCCCCGCGCGACGAAACCCCGGTCAGGGCGCCGGCCTCGTACGACGCTCCGCCGCGGTCGATGCAGACCTATCCATCGATCCCAGCCCCGACCTACGTGCCTGCACCGGCGCCGCCTGCGCCTCTGGCGCCCCCGGCTCCGCCACTGGAGGCCCGCCCGGTCCCGACCTGGTCAGAGGCCCCGACCAGGACCCCCGCCCCATACGAGCCGCCTCCGGCCCCGGCAGCGGCCACCCCGCCGGCTCCTCTGCCGACCACGACCAACCCACCGG
>JBGPEO010000149.1:0-6509 GCA_041482895.1 Candidatus Dormibacteraceae bacterium | reverse complement strand
TCCCTCCCCGCAGCCACCCGGGCCGCTCGGCGCGCGGCTTGGCCTCGGCGGAAGGACGACGCTCCCGGATGCCCAGAAGCAGATCGCCTGGCACATCGCCATCCCGTCCACGCTGGGCCGGCCAGATGAGGTCTACCTCCAGCCTCCGCCAGACGCCCCGGCCAAGGGCGAGGTCACGCTGGTCTATGCGACGCGGCCCGGCATCCCGGTCGCCGCTCAGACTGGCGTGTCGGTCCTGGTCACCGAGACGCGCGGAACGGTCGACCAGAACTTCTTCGGCAAGATGCTGGGCCCGGATACCACCCTCGAGCCGGTGACAGTGGCGAGCCACCAGGGCTACTGGATCGCGGGGCCGCTCAACGAGTTCTTCTTCACCGACGCGGACGGCAACTTCAGGAACGAGACGGTCCGCCTGGCCGCCAACACGTTGATCCTCGATTACGGCGGAACTGTGATCCGGATCGAAGGAAACCTGACGAAGGCCCAAGCGCTGGAGATCGCCGCCTCACTCGGATAGCTAGAGGAACCGGCCCACCTCGAGCGGTGTATGGAAGGCGAGGTGAAGAGCATGCGACGACTCCTTCTGGCGGTCTGTGGATTGGCGTTGGTGGCGGGCTGCGGCAAGGTCCCTGCCGGGCCCCTAGCTTCCGGCGACTTCAGGCTCTACGAGGCAGCTTCGACCAGCAGTTCGCAGCTGATCGCCGTGATCAACCCCAGCTCGCAGGCAACCGAGAGCCGTCTACCCCTGGGCGCTCTCTCGCTCGATGGCAAGCACCTCTACACGGTGGGCTCCAACACTCTCCAGGACATCGATCCCCACAGCGGCGCAATCGTCCGCACTCTGAAGCTGCCGCGCTCGTACAGTCTTCCGCCAGCCACGCTCGGCGGCATTCCTGGCGGCCTGTCACAGAACGGCCAATGGCTGGTGCTGAAGACAGGCGGCGCCGAGGGCTCCTCGCACATGCTGCTGGTCGACACCTCGCAATTCAAAGTGGCGACCCGCATCGATCTCGACGGTTACTTCGAGTTCGACGCGGTCGAC
Organism: Candidatus Dormibacteraceae bacterium; assembly: GCA_041482895.1. Taxonomy (GTDB): domain Bacteria; phylum Chloroflexota; class Dormibacteria; order Dormibacterales; family Dormibacteraceae; genus Palsa-870. Next base: position 5,467 of record JBGPEO010000149.1, on the reverse strand, counting down.
AACACTGGTCAGCGTCTGTACGTCATCGAGTACACGAATGTGACTCAGGGCTACTACCGAGTGCGCGTTTATGAGGTCGCAGCCGGACAGCTGGGTTCGTACACGGTCATCGACAAAGGTGGCAACGGCGCGCCCGATCCGATGAGCGGCGTGCGGCTGTCAGGCGTTTTCTCGCCCGACGGCCAGTGGCTCTACAGTCTGTACGCGCGCCAGGGCAGCGGCGCCTTCGTGCACGCCCTCAACCTGAGCGCGCCATACGCGTACTGTCTCGACCTGCCCGACTCCGGATCGCCAGCCGACGCCTTCCACTGGTCGTTGGCGCTCACCGCCGACGGTAAGCACCTGTACGCCGCCAACGGCGCCATGGGATCGGTCATGCAGATCGACAACCTGGACGGCTACAACCCGTCGATCGTGCGCACCAAGCAGGTCGGCGCCCCGGGAGCGACCGCCAACTCGTTGGTGCAAAACGTGGAGGCCAAGGAGCTGGGCGCCAACGGCGCCGTGCTCAGCCGAGACGGCGCCACGCTGGTCACAACCGGCGCGACCGGCCTGGTCTGGATCGACACGGCCACGCTCCACGCGCGCAGCAATCAACTGACGAAATGGACCGTGTGGAGCCTCCTGGCAAGCCCTGACGGCAGCCGGGTCTTCGCCCTGAACGACGCGGGGGCGATCGCGGAGCTGTCGATGTCCGACGGCAGGATGGGCGCGACTTTCAACCCGGCGGTCGGGTCGCCTATCGGCCTGTTGCGAGTGGAGGCGGCTTAGAGATTTCGTAGCCGCGGCATTCGAGGACGGGCAATCGCGGATAGCGCGGGAACGAGCGATCGGTCAGCGAGAGCTCGCACATCCAGAAGGTGCTCCGGGGCGCGGGGACCTTTCGAGAGTGCTTGCATGACGCGCACAGCCCTACTTGCACGATGGCCAATCATGTATCCGCGGCGCCGGCGAAGGATCCAGAGGAGCGTCATGACAAGAGATACGTTGGCCGGGGATTGTCAGATCATCCTTCGCTGAAGATCAGCCCTTTGTAAGCAAGTCTCCCATCCCCCGCAGGGGGCAATCAGTAAGTCCCATGCTCATCGCCGCTTGCGCGCAGGGTCGCGGTGGGGGTCGACCCAAAGTTCAGGCCGGCATCGAGGACAGCGCCTTGATGAGGCGATCCATCGAGCTCGCCACCCCGTAGCGCAGGCCTAGCTCCTCGACCTTCGCCGGGTGGTCCGGGTAGCGCTCCCGCCGCCCGCGCGGAACGTCGATCTTGAGATCGCGCACCGGCGCGACGACCCGCATTGCCTTCTCGAGGTACTCCGCATCCGAGGCGCGGAAGATGCCGGCCTCGATCATCGCCCGCAACGATCCATATTTCCGGACGAGGTCGGCCGCCTTCTTGGGTCCAAAGCCGGCCAGGCCGGGCAACCCGTCTGACGGATCACCACGCAGGATGGCGAAGTCTGCGTAACTGCGGCCTGGGATCGAATACCTGCGCTCCACCTCTGCCTCGTCCACCTCCGCCACGCCGCCCTTCTCCGGATACAGCACGATGATCTCCCGATCGCGAATCAGGCTGAACAGGTCGCGGTCGCCGCTCGCGATCTCGATCGGCGGGCTTACCTTCGACGCCAATGAGGAGATGATGTCCTCCGCCTCGTAATCCTCGAGGCCGATCGCGTCCACGCCGATCGCCGCGAAGCACTCCATGATGATCGGCATCTGCGGTATCAGCGCCGGCGGCACAGGCTCGCCGGTGCGGTGCTCCTTGTAGCTCGGGATCAGCTCGACGCGCCAGTCAGGACGCCAGTCGTCGTCGGTCGTCACCGCGACGTGACGCGGCTTGCGCTCGGTGATGTACCGCGCCAGGTTGTCCATCGACCCGCGCACAGCGTTGACGAGAGTTCCGTCGGGCCCGCGCATCGTTTGCGGTATCCCGTAGAAAGCCCGAAAGATCATGCTCGAGCCGTCTACCAGCAGCCATTCCGGCAAGGCCGCACCATCGTAAGACCTACCATGGCGCTGGTTTTGAAGACCCTCCTCGCGCCGGCCCTCGCCGCCCTCGCGCTCGTTGCCTGTGCGCCGCTCGGTTCGAGCTCCACGCCGTCGCCAAGTCCCGCCGGGTCGCCGAGTCCCAGCGCCCGCCCGGCTGACTCGAAAGCCGCGGACCTCCGCACGCAGCTCGATCTCCTGCTCGGAGAGCACGTGATGGTGGTCGCGAAGCAGTCCGTGGCGGCGTCCAACCACACGGACGAATACCCGGGATACCTCACCCTGCTTGCGTCCAACGCCAACTCGTTGACTTCCCTCATTCGCTCCGCCTTCGGCAACAACGCGGCGAACCAGTTCGCGCAGGCCTGGGCCATCCAGAACGGCTACCTGGTCGATTACACGATCGGAGTCGTCACTCACAACGACGCCAAGTCGAACGGTGCAATGTCCGGGCTCGTCAACGGTTTCGCGCCGCAGTTCGCTCAGCTGATCGCGAGCCTGACGCAGGTGTCGTCCGACTCGATCACGCAGATCGAAACCGAGCAGCTGACCGATACCAAAGCAGTGATCGACGATGAAACCTCGCAGAGCTACGGGAGGCTCTACGTCGACCTGCGGACTGCGTACGCGCACAACTCGCACATCGGGGACATGCTCGCGGTCGGGGTGGCTCAGCAGTTCCCGGACAAGTTTCCAGGCGACCCGTCGATCAGCGCGGTCGATGCGCGCGTCTCGCTCAACGACCTTCTGCAAGAGCACTCCTACCTCACGACGATGATGAGCGACGCCGGAATCGCGGGTCGCAGCGCCGAAGCAGCTACCGCTCTCGGCGCGATCGCAGCGGTTCGCAACGACATCGGACCGGTCATCGGATTTCTGCTCGGACCCGACGCCCGAACGGGCTTCCCTCAGCTGTGGGGAATCAGAGACGCCGATGTGTTCGCGTACGCCAACGCGAGCGATTCCACCGCGCGTCAGCGGCTGACGGGTAGTTTCGTCACCCAGTTCTCGGCGTTGACGCGAGTTCCCGCAGCCTCGATCCGCGACCAGATGACCGCCACCCTCACCACAATCGACGACCAGCGAGCCAAGACCTATAAGAAAGTGGCGGCAGACGACCGCGCCGCAACCGGAGCAATGCAAGCGATAGCAGACCAAATCGCATAGCAAGTTCCCTCTCCCCCTCGGGGAGCAATCAATAAGTCCCATCCTCATCGCCGCTTGCGCGCAGGGCCAGGGTGAGGGGCTTAAACCCTCAACTAGCGTCCAACGCCGCCGCGATGATCTCGAGGCCCGTCCCCGCTTCCTCGGCGTCGAGTACCAGGGGCGGGCTGATGCGCACGGCGCGCGTGCCGGCGGTGAGTAGGAGAAGACCTCGCTCGAAAGCCGACTGCACGAGCTGAGCCGCCAGCTCGGGCGTCTTCAGCTCCAGGGCGAGCATCAAACCGAGCCCTCGGACATCAGTGACCTGCGGGCGGGTGGACGCGATCTCCCGCAGCCCATCCTGCAGCACAGCCCCGACGCGCGCGGCGTTCTCCATCAGACCTTCCTCGAGGAGGTCGAGCGTCGCGAGTCCGGCGGCGCATGCGACCGGGTTGCCGCCGAACGTGCTGCCGTGCGACCCCGGGGGCCAGTTCATCTGCTCCGCGCGCGCGATGAACGCACCCAGCGGGAGGCCCGACGCTATGCCCTTGGCGAGACACACGATGTCCGGCTCGACTCCCCAGTGCTCGATGCTCAAGAGGTGCCCGGTCCGGCCCATGCCCGACTGGACCTCGTCGGCCACCATCAGGATGCCGTGCTTGAGCGTCAGCTCGCGCAGCCGTGGCAGGAAGTCATCCGGCGGGACGAGGTATCCGCCCTCACCCTGGATCGGCTCGACGAACACGGCTGCCACGCTCTCGGGCGGCGCGACGGTGGCGAAGAGCTCTTCCAGGCGCGCCATCGTCTCGTCGGTCGTGATGCCACGGGCGGCCGTCGGAAAGGGTGCGTGAAAGACCGAGGAGAGCAGCGGGGCGAAGCGCCTTCGCTGGCTGGCCTTGGAAGCGGTGAGCGACAGGGCGCCGAACGTGCGGCCGTGGAAGGCGCCGATGAACGCGATGTAGCTCGGCCGGCCCGTCGCAAAGCGCGCAAGCTTCATCGCTCCCTCGATCGCCTCCGCGCCCGAGTTGGTGAAGAACACCTTGGCCGGGGTGCCCGGGAGGATCTTCGCCTCGAGGCGCTCTGCTAGCTCGATCTCGGACTGGTAGTAGAAGTCGGTGCCCGACATGTGGAGGAAGCGCCGGGCTTGCGCTTCGACCGCGGCGACCACCTTGGGGTGGGAGTGGCCGGTCGTGACCACTGCAATGCCGGCGGTGAAGTCGAGGAACCGGTTGCCGTCGACGTCGGTGACCCAGCAGCCTTCGCCCCTGTCCATGACGAAGGGATAGGAGCGCGTGAAGCTGGGCGACATGGCCCTGGCGTCCCGGGCGATCAGGGCCGCCGCCTTGGGTCCGGGGATCGGGGTCTGGAGGAATGGCTTCTTACGGTCGGTGATCACGCCCGGGAAGGTATCAGACGTGGTGCCATTGCGGCCCCAGAAGGCGCGGCGAGTAGGCCGGATTCACTCCGGCCGTCACCTTGCGTGCGCCCTTGCCACCCAAGCTGGGCCTAGAGGAGCATTCAGTAGATCCCATCCCGGGAGGATGAGCAGGCGCCTTGGCGAAGCCAACGCGCCGATGCAATCAGTAAGTCCCATCCTGGTCGCGCTTGCGCGCAGAAGGAACCGTCCTGGTTCCTTCTCATAATTCCAGGCATGGTCAGGCTAACGGAGCAGCAAGTTCGAATCTTGAACGGGAAGAACTTCGCGACCCTCGCCACCGTGATGCCCGACGGAAGCCCGGAAGCAACCGTCGTCTGGATCGAGACCGATGGGACCTACATCTATTTGAATACCGCTTTTCCACGCCTCAAAGCCCGCAATCTGGAACGAGATCCCCGGGTTGCGATCACGGTTTTCGACTGCAACCGACCATACGACGAGGTGCTCGCGATCCGCGGCCGCGCCGAGCTCATCCTGGAAGGGGCTGACGAGCACATCGACAAGCTTTCCCGCATGTATGCGGGGAAGCCGTTCGAGAACTACCTCCCGGGTCAGACCAGGGTCATCGTGAAGGTGACACCCGAGCGAATTCACGTGCAATGATGGCTCTGTGGTCTGCACTCGGAAGGTCCGCCGGATATTCGCGGCATCGGCGGCCGGAGCCAAGGAAAGGGTGGCGCAGCTAGGAGCGCATCGTCAGATGCGTGACGACGCGGCGCCGGGCCCCTTGACGCCGGCTTCAGCGCCGCCCGGGGTCCCCGCGAAATCGCAGATTTCGTGGGGTTCCGACATTCCCGAGATCCCGCTGGACCTCGGTATCAGCCTCGAGCGCGAAGAGCTCGGGGAAGACTCCGGCGAATAGTTAGGAGATAAGAAAGAGAACTTGCTGAAGCTAGAGAACTT
>JBGPEO010000148.1:0-6524 GCA_041482895.1 Candidatus Dormibacteraceae bacterium | reverse complement strand
GCTTGCGGACCTCGCCGGGCTCCCCTTCCCAGATGATCGCGAGCTTGTCGTGGGACGCGGTGCCGCGGTAGCGGTCGAGGCAGCTCTGCACGATGTTCATCCGCCCGCCGATCCACCAGGTCGCCCAGGGTTTGCCCTTCGAGAGATCCACGACCTTGTCGTAGTGGCGGTAGAAGGCGATATCGATGTCCTTGATCGCCGCGTCCCAGAACCACTCGATGTCCTCATCGGCGCGCTTCAGCAGCTCGGCGAAGCTCTCGATGCCGTGCTGGTCCATGAATCGCTTCAGCCGGCTCTTCGAGATCACCTCGGGGCTCGGCTCCCACATCACGTCCCCGATCACGACCGGCTGCACGTTGCGATTCTAGTTCCGGCTCCTACACTCCAATTCATGGGCGGTCTGCCGGACGACTTCGCCGACACGCTGGCCCAGGTGCTCGAACCGGGTCACCGCGAGGCTGCCGCGGGCGTGATCGAGGCCGCGACGCGCCTTGACGACGCGGGCCTGCGCCGCTTCCTGGAATTGTTCGCCGCCCGAGTCAGAGCCTCAGGTTCGCCGGTCAGGTACGAAGAGCTGCATGGGTTCTTACGCGTAGCCGGCCGCGCCAGCGCTCGCTGATCCGCTCCGCCTCCATCAGCAATTCCCAGTAGTTGGCCCACGCGGCCTGCGCAACGGCCACCGCGGCGGGTGCCTTGAAACGCTCGCGCGCAGCTCGCGCGGCATGGTGCTGCGCAAAGCACCAGCGATCCCACGCTCGCTCGACCGTGGAATCGACGAGCTCGAGCCATTCGTCATCAATTGCGGCGTTCGGTGGAGACGGCAGCGTGAGGACCTTCCAGACGCGGTCATCGGTGACCACTGTCACGAGCGGTTGGCCGCTCGGTCTTCCTGCATGGCGGTTGGGGTGAGGATGCGTAGGGTTGGCGGCCATCAATCGCTGCTGGACCGCAAACACGAGGTCGTGTGCCGCATGAAGGGTGGCCGGGGGCACGGGCGGATTGCGCCTGCCTAGCCGGAGCTGCAGCGCGTTGATCGCTTCGCGCAGTTGAGGCGGCGTTTCGGTCTCGTCCTGGAGACGGAGCATCTCGACGTCATCGAGCAGGACGTCCGATTCGGCAAGCAGGGACTTCCTGTGAGTCTCTGTGGCGGCTTCTGATCGCGCAGAGGTCGTCGCAACGGCCATGCGCTGCACGATAACCGCTGCAATCAGATTGTCAAGCAGCCATTTACAGCCACCTAAGTCTTAATAGGCTGGGTTGTGGCTACGCACATGCAGTCATAAGGTCGAGCGGCGATGAGACGTTGGCTGACCGCGTTGCTTGCATTGGGCTCAGGCGTCAGCCTCAGCGCGGCGCTGCTTGTGTTCGCCAATCCCGAGCGAAACTCTGTCGAGGTGTACGCCGCGGCCCGCGACATTCCTGCCGGCGCAGTGCTCGCCTCGGACTCGCTCGTGCTGGTGCGGGTGAATCCCGCCGGGTTTCCGCTGCTGTTCAAGGGCAGAGACCAGATGACGCCGGCGGGTCTGCACGCTACGCACGACCTGGCCGCCGGCCAGCTCATTCAGCGGAGCGATACGAGAGCGGACGCGATCGCCGACCGGCGGCTCGTCTTCGTGCCCGTGAAGGACGCGCCACCTGCACCTCCGGGATCCAGGGTGGACCTGATGGTCGTCGACGGTGCGCCCGACCATCTCTCTGTGTCGCCCTTCGCACTCGGCGTGGAGGTGCAGGCGTCAGTCGCCGGAGGACTGGTGGTCGTGGTCTCGTCTAGACAGGCGCCGGCATTTGTGTATGCGGCCGCCGGAATGCATCTCACCGCGATCATCGCCGGGGCCGGGACTGGGGACGGCGCGGAAGCCGCCGTCTCCACCGCCGAGCAGGCGATGGCGGTCGCGGCACAACCGTGAACGCGCCTGATGCAGCAGCTGCTGTCGAGGCCGGCATCCGTGCTCGCGTCGAGGCTGAGCTCGCCGCCGAGCTGGCGCGGCGCGATCGACCGCGCCTACGGGTCGAAGACCAGGATTGGATCTATCAGCTCGTCGGTCGCCTCGTCGCAGAGGAAACCGGCCTCGACAGCGTGCAATCGCAGGAAGCATGGCGGCGAGTCTTTGCCACGGTGACGCCGCTCGGCCCGCTCGCGGAGCACCTGGCCGACCCTGACGTCGAGGAGGTGAGGATCAACGGCACCGAGGCGTGCTACGTCTTCAGGTCAGGGCGGCGCCAGGCAGTGGCCCCTCCGTTCGACAACGAAGACGCACTGATCGAGCTTGTTCACTGGTACACGGACGGAACCGCGAGCGCCCGGCTTGACCGGGCGAGTCCAACTGTGACGATGACCCTTCCCGAAGGCAGCCGCCTGCATGCCGCGCTGTCACCTCCGGCGCGTCCGATGAGCGTGACGATCCGCAAGCATCCACCCGCCCGGTTTGCCGACCTCGCCGCGCTCGCCGCATCCGGATTCCTACCTGGCGCCTTGATCGAGTTTCTCGAGGCCGCTGTGGCCGCTCGTCTGAACATCCTGGTCTCGGGCGGGGCGGGCGCAGGAAAAACGACCTTCATGCGCGTTCTGGCGCGCATGATCGGGCCCGACGAACGGGTGGTGACGATCGAAGACCAGGCCGAACTGCATCTGTGGCGCGAGCTGCCCGACTGCATCGCTCTGGAGGGACGGCCCGCCAATACCGAGGGGCGCGGAGCCATCACCATTCAGATGCTCGTCCACGAGGCCCTGAGAATGTCTCCCGACCGGATCATCATCGGCGAGGTCCGAGGAGGCGAGGCTCTCGACCTGCTCGATGCAATGAACACGGGTCACCCAGGCTCGGTCTGCACCCTGCACGCGGACAGTCCGCGCGAAACGCTGCCGCGATTGGTCCGGCTCGCTCTTCGCAACCCGCAAGCCCCGCGCGCCGATGCGGTGCTCGCCGAGGTCGTGCACACCGTCGACCTCGTTCTGCATGCCGCGATCTTCCGAGGCGGCGCTCCGCAAACCAGGGAGCGCAAGCTTCTCTCGCTCAGCTGCGTTGCGGGTCTCGACGACGGCCGGCCGCTGCTGCAGGAGCTCGTCGCGTTGCGTCCGGACGGCCGTTGGCATCGGGTCGGCTCCCCCGCGGCGATGCCAGAGCGGGTCTGGTCCAAGCTTGCTCAGGTCTCCGAGCCGGCGCGGCTGCTGGACGGCTTCGATGATTGAAACGGCCGCCGCCCTCGTAGCGGGACTTGGAGTGGTGGTGGCGATTCTCGCCGTGGGTTCGCCTGCGCAGCTGGGTGTCAGCGGCCGCCTCACGCGCGCCGCCGCCAGGGGTTGGTCGCACGAGCTCAACCTCGCGGCCGAAACCGGTTGGGCCTGGCTGGATGGAAGGACCCTGGTCGCCCTCGAGTGCTCCACTGCGATCGCTGCCGCCTCGTGCGCGATCGCTCTGACAGGACTCACCGTGCTGGCCGTTCCCGCTGGAGCGGGCGCCATGTCGGCGGTCCGCGCGGCGGTCACGGCTCGATCGCGAGCCCAGCGGGTCGTGCGGCAGGACGCCGTCCTCGAGGCGACGAGGATGCTGAGACAGCTCCTGGAGACTGGCGCGACCAGCGTGAACCAGGCGATCGCGGTACTCGCCGAGCGCGGGCCCGTACCGCTGCGAGCGGAGTTCCGCCTCATCGCGGCCAGGTCAATCGGTCGTAGGCAGGCATGGAAAGAAGCACGTGAACGCATCGGCGAGCCGCTGTTCGACATGCTCGCCGCCGCGGTGCTCATCCAGCGTCCGGGTGGAGGCGAGCTGGTCCCGCTGTTCGCCGACCTCGAGTCCTCGGTCACCGCTGCGCAAGAAGTCGAACGGGAGGCGCGCGCGCTGCAGGCGCAGGCCCGCTCGGCGTCGAGCATCATCGTTGCTCTACCGATCGCCTTCTTGCTCATTCTCTCCGCGTTCCATTCGCCGTACCTGGATGCATTCCATCAGCCGGCAGGGGAGGTGTTTCTACTCGCAATGCTCGGTGTGATGGCCGCCGGGTACCTGTGGATGCGGCGGCTGCTGGTGCTTCCTGGCCTGCAGCGCGTGCGCCTGAGCGATGCCTGACGCGCTGACTGCGATTGGGGCAATCGCGGCGGGTGTGCTCTGCTCTGGCGCGGTCCTCACCGCCGGGCACGAACGGCCTGGTATCAGCGCCAGTCGGTGGCTAGGTCGCATGGGTGTGGAATTCGGCGGGGCCATGCACGTTGCCGCCGCGCGCCGCCGCCTGGCTCGAGACGTAAAGCGCGCCGGCTGGAACGAAACCCCAGAGCGCGTGGTGGCGATGGCATGTGCTTTGTCGCTGTGCCTCGGCGTGCTCGGCGCAGCCGCCTCTCCCGCGGTTGCGATTCTCGGTTTCTTTGCTGGCTGCGTCACGTTCGCCGTAGCTCTGAAGGCAGCTGTGGACAGGCGCCGCCGTCGCCTTTCGGCTGAGCTGGTTCCTCTCCTCGAGCTGTTCACATTGCAGCTGAGCGGCGGTGGGAGCGCGCTGGCTGCTCTGGGTTCGGTGTGCGTCCAGGTCGATAGCGAGCTGGCGAACGCCCTCCGTCGCATGCTGATCGCCTCACAGGTGGCCGGTTCGGCATCGTTCGAGGCGCGGCTGATCGAGTACGCCGACGAGCAAGAGATTGCCGCGCTCAGCAGCCTGGCCACGATCTTGGCCGCGAGCCGCGACTATGGAACCGCCGCCAGCCAGGGCGTACGCGCCCTTGCCACCGACCTCAGGCGCGCCCAGCGCCGCGAGCTGATTGCTCAAAGCCGGCGAGCGCTGAACAACGTGCTGCTTCCCGCGGCGGTCGCTGTGCTTCTTCCGTTTCTTGGGGTCTTGATGTTTCCCGCCGTCTCAGTGCTTCAGAGGAGCTTGCGTTGAGCCGAACCGGCGGTATGCGAGGCGCCGCGATTCTGGAGTTTGCCCTGGCGTGGCCGGTCGCGTTGTTGCTCGCGCTTGGCTGCGTCGAGTTGGCTGTGTGGAGTGCAGAGTCCTTTGCGGCTAGATCGGCGGCTCTTGCCGGGGCCCGCGCGGCGGCGGTCGCCGGATCGACACCGCAAATCGCAGCTCTGGTGACGATTCGCGCCCTATCGCCCAGCCTGGTCGGCACCGAGGCTGGCGCCTGGTGTCCGGGACAGGGTGGAGCCACTCCACCGGTTTGGGTTTGCGCCATGGACCTCGGCCCAGCGATACAGGTCGACGTGGGCGGATCGGTACCAGCGCTCGTACCGGTCGGGCTCGGAAAGGGCTTGCCTGTGCATGCCCACGTCGAGATGCAGAAGGAGGCCTTCACGACGTGAGTCGGGGACAGTCCCTGGTCGAGCTGGCGGTTTGCGCGCCGCTCGTCGTGCTGCTCACGCTTGGGACTGCGGCCGCGGTCCAGGTGATCGATGCAAGTGCCGGACTACAGGCCGCGACGCAAGCTGCTGCGGCGGAGGCCTCGCGCGCTCCGGACGCCGCGAGCGCGGAGAGCGCAGCCAGCGCACGATTCCAGTCGATGGTCGCGGACTATCCGCTGCGCTCGCCGCATTTGCGCATCACCGTTGGGCAGTTCAGCCGGGCCGACGAAGCTATCGCGACGGCATCAGGCGACGTCGACATCTCCTGGGCGGGGATGGTCTTTCCCCAGCGGTTGACGCTGAACTCTCGGGCCGTGATCCCGCTCGAGTCGTGGCGAAGTCACAGGCGGGCTTCGTGAAGTCCTCCGAAAGCGGCCAGATCCTTGCATTCTTCGCCGTTGCCGTGCCGGTGGTTCTCCTGCCCATCGCCGCGTACACGGTGGACGCCACGATCGTCGCCGGCCGCGAGGCGGCCCTCCAGGCCGCAACCGCCCAGGCGGCAGAGACGGCCGCTCAGCAGATCAATGTTGGAGCGCTTCGGTCAAGCGGGGCGCTATCGCTCGACCCGGCGGCGGGCAGGCTCGTCGTCGATCAGACGCTTCTCGGAGAGGAACCGGGCGCGAGTCTTGACTCGTACACGGTCAGCGGGGCCGCGGTGGCAGTCGTGACGAGCGAGCCCGTGAGGCTGCCCTTCAGCGTGTTCACCGACAGAGTCGTCCTGCATGCGCATGCGACAGCGCGCCTCGTCGCGGGCTACGAAAGTCCGTCCTGAGACAGCTGTAGTTGGCCTGTAGCAGAACTGCTACACTCCATTCGTGCCAGACATTCCGGCGCGAGACCTTCGCAACAACGTGAGCAGCGTGCTGCGTCGCGTCGAGGCGGGCGAGAGAGTTCGCGTAACCGTGAGCGGCAGGCCGGTGGCCGAGTTGGGCCCCCTTCCGGGACGGCCGCAGACCATCTCCTGGGAGAGTTTCCTCGCAGGGTCCGACGACTGGCGAGCGGACCCCGGATTAGCAAAGGACCTGGCAGAGCTCATTCCTGACACCACCGACGACGTGCCCGTGCGGTGACGGCGCGGCACGGCCGAGCCGAGCTTGCGATCGCGGACACGTCTTTGTTTATTGCGTTAGAGCAGAAGCGAGCCCTGGCGGGCACTCCGCCTCAACGGATAGCGGTATCGGTAGTCACGATCGGAGAGTT
>JBGPEO010000147.1:0-6563 GCA_041482895.1 Candidatus Dormibacteraceae bacterium | reverse complement strand
GCATCGCGCGGCCCACGGGCGCTCTCGGCGGAGCTGGCCAGGCGGGGCGTCGGCCGGGCTCAAGCCGACCGCGCGCTGGCCAGCTACGACGAGGCTCTGCAGCTGGCTTCCGCGATGCGCATTATCGAACGGACGTACGGCAAGAGGGAGATCACGGACTACCGGGAGATGCTGAACCGGGTCGGCTCGAAGCTGCTCCGCCAGGGGTTCTCTGCCATCACGGTGCGCTCCGCGTGCCGTGGGGTCCTCTCGGGGAGGCCTGTCGACGCCGAAGCTTAGTTTTTCTCCGGCGGTCGTCTGGAGGACATCTCATCGGCTCAGAACGCGGAATGCCGGCGTTAGGGGCCCGGCCGGTAGGCGTCGCGCATCGTCATTGCGCTCCTTGTCGAGCCACCCCTGCCTTCGCCGCGGCGCTCTGACCGGCGCCCTAAAGGCGGTCGCCGCGATCTGCGGCCCAGCCGACCGGCTACGAAGCCTAGAATTTCCATACACGGACGCGGTTGAGCGCCCGTAAGTCATAGAGCCAACCCGAGGCGGAACCCCGCGGGCTCTGCCATGGTTCCGCACTTTGACAATCGAATAAACGAGGTGCATGTCACATGCCTGTCAACGTCTTCGTACTGGTTGTGGCGGTCCTTGTGGCAATCGGCGCTGGTTTTGGGGCTGCTTTTCTGCTCCTCCGGCGCCGGCAGGGCGAGGGAACCAGTGTGCTGGAGCTCAAAGCCCAGGCGGTCCTTTCCGAGGCCGAAACCCAGGCCAAGGAGAAGCTGCTCGAAGCCAAGGAGGAAGCGGTCAAAATCCGCACCGCCGCCGAACAGGAAGCCCGCGAGTATCGGGCACAATCGCAGCAGATCGAAAAGCGCCTTCTTTCAAAGGAGGAGAACCTCGACCGCAAGGGCGAGGATCTCAACCTGCGCGAGCGCGAGCTCGGGAACAAGGAGAAGGGGCTGGATGAGGTCCGCGCCCAACTCGATGACAGCGTCCGCCAGCAGGAGAAGGAGCTACAGCGGGTCGCCAACATGACCCGTCAGGAGGCTTCGGGGATCCTGATGTCGCAGGTCGAGCAAGAGCTTCGCAACGAGGTCGCCCGCAAGGTTCGCGAATCCGAGCTGGCGGCCCGTGACGAGAGCGAGCGTAGGGCTCGCGAGATCGTCACCGAGTCGATTCAGCGCATCGCCGCCGACCAGACCGCAGAGGTCTCGGTCTCGGTGCTGCCGCTTCCGACCGACGAGCTCAAGGGACGGATCATCGGCAAAGAAGGGCGCAACATCCGCGCCCTGCAGCAGGCGACCGGGATCGACCTCATAGTCGACGACACCCCGGAAGCCGTCATCATCAGCGGCTTCGACCCCGTCCGCCGCGAGGTGGCGCGGGTCGCGCTGAACAAGCTCATCGTCGACGGCCGGATTCATCCGGCCCGGATCGAAGAGATCGTCGCCAAGTCCCGAGTAGAGGTCCTGCAGAGGGTCAAAGAGGAGGGAGAGGCGGCGGTCCTGGAGGTCGGCCTGCAGGGACTTCATCCCGAGGTCGTCCGCCATCTCGGCATCCTGCGTTTTCGCACCAGCTACGGGCAGCAGGTGTTGAACCACTCGAAAGAGGTCGCTTATCTCGCCGCCATAATGGCGGCGGAGATCGGCGCCGACGTTCGAATCGCCAAGCTGTCGGGTCTCTTGCACGACATCGGCAAGTCCATCGACCACGAAGTCGAGGGATCGCACGCCGTGATCGGAGCGGACCTGCTGCAGCGACATGGGGTTCCGGCCCCGGTCGTGCATGCGGTCAGGGCTCATCACTACGACGAGGAACCGCACAGCATCGAGGCGCTGTTGCTGATCGCGGCCGACGCGATCTCCGCTGCCCGCCCGGGAGCGCGCAGGGAGTCGCTGGATGCTTACGTCAAGCGGCTCGAGAAGCTGGAGGAGATCGCCAACTCCTTCCAGGGCGTCCAGCAGTCCTACGCGATCCAGGCCGGACGCGAGGTCCGGATCCTGGTCAAGCCGGAGCAGATCGACGACACAGCTGCCCAGCTCATGGCACGCGACATCGCAAAGCGCATCGAAAGCGAGCTCAGTTTCCCAGGCCAGATCCGGGTCACGGTGGTGCGGGAGACCAGGGCAGTCGAATACGCCAAATAATCAAGTCCCAACACCTAATCCTTCCCCCCCTGGGGGAAGGTCTGGATGGGGGGCGGTGGAATCTAGACCAATAAAAGGGAGTCCCAGCTTGGGACTCCCTTTTCTGTTTCCGGCTAGCCTTGACCAAGCGTGGCTGACGAGTTTCGAATCCTCTTTGTCGCTGACGTCGTCGGCCACCCCGGCCGTGACGCCGTCAAGGCGATCCTGCCGGGCCTCAGGAAAGAGGTCCGTGCCGACCTTGTCATCGTCAACGGAGAGAACGCCGCCGGCGGATTCGGGCTGACCGCCAAAATCGCGGCCGAGATCAAGTCCGCGGGCGCCGACGTGATCACGACCGGCAACCATGTCTTCGCCCAGAAGGAGTTCGTGCCTGAGCTCCCAGGCCTGGAGCGGGTGCTTCGACCGGCGAACTACCCTCCCGCGGCGCCGGGACAGGGATGGTGGGTGGTCGAGGCCAGTGGGAAGCAGGTTCTCGTGATGAACCTGATGGGCCGGATCTTCACCTCGGACACCCTGGACGATCCATTTCGCGCCGCCGATGCCATCCTGGCTGCCAATCCCGAGGTCAGGATCGTCTTTTGCGATATGCATGCCGAGGCCACCTCGGAGAAGACGGCCATGGGCTGGCACCTGAACGGCCGGGCGAGCGCCGTGGTCGGCACCCATACCCACATCCCGACGGCGGACCACCGGGTGCTCCCCGGCGGGACCGCCTACGTGACGGACGTCGGCATGGTCGGGCCGAGAGACAGCTGCATCGGGATGGACAAGGATGTCGTCCTCCAGCGGTTCCTGACGGGCGTACCCAACCGGTTTGTCGTGGCGTCAGGACCCGTGACTTTCAATTCGGTACTGGTTACCATTAACAACTCCACCGGACGGGCCACGTCGATCCAGCGAGTCGATCGCGAACATATTTGAAGGGGTTCCAGCAACAATGACCGTCGAGCGCGCTCCAGTAGAGGTGTTGAAAGTTTCGGCTACCTCCAAACCTGTTGCCGTCGCCGGGGCCATCGCGGGCGTCATCCGCAGCAAAGGTCGGGTGGAGGTCCAGGCGATCGGGGCGGGCGCGATCAACCAGGCTGTCAAGGCAATCGCGATCTCGCGCGGCTATGTCGCACCGGGTGGCCTGGACCTGGTCTGCATCCCAGCCTTCATCGACATCTCCATCGACGGCGAGGAGCGCACCGGCATCCGTCTGCTCGTGGAGAGCCGGTAACGAGGACGCGGGACCAAGCGCGCTCGTTCAACATCTGGACGATCGGTTGCCAGATGAACCTGGCCGACTCGGAGGACCTGGCGCGGCGGCTGCTCGCCGCCGGCTACGTCGAGGACTCGCTCGAGCGCGCCGACATTGCCATCCTCAACACCTGCGTTGTCCGCCAGGCGTCGGAGGATCGCGTTTACTCCAGGTTGCACGAGCTCAAGGAGTGGAAAACCGCTGAGCGGACCATAGCCGTCACCGGGTGCATCGTCGGAAAGGAAGGTGATGTGCTGCGAGGGAAATTCCCACAGCTCGACGCCGTGGTTCCGATCGGCCAGTACGAGGACTTCCTCGCGACCCTGGAGGCTCGGTACGACTACTCGCAGGGGGAAGCTCTTCCTCAAGCGGGACGCACCGGCATCAGCTACTACGTGCGCGTCATCCAGGGGTGCGACCACAACTGCACGTTCTGCATCGTGCCGAAGGTGCGCGGTCGCGAGCGCCACGTGCCGATGGACGACGTGGTCGCGGAGTGCCGGCAAGCGGTGGCCGACGGCGCCCAGGAGATCGTGCTGCTGGGCCAGAACGTAGACGACTACACGGACCCGACCGGGCGGGGAGGCCTCGCCAGGCTTGTCCGCGAAGTCGAGCGGATTCCTGGCCTCAAGCGCCTTCGCTTCATGACTTCGCACCCGCAGGACCTCGAGACGGAGCTCCTCGAGGTAATGGCCGCCAGCGAGGTCATCTGCCGCGAGCTGCAACTGCCTGTGCAGTCGGGTGATGACACGATCCTCAAGCGGATGGCCCGTGGCTACCAGATGCGGCACTACCGGGCGATCGTGGAGCGAGCGCGAAACCTGATGCCCGACCTCGGACTCGTAACGGATGTCATCGTCGGGTTTCCGGGAGAGTCGGAGACCGCGTTTCAGAACACGCGTGCCCTGCTCGAAGAGATGGAGTTCGACGTCGTGCACCTTGCGATGTACTCACCCAGGCACGGCACCTACGCGGCAGGCCGGATGGAGGATGACGTTCCGCACGAAGAGAAGCTCCGCCGTCTCAACGACCTGCTCGCGCTGCAGCGGGGAATCGCAGCTCGTAAGACGGCGCGGTGGATCGGTCGCGACGTCGAGGTCCTGATCGAGGGCAGGGACGAGCTGCGTCGTCCCTACGGAAGGATCCGGCAGGGCAAACGAGCGATTGTGATGAAGGGTGGCGACATCGCTCCGGGCGAGCTCGTGAACGTACGCGTGCTGCAGGCAACAGCTGGACAGCTCCTGGGAATGCGCAACCCCACGAAATCAGAGCCTGCGGCGTGATTTCGCGGGGACCCCTGGGCGCAGCGTGACCGAGGTTGCTCTCACCCCGGTGATGCGCCAGTACCGGGAGGCGAAGGAGCAGCACCCCGACGGGATCCTGATGTTCCGGCTCGGCGACTTCTACGAGATCTTCTTCGAGGATGCCGAGGTCGCAGCGCCGGTCATGGGTGTGACGCTCACGTCCAGGCCTCTCGGCAAGAGCGGACGCGCACCGATGTGCGGGGTACCGCATCACGCGTGGCAGTCCTATGTCGGCAAGCTGCTGCGTGCTGGACACAAGGTCGTGATCTGCGACCAGGTGGAGGCTGCGGTCAAGCACAAGGTGGTTCGCCGAGACGTGACACGCGTCCTGACGCCGGGCACTGTGCTCGAGGACGCGTACCTCGACCCGTCGCGCGCCAACTACCTGGTGGCGGCGTGGACGCGCGGCGCGGACGCGGGCCTGGCGGCATGCGAGGTTTCCACGGGCGAGCTGCTGCTGTGCCAGCTGCCGCGTGAGCGCTTGACCTCGGAGCTCCAGCGGCTGGCGCCGGCCGAGCTGCTCACGCCTCCGGCGATCGAGGAGTACCGGTTCGACCCGGTCCGCGGACAGCAGCGGCTGCGGGACCTCCTGGGGATCGCGTTTCCGGCCTCGATCGGGGCGGCCGATGCACCCCTCGCGGTCGGGGCCGCCGGAGTGGTGCTCGACTACCTGAAGCAGAACCAGGCCCACATCGCTCCTGGATCCTTCAGCGTTCGCACCTACTCGCCCGATTCGACGATGTCGCTCGACGCAGCGACCGTGCGCAACCTGGAGCTTCCGGCCTTGACCGAGCTGATGGACCGCACGCGAACACCCATCGGAGCCAGGCGCCTCCGCTCATGGCTCGGGGCGCCGATGCGTGACGCGGAATCGATCGAGCTGCGCCTCGGTGCCGTCGCGGAGCTGGCCTCGTCGGCCGATTTGCGAGAGGCGCTGACGACCGCCTTGAAGCCGGTGGGCGACCTCGAGCGCCTGACCTCGCGCGCCGCTCAGGGCCACGCGAGCGCTCGAGAGCTCGTCTGGCTTCGCCGCGCTCTGGAAGCAATCCCATTCCTGCAGGTGACCGTTGCCGCCTGCGAAGCGCTGGTGACCCGCGAGCTCGCGGGCCAGATCAGCGCAGCGCCCGAGCTTGCGCAGAGCCTCGCCCGCGCGCTGGTCGAGGATCCGCCCGCGCTTGCTCGCGAAGGCGGCGCGATCAGGCCTGGCTACGACCCCGAGCTCGATGGCATCGCCGAGGCTTCACGCAGCGCCCGCGAGTGGATCGGCGCCCTCGAGGCCTCTGAGCGGCGAAGGACCGGGATCCGTTCCCTGAAGGTCGGGTTCAACAAGGTCTTCGGCTACTACATCGAGGTCAGCAACGCGAACGCCATCGCGCTGCCGGACGATTACGTTCGCAAGCAGACACTCACCGGAGCCGAGCGCTACCTGACACCGGAACTCAAAGAGAAGGAAGCGATCGTCCTCACCGCTCAGGAGCGGATCGCCGCGCGGGAGATCGAGATCCTGCGTGGCCTCGGCGCCGCCGTGGCCGAATCCGCGTCCATCCTGCGTTCGAGCGCCCAGGCCATCGGGATGATCGACGCCCTGCTGAGCCTGGCGGTGACCGCCGCCGACCATGCTTGGCGTCGGCCCGAGGTCAACGCCGGTCTGAAGCTCAGCATCAAGGGCGGCCGCCATCCGCTGGTGGAGCGTGGCCTGCCTGCGGGGGTCTTCGTACCGAACGACCTGGAGCTGGACCCTGCGGCGGACCAGATCGTGATCCTTACGGGACCCAACATGGCGGGCAAGTCGACGTACCTCCGGCAGGCCGCCGTGATCGTGCTCCTCGCCCAATGCGGAAGCTTCGTTCCGGCGGACAGCGCCGCCGTGGGGCTCGCCGACCG
>JBGPEO010000146.1:0-6618 GCA_041482895.1 Candidatus Dormibacteraceae bacterium | reverse complement strand
CGGCGTGTGGGAAGCGATCCAGCCTTTCGGCGACAAGCTCAAGCTCGAAGAGGGCGATGCGATCGTGCTGTGCAGCGACGGCGTCGAGACCGCGGGTGTGAGTGTCGAGGAGATGGGCCGGTTGCTGCTCAGGGATGGCAACCTCGACCGCGGAGCCGAGCGCGTGATCGAGAGATGTCGGGAGCTGGGAGCGCCGGACAACGTCACCCTGGCGGTAGCTCGCGTCGAGGTCGACGTGACGAAGACGGCGGTGCTGCCCAAGCTGAAGCTGTAGCAAGTCTTCCCTCATCCGCCGCTTCGCGCCACCTTCTCCCTGGCTGGGGAAGGCCGAATGTTCCTTCCCCCGCACGGGGGAAGGTGGCCCGCCGCGAAGCGGCCGGCCGGATGGGGGGAGATGGAACCTCAGTAAGCGCTGGACAGAAGCTCGGTTACGTGCATCACCTTCATTCGCGACCTCTGCGAACGTAGGCCTGCTTCCAGCTGCATCTGACAGCCGGGGTTTGCGCTGACCACGACGTCGGCGCGGGTGGACGAAAGGTCGGCCAGCTTCTCTTGCAGGATGCGGTTCGACATCGTGGGCTCGAGCGTGCTGTAAAGGCCCGCCGCGCCGCAGCAGATCTCCGGGTGGCGCATCTCGACGAGCTCGACGCCGGGCAGCGACCGGATGAGGTCTCGGGGCTGTTTCTTGATCCGCTGAGCGTGCGCGAGGTGACAGGCGTCCTGGTACGTGACGCGGAGCTTGACGTCTCTTTTCGGCGCCGGCAGCCCGATTTCGGCGAGCCACTCGGTGATGTCCCTCACCCTGCCTTTCAGGTCGGGATAGAAGTCCTTCAGGTGAGCCCCGCAACCCGTTGAGTCGACGACGAGCGCGTCGAACTCTCCGGCGAGGTAGGTGCGGGTGTTCGCGTCGCGCAGCCGCTCCGCGCTCTCCATGTCGCCGTTGTGCGCGAACAGCGCGCCGCAGCATCGCTCCCCGGGCGGAAACCAAACCTCGCAGCCTGCAAGCTGCAGCAGCTTCACCGCGGCGTCATGCGATTCCGGATAAAGGATCGGCATCACGCAGCCGACGAGAAATGCGACGCGATGTTTGCGCGGGCCGATCGCCGGCGCAACGTTGCCGGCCGGCCTGTGGAATTGTGGCCGGAGCTTGGGCAGCTGGCGACCTGAGCGCATCAGCGAGGTGAGCTTCACGGCCTGGGCCGCGCGCGTCACCGCGCCTGCGGCGCGCAGTCGCGCAGGATGCGCCAGGAGCTGTCGAAGCGCGAACCGGCTCAAGACACGTTTGGGTGTCGGGCGCCGCAGGCGCTCGACCTCGGCTCGACCCGCCTCGATGATCCGCCCATATGGAACCCCAGATGGACACACGGCCTCGCATGTGCGGCACCCGAGGCAGAGGTCGATGTGGCGCACCTGCTCCTCATCGAACGGCAGAGTCTCGCGCTTCCATTGGGTCATGAGGTAGATCCGTCCGCGCGGAGACTCTGTCTCGAGACCGGTGACTCGGAACGTGGGGCACGCGTCGAGGCACAGGCCGCAATGGACGCACGTGGAGAGGTCGTCGTCGCTCAGAAGCTCGAACGGCTTCACACCAAGAACCTTCCCGGGTTCAGGATGCCTTCGGGGTCGAAGGCGCGCTTGATGCGACGCATCAGCTCCAGGGTCTGGGGCGGTGTGCCCCAGGCGCCGACTTCGGCGACGACCTCGGGTTGCGCCGACATCACGACGACGGAGCCGGATGCTGCTTCCGCCGCGGCGCGCACGTTCCGCAGGTCGCCGGAGCCGCCATCAAAAACCCAGTACGCGATGCCGGTGCCGGGGGATGCCCACCAGTGCGCGCCCGCCGGCAGGCCAGTCACGAGTCCGCGCAGCGCGTTCCGCGGCGCCGCGATTCGAGCCCACGATTGAGGCGCTTGCCGGGAGTGGTCCGCCCATACCGACCTATCGACTTTCTCCCATCCGAGCTCCGCCACCATCCGGTTCACCGCATCGGGGCTGCCGAAAAAACGAGCCAGGACCCGGCCGTCGGAGAACAGCTCCAGCGCGGCTGGCGCGAGCGGCAGCTCCATGGCCCGGGCCGAGGCGTCCCACGCTTCCTCGATCGACCCGTTCGTCTTTTCGACCGTGATGTCGTGCAGCGGCCGCGGAAACACCTTGAAAGATGCGGCGACGATCACGCCCAGCGAGCCCATCGCCCCGTAGTGCAGCTTCATGAGGTCGTACCCGCTCACGTTCTTGACCACACGCCCACCCGCGGCGGCGAGGTGCCCGTCGGGGAGTGCGATGCGGATGCCGATGAGAAAGTCACGCGCCGACCCGAAGCGCTGGCGAAGCGGGCCCGTCCATCCAGTTGCCAGCAGTCCGCCGATGGTGTGGCCGGGCGAGTTGAAAGGGTCGAGGGGAAGGAACTGGCCTGCTTTGCCAAGCTCGGCCTGCAGCGCCTCCAGCGTGATTCCCGCCTCCACGCTCACCACCATGTCCGCCTGCGAGTGCTCGAGGACGCGATCGAGGCCGGTGGTGTGAAGCTCGACGTCGCAGCGAAGGGGCGCACCGCCCATGCCCGCGGCCTTGCCGCCACCGACCGGGACCACGGCCGACCCCGCCTGTGCAGCCTGGTGCAGTCGACGGGCGAGCTCTTCGGCGGTCGCCGGCTTTTCGATGACGGGTGCGCTCACCACCATTTCGCCTCGACCGCGAGGCCTGTGCGACCCGCCAGGTGGACGTGCTTGCGGGTCGGGTCGGGAAAGATCTTGCCCGGGTTGAGGATGCCGTCCACATCGAGGACGTGCTTGACGCGCTGCATGGCGTCGAGGTCGTCTGCGCTGTAGACCCAGGGCATGAATGCGCTCTTCTCGAGCCCGATGCCGTGCTCGCCGGACAGCGCGCCGCCAAGCTCCACGACGGCCCGCAGCATCTCCTCGCCGGCGCCCTCCACCTGGTGCAGCACCCCGCGATCGCGCAGGTCGAACAGGATGTTCGGGTGCAGGTTGCCGTCGCCGGCATGGAACACGTTGGCGACCGGAAGCTTGTAGTGCTCGCCGATCTCGCCGACTGCCGACAGGACTTGCGGCAGCCGTGAACGGGGCACCACGCCATCGTGCAGGTAGTAGTTCGGCTTGATCCTTCCCAGCGCGCCGATGGCGCCTTTGCGCCCGGCCCACAGGAGATCTCGCTCGGCCTGTGTCTGCGCTTCGCGAAGCGCGTAGCCCTCGTTCTCTGCGAGCACCTTGCGGATTGCGCCCATGAGCTCACGCGTCGACTCAGGGATCCCGTCGACCTCGACGAGCAGGACCGCGCCGGCATCGGTCGGGTAGCCGGCCTGATAGTGAGCTTCGACGGCGCCGACCGTGACGTGGTCCATCATCTCGAGCGCGGCCGGCACGATGCCGCTCGCGATGACCGCGGACACGGCGTGGCTCGCGGTCTCGATGGTCGGGAAGGCGGCGAGCAAAGTTGCGACGCTCGGCGGGATCCGCAGCAGGCGGACCTTGATCTTCGTGATCGCGCAGAGCGTGCCCTCGGAGCCGACCAGGACGCCGCACAGGTCGAGGCCGATGCGGTCGGGCGCATCGCCGCTGACCCAGTGGACGCTGCCGTCCGCCAGCACCACTTCCATACCGAGCACGTGGTTGGTGGTCACCCCGTAATAGAGGCAGTGAGGACCGCCGGAGTTCTCGGCCGCGTTGCCGCCGATGGTGCAGGCCTTCTGGCTCGAGGGATCGGGCGCGTAGAAGAGGCCGTGCGAGGCGGCTACGAGCGAGAGCTCCTGGTTGACGACGCCCGGCTCGACGAGCGCAATCTGCGCGACCGGGTCGATCTCGATGCGCCTCATTCGTGTCACCTGAAGCGCGATGCCGCCGCGAATCGTCACGGCGCCGCCGGAAAGACCGGTGCCGGCGCCGCGCGGCACCACCGGGATGTGGTGCTTGGCGGCCACTTTGATAACTCCGGCGACCTCTGCGGTCGTCGAAGCGAGAACCACCGCGTCGGGAAGAGCGCCCTCGATCGAGGCGTCCCGCTCGAAGATGCGAAGGTCGTTGGCGGAGTCGATCACGGCTTCGCGGCCGACGATTCGTCGCAGCTCTTCCACCACCGGCGCGGCTAGCGGCATCAGGCCAGCGGGGCCTCGCGCTCGGGGCTGCGCTCGAAAGCTTCGAACCTGCGCGTCGTCGCACCGGGCAGGCCGGGCGCCTCGACTGCCTGCGCACCGACGACGAGCAGGCCCAGCCAGGGCCGGCATTCCTCGTCGGACGGCATCCGGTCGGTGCGCTCGAAGATGGCTTCCTGAATGCGGCTGTGCGGCGAGACCTGGATCGTGTACCAGACCGAAAGTCCATCGGGTGTGATGACGTGGTGCGTTTCGTCGACGCGGCGGTTCACCGGCAACCGCATCGGCTTTGCCTCGGCTGCGGCGCGCAGCCGCGCCGCCGTCGCCACGATGTCCATCATCCTAGGACGACGACTCGGCGAAGGCGGCGGAACTTCGGCGCCCATGCGGCCCCATCCCGTCGTTGCCTCCTCCGCGTGCTCGGTCACGCATCTACGCGATGCGCTCGCTCGCATGCTCGGAGGCGCCTAGGGCTGGGACCACCCGGACACCGAATCTCTCGCCGCATCCGCCGAGTCATCGTCCTGTCCAGCTTAAACTCGAACGGATGAAAGGCCGCGAACGTGTGAAGGCAGCGATTGCAATGGGGGTGGCAGACCGGCCGCCCGTGGGCGCGTGGGGACACACGTATCGCGAGGAATGGTCGCCCGAATCGCTCGCGGCCATCACCGTGGAAAGAGCGCGGCAGTTTGGCTGGGATTTCGTGAAGTTCCAGCCGCGCGCAAGCAGCTTTGCCGAAGCTTTTGGATCGGTCTACAAGCCGGCCGGCCATCGCCTCAAGGGGCCCGTTCTGATCACCCCGGCCGTCCCGGATCTCGAATCGTGGCGGACCGTGGAGCTGGTCAATCGCAAAGCGTTCGACGACCAGGTGGAGTCGATCGGGATGGTGGCGCGGGAGCTGGGCGAAGGAGTTCCTGTGATCCAGACGGTGTTCAGCCCGATCACCGTCGGTGGCTACCTGGTCGGCAAGTCGCAGTCGCGCGTCGTGCGCGAGCTACGCAAGAACCCGGAGCTTGTGCGCCCGGCGCTGGAGCGGATCGCCGAGGCGCTGGTGGATTTCAGCCGCCGTTCGGTCGAGGCGGGCGCCGCGGGAATCTTCTACGCCATCTCGGGCTACGCGGGGCGGGGCGTCATGCCGGAGGGCGTCTATCGCGAGCTGGTCCTGCCGTACGACGTCAGCGTGCTGAGCCGCCTGCCTTCGGAAGCGTGGTTCAACGCCGTCCACCTATGCGGGTCGAACCTGAACTTCGAGCTGGCGCGCGAAATGCCGGCCCAGGTCGTCAGCTGGTCGATCCACAACCAGGGCAACCCATCGCTGGCTGAGGGTAGGAAGTTCAGCGGCCGGGCGGTGATGGGCGGGCTGGGACAGCGCGCGAGCCTTCTCTACGGTCCGGCAACCGAGGTCGAGGCCGAGGCGCGGCGCGCGGTCGCCGAGACGGGCGGCCGCGGATTGCTGCTGGCGCCGGGCTGCTCGGTGCCGCCGCGGGCGAAGGACATCAACCTGGCGGCAATGGTGGCGGCGCTCGCGGCATGAGCGGGGTGGCCGGTCTCGCCGAGATCGTGCTCTGGGTGCGCGACATGGACGCGTCGCTGCATTTCTATCGCGACATATTCGGCCTCGTCCTGATCTCGCCGCCTGAGCTGCCGAACAAGTTCCTCCGCGCCGGTCACGGCGCCTACGGAATCCCAGAGATGGTCGTGCTTGTTCCGCATCCCGACCGATCTATCGAGTTTCCAAGAGAGAAGGCGAAGCGAGTCCTGCACCACATGGCCTTCAGGGTCGAGGCCGAGGCATACGATGCCCTGCAGCTGCACTTCATGGCGGACGGCCTGGAGGTGCGCACCGGAGTACATCCCGTGCTGAAAGGCGCGCGCACGTTCTACGTCGACGACCCGGACGGGAACGAAGTCGAAGTCATAGCTCCCGCCCACTAGCGCATCAAGGAGGCAAAGAATGCCAACTCTGCGGATCGAACATGCGGTGCCGGACTTCACCCGTTGGAAACAGGCTTTTGACAGCGACCCGGCCGATCGCAAAGGCTCAGGCGTCCGTCGATATCAGGTCATGCAGTCGACCGACGATCCCAACTACGTTCTGATCGACCTGGACTTCGACCGCCTCGAAGATGCAGAAGGGCTTCTGGCCACGATGCGCCGGGTGTGGAACGGCGAAGGCCAGAAGGTGATGCGCAACCCGCAAGCTCGGATCGTCGACAAGGTCGAGACGATCGAGCTCTAAGGCAGTAACTGCCAAATAGCCGTACGTTCCGGCCTGACTTCTAAGCGGTCTGGGTCTGGGCTTCCGGCTTGGGGCTGCGCGAAAGGAGCGTTGCGCTCACGCCGATGATCAGCGCGATCGCGCCCACGATCAGGGTCACCGGCTCGGGCAGATGGATGCGAAGCGCGCCGTCTAGCGAGTAAGGACCAGCGCCTGTGAATGCCAGCGCTGCGGCGCCCACCATCAGCGAGAGGTTGAACTCGTAGCCGCCCTTCGAGGCCCAGAAGCCCTTGCT
>JBGPEO010000145.1:0-6637 GCA_041482895.1 Candidatus Dormibacteraceae bacterium | reverse complement strand
CTTGAACCGGTTGGCGCCGAACGGCGCCGCGGCGTAGGGGATGCCTTTGAATGACGCGACACCCTCGGTGAGCGAGCCGCGCAAACGGCCCTGGGGGATCTCTACCACGACATCGGTGATGCTCAAGCTCATGGCGGACGCCTCCACACCGGGCCGGCCGGAACGTGCTCGATTCTGCCACAGGCAAGCCGGTCTTCCACGGCCCGAATGCCGGGCATAGATCCGGCTGGCGGCTAGGATTCGGACTCGTGGCGCAGGGAAGCTACCGCGTGGCGGTGCTCGGTCCAGGCGGTGTCGGCGGGCTCCTCGCCGCGCTTCTGGCTCGCGGGCGAGTTTCGGTGGTGGTCCTCGCCGGGGAGAGCACCGCGAGGGCGATTGCAGAACGCGGTCTCCGCCTCCAGAGCCAGAGATTTGGCGACTTCGAGGTCCAGGTTGAGGCGGCCGCACGCCTCCAGGGCCTGGTCGATGCCTGCCTTGTGACGGTCAAGGCGACCCAGCTCCAAAGTGCATTGGAGCGAGTGCCCGCGAACGTTCTCGGCGAGGCTCTGCTCGTCCCGTTCCTCAACGGCCTCGACCATGTCGACATGCTCCGAAGGGCCTACCCATCCTCGAACGTGGTTCCCGGCACCATCCGGGTGGAGGTGGCGCGGACCGAGCCCGGCGCCATCCGGCACACGAGTCCGTTCGCCGCCGTCGAGATCGCCACCTCGCCCGCCGTGCACGATCGCGTAGAGGAGCTCGCGGCCCACCTGCGCGCCACCGGCCTCGACGTCAAGGTTCGCGAGGACGAGGTGTCGATGCTGTGGGACAAGCTCGTCCTCCTGGGCCCGCTGGCATTGTTGACGACGCACGCGCGAGCCAACGTCGGCGAGGTCCGGACCACTCGCCATGACGACGCCCGCGCCCTGATCTGGGAGGTCGCCGCCGTCGCGAGAGCCGAGGGCGTGGTGGTCGATCCAGAGGCCACCCTCCGAATGCTCGACTCAGCCCCCGCGGCCATGCAGTCATCGATGCAGCGAGACCAGGCCGCGGGCTTGCCGCTCGAGCTGGATGCCATCGGTGGCGCGGTGGTGAGGCACGCCGCTCGGGCAGGCGTTGCGGTGCCTGTGACAGAGCGTCTCGTCGACGAGCTGAGGAAAAGGGAAGCGAGCCTGGCACACTAGCGCGGCGCAGGCCAGCCGGCTGATCGCAAGCCAGCTCAACGCAGTCAACCACCAGCTCCACGAGCTGGTCGCCTGGATGCGGCCTGACGACTTGGCTCCGCCGAAGCGTTCCTGGTACAAGCCTGCCGGCGTTCACTTTTTGGCACATTCCTCGCGTGATCGACACCACCGTCAACATGGGCATCCGCGGCGTGCCCGAGCTATTCTCATCGCAGCCGTGGGCGGCGAAGCCGTGGGCCCGTCCAGAAGGTGGCATCGGCTACTCCGAGGAGGAGGCTGACCAGCTGGCGGCTGATGTGGTGCCGGCGGAAGTCCTCGAATACGCGGCCGCCATCAGGTCACAGGTCAGCCAATGGCTCAAGACGGTCACCGACGAGGAGCTCGAGGCCCCCAACGCAATGATGGATCACGCGCGAGCTTCAGGCACATACACGCGCCCTGAGGTTGAACAGGCCATCGCGCCCCTAGTAGCAGACGCCGCGGCGCCAAGTACCCAGGCGTGCGGATGCTTGACGCACGTCAAGTCGCGAGTTAGTGTGCGCGCTAGGGAGGGAGAAACAGCCGTGGAGAGCTTCAAGTTATCCCTCCGGACGGCGACTCCGTCGGGCAGCCCCAACCGGGAATGGGGCGAGGGGGCACATGACTCGTGAAACGATTCTCAGGGCGCGGCGCCCAATTCCGTCTTAGCTACCTGGGCATTCTCCTCACGGCTACCCTGCTGGCATGCGGCGGGTCGGCGACTGCTGTTGCCGACCCCAGTCCAGAGCTGAGTCCCGATGCAACGCCGACGGTCGTCGTAACTCCGAGCCCTACCGCCACTCCGGTCAATTGTCCCGTTGCAGTCCAGGATCCAGTCATGAGCTGCGGGTCGACAACGGTCAAAGGAACCACGTCGTTTGACCTCGAAGGCGGAAAGGCTGCGGCTCCAAACGCAGCAGACATCTGGTGGCAGCAGATCGACGCCACGCATAGGTACATGGTCCCGCAGAATGGCTCGGGCCTCTACAGCATCGGAATCATCGATCTCGCCTCGGTGACCATGACCCGTCTCGAATCCGCAACGTACTCGCAGGTTCGGATTCGGGGTACCCGGACCGCTCCGGCGGGCACAATCGGACTCAGCTCCGTTGTTGCTGTCAAGACGCGTAACGGACACTTCTCGAAGCTCCGAATCGATACGTACGGCTGGGATCTGGGGATCACCTGGGTGACATACGCCAATGGCTGATCCCAAACCGCCGCCGTTTGCCAACGCCAACGCAGTCTTCACGTTGGTCGGCTCGGTCGTAACGGCCGTGGTCGGAATCGTGCCGGTCGTCATGCAATTGACTCCGGTCGTTCAGAACTACCTCGCGGGGCAGCCCGCGAACCCCAACGTGGTTGCGTTCGTCTCTAACGACGATGCCCTGGCCAACTCGTATGTCGACCTGCTGAGCGACCCGTCCCTCGGCCTCACCGGCCTAACCATTTTCTCGCTTCGTCTCGACGAGCTGGGCAAGGTACTGACCGAACGGCCATCCGTCGTCATCTTCGGTTCGTCTAATCCCGAACCACCACCGATCGTGCTGAGTCAGACCGTGAAGACGTATCTCGTTACAAAGGCAAAGGTTGTCGGAATGGGCACCTTTGGCGCCAACCTGTTCGGACTGCTGGAATCGCAATCTCCGTTGGCGACCGAGAGCATCAAAGGCATCGACACAAGCGATATCTCGCTTTCTCAGCGCGTGGCGCCCGACATGCTTTTCGATGTTCACGGGAATTCATTCCCGATCTTTCTAGGTACGGGTCCAACGGATGATTCGAGCGCTTGGGCGATCTACGACGGCGGCGATCTTGGCGGCCTCGGATTCCGGGGCATAGGAATGCATCCATCAACCGGGGCGCCTTGCTCCGGCCAGCTTTGGCCGATAGTCCTACGTGGCAACGATCTCTATTGGGGCTTTGCCACGGATTCATCGAACCTCTCCACCAACGGGAAGCAGCTGTTCGCGAATCTGATTGCGCATCTCAAGAGCGCACCTTTCGACCAACCGGCGGAGTTCGGCGGATATCCAGGTATGGGCATTTATCTGGATCGAAGCCTTACGTGTGATGTGCCTGATAACGAGTACCGCATGTATCCGGTTCAGACTGGCGCCCTCGATGTCAGCATCAGCGCGACGAGCAACGTCCTGCTGACGATCACCGGTCCCAACAACCAGCCGGTGGCGGAGCGCGAAGGCAAGAAGCTTCAGATCCGACAACAGGTCTCCAGCGTCAACTACGGTGACTCGTGGCGCGTCACTGTTTCGTACAAGACACCTCCAGGCAATGCCCGGAAGAAGGTGAGATACAACCTGGAGATGAGCTACCAACCTGACGGTCTGGTTCCGCTGCCTGATTGGGTCGCTCGATCACCTGTTACTCCGCCGACGGCTTTGTGGGCGCTGGCGTGGCTCGCATTGGTGCCCCTGATCTGGACAGGAAAGCTTCAGGCTCTGTGGTCACGCAGGTCTCGCCTCGCCGGCTGGGTCAATCGACTGCGCCGGAAGAGTTAGGAGCAAAGACGGCCTGATTCGAGGGATGTGGCGATGGGATCTGGCCGCACCCTTGCGGACGAATCGGCCGACGCTTTCGGGGACCTGCTCAGCGCTCATCGGCGCGAACTGCTCGTCCACCGGTACCGGATGAGGGGCACGATTGACGAACCGCCCGCATTTGAAAGCGTGGACATCGGCCCTGGGAAGGCGCAAGATTTAAGCCTCAGTTAAGGCCTTTCGCGTCCCCGTCCACACGGATGAAAGGGTGGGAAAAATGCGCCGATCCGCCTTGTCGTTCAGCGTCGTCGCTCTCATGTTTCTCGCCTGGCCCGCGACAGCGCTGGCCGCCACCGACCCGGGACTTGGAATCGCAGGCACTTTCGCGGTCGTCGCCGGAACAACGATCACGAACTCCGGCCCCAGCTGGATCACCGGCGAGCTCGGCCTGGCCCCGGCAACGGCGTGACCGGATTCCCACCCGGGACGTCAGGAGCGCTGCACATCGCCGACCCGGCTGCCACCAGCGCCCAGACCAGTCTTGTGACAGCCTTCCTGAACGCGGCGGGCCAACTGTGCGATGCCGATCTCTCCGGCGTCAACCTGGGCGGCCGTACGCTCGGTCCGGGCGCATATTGCCAGTCCACTGCTCCGTCGCTGACCGGAACGCTCACCCTCAACGGCGCGGGCGTGTACATCTTTGAGATCGGCAGCACCCTCGTCACCGCGCCTGGCGCCAGGGTCCAGCTGATCGGCGGCGCGCAGCCGTGCGATGTCTTCTGGCGGGTTGGAAGCTCGGCCACCATCGGCGCCTCGACGACTTTTGTCGGAAACGTCATGGCGTTGACCTCGATTTCCATGCAAACCGGAGCCACTCTCAACGGCAGAGCCCTGGCCCTCCATGGCGCCGTGACGCTGGACACCAACCGCATCATCCAACCCGCCGGATGCGGTTATCCGACTCCTACCTTCGTTGCGCCGCCCCCCGGGAACATATTGCCGGGCACGCTCGGAGGGGGAGTGGACCAGACGATCAGATTCGGGCCGCTTGCGGACAAGATTCTCGGTGAGCCGCCGTTCGACGTCTCCGCCACGGCATCGTCAGGGCTGCCGGATGCGTTCACCGCTTCGGGCGTGTGTTCCGTTTCAGGGGCGACTGTGTCCTTGAGCGCAACCGGTATCTGCACGATCACAGCCGCCCAGGCTGGCAACGCCACCTTCAACCCCGCGCCGAGCGTCTCGCAGAGCTTTGACGTGTTGTTGCCGTCGCAGTTTGCCCAGGGTGTGATCGACGCAACCTCGGGGATGGGCCTCATGCCCGGGACGGTGACCAGCCTGACCAGCAAGGTGGAGGCGTACATCGCGTCAACCGCTCGCGGCGAGGGGACCGCGGCCTGCGGCCAGCTTGGAGCGTTCGTCAACTACGTCAACGCACAGTCAGGCCATCAGATCAGCACGGTCGGCGCTGCCCTTCTGCTCGCGGACGCCACGCGCCTGATAACTGCTTCCGGCTGCTGAACGGACGAACCCAGACCCAAGAGGGTTCTTGACAAAGGCCGGAGCGCATGGAGGGAAGGCGCCGCTCGAGCTCACGGCGTTCTCCGTGCGCGGCGAGCCCATCAGCTACGCCGAAGCGATTCGTGGACGTTTCGCGCCGATCGAGGTCGGCGATCCCTGGGGCCCGCCGTGGAGCACGACCTGGTTCCACGTCACGGGCCACGTGCCGGACGAATGGGCTGATCAGCGCGTGGTCGCCCGGTTCGATCTCGGCTTCGACGGGCCGACCGGGTTCACGTGCGAGGCGCTGGCCTGGAAGGACGGTAAGCCCTGGCGCGGGATCGATCCCAATCATCGCTGGCTCCCGATCGACGGCCCTGACGTCGACTTCTACATCGAAGCCGCGGCCAATCCACGCGCCACAGAGCAGGGCACGGAGCCCGCTCCTTCGATGATCGCGCTGCGCCAGTCTCCCGAGCCGGCGTTCGTCCTGCGGCAGGCCGAGCTCGCCGTTCGCGAATCGCCGGAGGTTGGGAAGAGCGACGTGCTACTCGACCCCAAGCATCGGGTCACCGCCGTCGGCCACGCACACATCGACACGGCCTGGGAGTGGCCCGTCCGGGAAGCCCGGCGAAAGGTCTCGCGAAGCTGGTCGACGCAGCTGGCCTTGATGGACGAGCACCCCGATTACATCTTCGCCGCGTCGCAGCCCGCCCAATACGAGTGGATGAAGAGGTCCTACCCCGACATCTATCGCCGCATCAAGGAGAAGGTCGCGGCCGGCCAGTGGGAGCCGGTCGGTGCGATGTGGGTCGAGGCGGACTGCAACCTGCCGTCAGGTGAGTCGCTGGTGCGGCAGCTCCTGTATGGCAAGCGCTTTTTCATGCAGGAGTTCGGGTACGAGACCAAGGTTCTCTGGTTGCCCGACGTGTTCGGCTATCCGGGCAACCTGCCGCAGCTCATCGCGGAGTCGGGCTGCGATTTCTTCCTCACCCAGAAGCTTTCCTGGAACGACACCAACAAGCCGGAGCACCACACCTTTATCTGGGAGGGAATCGACGGGTCTCGCATCTTCACCCACTTCCCGCCCGCCGACACCTACAACGGCAGCTTCGAGCCCGAGGAGGTCGAGAGGAGCATCCGCAACTTCAAGGACGGGCACAGCTCCCACCGGTCCCTTTATCTATTTGGCTGGGGTGACGGCGGCGGTGGTCCTCAGGCGGAGATGATCGAGTCGGCACACCGGCTGGGCGTGGAGATCGGCCGGGCGGCGGATTTTTTCGAGGCGGCTGCAGCAGAGGCCAGCGGGCTTGCCACGGCGGTGGGCGAGCTGTATTTCGAGCTGCACCGAGGCACGTACACGAGCCAGTCGCGGACGAAGCGGCTGAACCGGCTTGCCCAGCAAGCGCTCCGCGAAGCGGAGATGTGGTCCGTAGCCGCCGGCGGCGATTACCCGGCCGG
>JBGPEO010000144.1:0-6720 GCA_041482895.1 Candidatus Dormibacteraceae bacterium | reverse complement strand
TGGCGGCGATCGCCCTCCAGATCGGAACCGACGGGGGGGTGTACGCCGTCTAGCTGATGCGCTCTGCGCGCGAGCCGCTACTGCGCTCTGCGCGCGCGCCGCTACTGCGCTCTGCGCGCGCGCCGCTACTGCGCCCTGCGCGCGCGCTGTTAATGCGCCCTGCGCGCGCGCTGTTAATGCGCCCTGCGCGCGCCCGGCCCCTCGTCGCGGTGGCGTACAACCTACGATCGCTGCCGTGAAGTTGTGGGACCCCCTCGCGTTTCGCGAGATGTCGGCGCTGCTGCGCGACCCTGTTCTTCGCGGGCGCGGTGTCCCTCGAGGCGATGGGCGGCCGGTCCTGCTGATTCCAGGCTTTTTGTCCGGCGACTGGTCCTTCACCGTGCTCTACACCTGGCTCGCACGGATTGGCTACAAGGCGTATTTGTCGGGCATCCTGCTAAACGTCCAGGACTCGGAGCGGTTGCTGGCGCTCCTTCGCCACCGCCTTATCGCGGTCGAAGCTGAGGCCGGATCGCGGGTTAGCGTCGTCGGCCACAGCCGCGGCGGCCTCCTCGCCAAGGTGCTGGCGCAGCGAAGGCCCCAGAGCGTCGAGCAGGTGATCACTTTGGGAGCTCCGCTCGCCGACACGACCGACCTCGCCTCAGTGACCCGCCACGCGGTGGGCGTGGTCAAGACGGCGAACGAGCTCGCCTATGGCCGCCGGTGGAACTTCGAGGGGCGCTTTGCCCACGACCTGCGCCTGCCCCCGGCCGTGCCGACCACCTCGATCTACACGCGCTCAGACGACGTGGTGAACTTCCGCTCCTGCCTCCGGCCTGACATTCCGGCAATTCACGTTTGGGGCAGCCACAACGGACTGCTGGTCAATCCCGAGGTGTACAGGCTCCTCGGCCGGCTGCTCGCAAGGCCGCGCAAACATCCTGATGGGTTGACGGGCTGATCGCCGCCGCGATCGCGCTGGCGCTGGCCGCGGCGGTGCTGCACGGCACGTGGAACGTCCTCGCGAAGGTGAGTGCCGACCCGATGCAAACCTTTCAGCGCGGCACGCTCGCCGCGGTATTGCTTGCAACTCCGGCGGTTGCGGTGGCATGGGTCTGGACCGGTCGCCCCGGCCTCGCACCGGCCGCGGCGGGTTGGTGCGCGCTCTCCGGCGTGTTTGAGGTGACTTACCTGTGGCTCCTGGCTGCGGCCTACCGGCGCGGTGAGCTGTCCGCGGTCTACCCGATCGCCCGCGGCTCGGCGCCATTGCTTGCCGTCATTGCCGGCCTGGGTTTGCTCAATGAGCGGCTCTCCGCTCTCCAGCTCGTGGGTGTCGGCCTGCTCCTCCTAGGCATCCTTGCCGTCACGCTCTCGCAGGCCACCGGGCGGGCCACGGTGCCTGCCCTGCTGACCGGGGTGGCGATCGCGACGTACACGGCAATCGATCGTGTCGGGGTTCGGCTCACGACGCCATGGCTTTACGGCTGGCTGCTGATCGTCCTGATGGCTATCGGCATAGCGGTTTCAAAATGGGTGGCCGCGCGCCTCACCACCGGACGTCGCCTGGCCCAGCAGGAGTACGTCGCATCGGCGCCCATGGATCGCACCCAGGCGATCGTGATCGGGATCTTCATGTGGAGTGGCTATTTGCTCGTGCTTTGGGCGCTCAGCATCGCACCCCTCTCCGTCGTCGCCCCGGTGCGCGAAACCTCGGTGGTGGGGGTGGCTGTATGGGGCGTCTGGCGGCTGCGCGAGCGGAGGGCTGTACCGATGAAACTTGCAGGTGCGCTGGCCACCCTGGCGGGGGTGGCATTGGTTGCCCTCTGATCTTCTTGCGCCCGCAATCGCCGGTGGTAAGGTAGATCAGTCGCCCGGATGGGAGGCGATGTGCGCCGCGGTCGTGGAAGTTCTCGAAAGGGCCCGTGCGTTCGCGACATTGCTTTCGAGAAGGGAGTAAGGAGATGCCGACAGGCACCATCAAGAAGTTGGTCTCCGACCGCGGGTTCGGGTTCATCGCCGCCGAGGATGGGCGGGAGTATTTCTTCCACCGCACGGGCCTCGATTCGGCCGTCAACTTCGACTCGCTGGCGGGCGGCGAGCGGGTGAGCTTCGAGATCGAGCCGAGCCAGAAGGGCCCGCGCGCGAACCGTATCAAGCTCGCGTAGCTGAATACCCAACCAGCCGGCCCTGCACTGGCGCGGGTCGGCTTTTTTCTTTGATGAGCACCTTTGAGGTCGTTCCCCAGGGCGATTACTCGCTCGAGCAGGGTGCGACTTTCATCGGCGCCTGGCATCGAGCGCCGTCTGAGACTGGAGATCCGGAAGGCCACCTTCATCTCGCCTTCTTGACGGATGAGGACCTGGCGCCGGGGGGCATCTGCCTGAGGCAGGACTCACGCGGACACGTTCTCGGCACGATCTTCGGCGAGACGGGTCGGACGGCGCAGGTGGTCAAGCAGGTCGAGCGCATCCTCAGCCTGGACGTGGACGGCGGCGCGTGGCCAGACGTCGGGAAGCGGGACCCTGTGGTGGCGAGGCTGCAACGGATGTTTCCGGGATTCAGGCCGGTTAATTGGTCGAACGCGTATGAGGCCGCGGCGTGGTGCGTGATCTCGTCGCGGATCTCGATGGTCCAGGGCCAGGGGGTCAAGGACCGCATGTCGAAAGAGTTCGGTCATGCGATCGACGTCCACGGACACACGCTGTGGACGTTCCCGGGGTCGGATCGGCTGGCTCACCTGGAAAAATTCCCAGGACTGTTCGGTCGCAAGGTCGAGTATCTGAACGCGCTCGGGCGAGCCGCGCTGACTGGCGAGCTCGAGACGGAAGCGCTGCGCGCGTTGCCGCGCGAAATGGCGCTCGAGAGCCTGCGCAGGCTGCCCGGCATTGGAGTTTGGGGGTCTGAGCTCGTGCGACTGCGTGCGCTGGGTGCTGTCGACGAGCTTCCGTCCCAGGAGCGGCGATTGATGGGCGCGATCCGTACCGAGTATGGCCTGGCGAGCGAGCCTGACCAGGAGGTGCTGGAGCGGCTGGCCGCCAAATGGTCGCCCTACCGAATGTGGGTGTGCGTCTGCCTGAGGAGGACCCTGGAAGGCGGAGCCGGCATGACCCACTCGCGCGCCGCGCAGTAGGCGGCCTTAACAACCTGGGTTGCCATCGTTTTGCGCCGGCCGTACTCTCGCCGCAGGTGTGCCGGTGGGGGCGGGGCCGGTCAAAAAGATGGGTGGGCCCCGCCCGGGGTGTGCCTGTCAGCGCGAGGCGCTTCGCACTACGACCATCGCTCCAGCCCAGAACAGCGATCCCCCGATCAGCAGCGCCCACAGGATCCACGTGATCAACGAGAGCTCCACGAGCGCGCCGAAGATGCACATCGCGGCGGCCCCCGCCAGGAGGAAGGCGCCCGGAAGAAGGATCCAGGCCGAATACCACGGCGGCTGGACGAGGTCGCCGCGATCCAGCATCCGTCCCGCGCCGAATACCAGCCCGGCGGCTATCACCGCCGGCGCCGTGAGACCGATCGCCCAGCTCAGCTTCACGGCCCCGGTGGCGGCTCCCAGGAGCGGCTGAATGCCTGCCGCGGCCAGCGCCGCCGGCACCGCGAATGCGAGCAGGCGCAGGATCGCGCTAGCCCGCGGCACGTCGGCCGCTCACGCGCCGGGTAGGACGGGCGGTTCGGCCGGCAGGTTGAACACCGGCTGCGTGTGGATCCGGCCCAGCTGCACGTCGCTGTAGTAGGCGGGCTGCGAGAGCTGGGTCATGAACCATTCGTTGAGCAGCTCCGCGCGACGGGCCAATCCCGCCTCGCCAATGGTCGATCCGGCGTACGGCTGCCGGGGCAGCGACGAGGAGAAGTCCGCCGAATTGTAGAAGTCCGAGTTGCCGTAGACGGACGTCGACGCATACGAATAGATCGCGACTCCGAGCACGCGGTTTCCGCTGGCCGACGGCGCCAGCACGCGGCGGATCTGGGCCAGAGCGTCCTCGGGATAGTTCAAGAAGGCGCCGATGCCGGTCACCACGCGATTGGCGAACCCCGAATCCTTCTCGAAGGCGAGCCACTGGTCGAACCACCTGGCCTCGCGCGCGCTCCAGTCGCTGTCGTAGTTCATCGGCACCCCGAAGTCGATGTAGCCCTTCAGCAGCCAGTCACGCCAGTCTTGAAACACGGACGTGTAGGCCGACGTGAAGTTCCAACCCGCCGCCGATGTAGGGCCCCCGCCGAAGGAGATCAGCGCTCCGCTGAGCTTCACTCCGGGCTTGACCGCACGCAAGTCGTTGTGCAGGTCACGCACGAACGCCGTCACGCGGTCGCGCCGCCAGGCTTGCCATCGCGGGTCGTCAGGCGCCGGCACGGCGGTCGCGCCGGTGTCGTGCATGTACAAAGAGAGAGACGCTGAGGTGTAACCCCAGGTCATGCCGGCGTACCGGACGAAGTCCATGTGGAGCCCGTCCACGTCGTAGTTGCGGGCCACGTCCATGAAGATCTTGTGCGTGTATGCCTGCACCTCCGGTATGCCGGGGTCCAGATATCCGGAAATCGAGCCGTCGTTGGCTCGATTGCCCCAGGCGATTCCGTTTTTCACGAAAACGCCGCTGTCTTCGCTTACGTAAAACGTGTTGAGCCAGGCGTGGACCTCGATCCGCGGCGTCGACGCATGCGCCAGGCGGATCACGTAAGCGAGCGGGTCGAAACCACGCGATGCCGCGATGTCCAGCGCTCGCGGCTCGTCCGCGTGATTGAAGTAAGCGTCGCCGCCCTTACGCACCTGAACGATCAGCGCGTTGATGTTCGCCCGATGAGCGTCGGCGACCAGCTTTTCCACCTGGGCGGGAGACTTGATGCCGTCGTGAAGCGCGTCCACCCACATGGCCCGGTATTGCGGAGGGCCATACGTGATCGGAGCCGGGGCGGGCGATGGCGACTCGAGAGCCAGGGCCGATGGCGTAGAGCTCGCGGGCGCCACCGCTTGCGGACCAGGCCCGCAGCCGCTCACGACGGCGAGCAGCAGCAGAGCTCCGAAACGATGTCGCATCAAGCGATCGCGAACAAGACGTGGTTTCGTCCAGCGGTGTCGATCGTGCCCGGGTGGGCTCGCTTGATTGTCTCGGTCGCCTCCTCTGTGAA
The DNA here is from genome assembly GCA_041482895.1 of Candidatus Dormibacteraceae bacterium. Classification (GTDB taxonomy): domain Bacteria; phylum Chloroflexota; class Dormibacteria; order Dormibacterales; family Dormibacteraceae; genus Palsa-870. Next base: position 1,617 of record JBGPEO010000144.1, on the reverse strand, counting down.
TTTTCGGCGCTCCTCGGCGTCGATCCCGTCGAGGCGCGATGCGCAGCTCCACCAGCTCGTGAACATGGAGACGAGCTGCTCGGCCGATTCCCATCTCACATGCTCTTCGATCACCTCGACCTCGGCGGTGGCGAAGCCCGCATCGAGTGCGGCCTGGCCGAACCGCACCCTGTCGGCCACCGTTGCGCGAGTCGGGCTCTGGTCGACGGCCTGTGCGGCGGGAGGGAGCCTGCGATCGATGACCGCTTCGAGGAGCGACCACACCGATTCAATGTTGCCTTCTACAGGGACGCTGGCCGCGAACCGCGCTGCCGGTCGAAGCACTCGCCGGGCCTCGCTCAGTGCCACGGCGAGCTCTGGCGCGAACTGCAGGCCGTGCCCGCAAACGGCGGCGTCGAACGACGCGTCGGGAAAGCTCAGCTTCTCGATGTCCATCACCTCGAAACGAGCGTTGGGAATGCGGGCCGCCCTCGCCACCTCGATCATCCCTGGCGCAAGGTCCACCCCGACGACTTCACCACGCGGCGAAACCTGCAGCGCGAGTCGCCGGCTCAGCGTCCCAGGCCCGCACGCCAGGTCGAGCACCCGCATGCCAGGTTGCGCGTCGACCAGCTCGAGGGCTCGCAATCGGCCCCTCGCCTCGCCTCGCTCCATCACCTGCTCGAGGCGCCGCTGGTAGGCAACGGCGTGGCGGCCGAAGACCGCCGGGAACAGCTCCTTCGATTTCACGAGGCGAGGTTCTGCCACTCACGTTCCAGCCACAGAGCGGCCCTGAGCGTGTCCGCGTTGGTCCGCCCGACCACCTGCATCCCGACGGGAAGCCCCCGCACCGGCGCCGGCAGCGCAACCACGGGCTGGCCCGTCGTGTTGAACGGCCGCGTGAAGCGTGAGAGCGGCTCACGCACCTCGCTTCCCCCGTCAACCGGCGGCGCCACGATCGCGGTCGCGGGCAGCAGCAGCGCGTCGAAGCCGTCCATCCCGCGCTCCGCGGCTTGCTGCAGCCCCGGTCGCTCGCGGAGGGCCTCCTCGAAGTCCACGGCGAGCATTCCAAGTCCCCTCCGGATGTGCCCGAGGACGTCGGCGCCGTACTTCTGCGGAAACTCGCCTGCCCACCGGCGATGATAGGTCGCCGCCTCCACGAGGAGGATCGTCAAGCCGTTGCGAAACAGCCGGTCGCGATCGACGAACTTGATCTCAGGAAGGCCGCTGGAGACCAGCCGCCAGGCCCGTTCGGTTGGCTCGTCGAGGTCACCGACCCACCCGGCCGGCACCGCGAGCCTGGGCCTTTGCAGGCCGTCGGTGCTCACGATCTCTCCGGACATCATGGTGAAGGCGCGCGCTGTGCTCGCCACGTCTGGCGCCATGGGGCCGAGGGTGTCCAGCGACCAGCTGAGCGGAACTACGCCGGTAAGGTCGATCGTGCCGAGCACCGGCTTGAACCCGACCACGCCGCACAGCGACGCGGGGATGCGGATTGAGCCACCGGTGTCGCTGCCGACCGCCCAATCGCACATCCCGGCCGCCACGGCTACCGCCGAGCCACCGGATGAGCCGCCGGCCACGCGGGACGGATCGTGCGGGTTGCGCACGGTCCCGTAGTGGATGTTGGCGCTGGTC
>JBGPEO010000143.1:0-6724 GCA_041482895.1 Candidatus Dormibacteraceae bacterium | reverse complement strand
GTGTAGGCGCTCACGAAAGTTCGCCAGACCCGATCACGAAATTTCGTCAGGTCGTCGACGGTTGAGCGGACTCTAGCACCACCTCCTTGACTCAGGTCGTAGGACACTCGGCGCATTGGTTGCGGGCGTCCTGAGGCTTCCTGTCGCGTCGTTTTTCGGAGAGCTCGTCATCAGCGCCCGTTTTTGCCGTTGGTTGAGTCTTGGTGAGCGCGCATGCGGTAGCTGCGACCGCGGATGTTGATGACGATGGCGTTGTCGATGAGGCGGTCGACGATGGCAGTGGCGACGACCTGGTCGGCGAAGACCTGACTCCAGTCGGAGAAGCCACGGTTTGAGGTGAGGACGATGGGCGCCGACTTCTCGTAGCGACGGCTGACGACCTGGAAGATCCAGTTCGCTGACGACTGGTCGAGCGGCAGGTAGCCGAGCTCATCGATGACCAGAACGGAGGGCTTGAGGTAGGTACGGAGTTTGTAGAGAGCGCTGCCGGCGAGGTGTGCGGCTTGGAGGTTGGTGACCATGTCGGCGGCGGAGGTGAAGTAGGCCTGGTAGCCGGCCTCGGTGACCATGATGCCAAGCGCAATCGCCAAATGGCTTTTCCCGACGCCAGGTGGTCCGAGCAGAATCACGTTGCGGCGTTCCTCGACGAAGCGGAGCGTCGAAAGCTCAGAGATGAGCTTGCGGTCGAGGGTGGGCTGAAAGTCGAAGTCAAAGTTGGTCAGCGTCTTGTGAACTGGGAAGTGCGCGAAGCGCAGGCGGCCTCGGGCGCGGCGGGCTTTGGTCGCCACCACTTCGGCCTCGAGCAGCGTCTCCAAGACTTGAGTCGCGGAGAGCTTGTCTTTGAGTCCACGGTCGAGCTCGCCGCTCAGGTTCTCGGCGGCGGTGGAGAGTCCTAGATAGCTGAGGTGCTCGCGCAGGCGCTGGTAGGACGTCGCCTCTGCCTTCATCTCGCCACCTCCTCGTAATCGCTGAGAGACCGGAGCTGAACCACCTCGCCGAGCTGGCGTTGAATGTGGTCGGTGGCGACCCTCACGGGAACGACGGGCAGGTTCACGGTGTATTTGGCGAGAACCCGCTCAGGTACCGCGCGAAGTTGCAACCGCTCATCGAGCCAGGCTTCGCCGACCACCCGTTTGGTGGTTCGGTGGCGGCGCTTGAGGACAACCTCCTGGATCCAGCGACGAGCGAGCGCGTCATACTCGGCCAGCGTCGGGCGCGGCGGTAGAAGCTGCCGGCTGAGCCAAGGCAGAAAGCTCTCCTTGAGCTCCCGAATCATCCGCTCGACCTTGCCTTTCGTCTTGGCCCGATAGGGCCGGCATGCCCGAGGCACCACGCCAAGCAAAGTGCACAGGTCGACCCAGTCCGGCGCCAGGATGGCGCTGCCATCGCTTGTCGCGCCGATGCAGAAGGCAGGGTCGCGGTCGGTGAGCACCTCGCGCGTTGCACCGCCGAGGTCGACCATGCAACGGAGTACTCGCTCCAGTGATGTCGGTCGGGTCTGGTCAGCCGCGAAACGAATCGCCGGCGCTCGACTGCAGCCGAGGATGGCGACCATGGCACTCATCTCCGCCATCTGCTCGCCGAGCGGCCACAGACCGAGCTTGGTCCAGTCGACCTGGGTCTGTAGACCAGGTCCGGTCTCGAAACGGATTTCCGGGTCGATGATCTGCGCCGGTCGGATCAGACGCAGGTGGCGTTGGAAGGCGGGATAGCTTCCGTCGTAGCCGTACTCGTGTCGCAGCTCAGCGTGTAGGTCGGTCCCGCGGATGTTCGGACAGACGACCAGGCGGCGCTCGATGTGGACCAGCTGCGGTTCGCTCAGCGCGGTCGGCTTGGCGCGCTCGGGATAGCCGCGGGGATGTTCGCTTGCCAGCTCGCGCCGGACGGTGTCGCGACTAAGTCCGTACTCCCGGGCCAGATCGCTGACGCTCCAGCCGTGGTGACGAAGGGCTTTCAATTCCACGTGCGTTTCTCCAGACTGCATGCGAGGTCTCCTGCTGTGGCGTGAGCTGTGACAAGCAAAGCCTCGCAGGGGACCTCTGTTTCTGACGGCTCCAACCCCGCCTCGGAGCCTGCCTAGAGTTCGTGATCAGCCCTGGCTAGATTTCGTGATCGCCCGCAGTAGGCGGGAACGGTGGCGGAGGCGGCCCCGGCTTGTCAGCAGCGACCCCCGTTGCCATAGCACCGACAAGAAGCGCTGCCAACGGGAGCCCTACCAAGAAGCGACGGATCAGCTTGGGGATCGTAAGCGTCTTGAACATCGCGCACCTCCACCCAAAAGAGGGAATAAAGGAGGGGACGGAACAAGTCAGTTTGGGTTTCGCTTAAGCGGTCTAGCTAGAGGCCAAAGGCCCTCCCGGTCCGGGCAAGGTTACAGTCGAGCCTCGCTGCCTAAGCTTCTCGGCGGATCCTGCTCCGCCAAGCCTCCCGCCAGCGCTTGTAGGACGCCTTATGGTGGGCAAACTGGTGCCGCCAACATCTCTGGGGAGCGGGAAGGGAGGGATTCGAACCCTCGAGGGAGCTTTACACCCCCTACCCGCTTAGCAGGCGGGTGCTTTCGGCCACTCAGCCACCTCCCCGGGGAGTCACGATCGTCGCTCGATTCTAATCTGACCCAGCCGCTCTCCATACTTAGTGCCCGATGGAGGCTCCAGGAGGACCGGGCGTGCCGCCGATGTGGGGTCCCGGCCGCAAAATGGCGTTCGGAGCGGCGCCGGGTCCGAGGAGCAAGCTCTGGTACACGCTCGCGGATGGGTCGCTGAGCGAGGTCTTCTTTCCATTTCTGGACCGCGTCGCGCTTCACGAGCTGCGCTTCTTTGCGTCCGCTGGAGGTGCGCCTCCTGTCGATGACGCGGCCGACGGACAGCACCGCATCACGTGGCTCAGCCCTGGCGTGCCCGCTTTCATCGTCGATAGCACGCACCACGAATATCGGCTGACGAAGGAATACTTCTCCGATCCCGAGGAGAACGCCCTCCTGATCGCCGCAACGTTCACCCCCGAGCTTCCGGACGTGCGCCTCTACATGCAGGCCACGGCGCACTGGCAGCCGGGTACCGAGGGCAACTTCGGCCAGGTCCTGGACACACATCCGCCTGCCTTGCTAATGCGCCAGCAAGACGTCTGGATCTGCATCGTCGGGCCTTTCAGCAGAGCCACCGCCGGCTACTACCGGACCTCTGACGTGCAGATCGATCTCAGTGACGGTGACGGCTACCTGACCAACGTCTACGACCGCGCCGGACCCGGCAACGTCTCGGTCGGGGCCGAGATCGGGATTCGCGCTGGCTCGTTTCAGATCGCGATAGGTTTCGCGCACACGCGAGCCGATGCGGAGGAGGTCGCTCGGGCGGCGCTATCACGCGGGGCGAGCAACATCCGCCAGGCCTTCGAACGGGCGTGGCGTGCGGAGCTCGACATGCCCCAGGCGCTGGCCAAGGTCAGCGGCGACGAGGGAATGCTCGCCCGAGCATCGTTTACGGTGCTGCGCTGCCTCGAAGACAAATCGCATGCGGGCGCCTTCATCGCTTCGCCGAGCGCGCCGTGGGGCGAGACCAACCATGACGGCAATCATGTGTACCACCTCGTGTGGCCGCGCGACCTGTGCCGGATCGCAACCGCTCTGCTCGACGCGGGCGACAGCGCTGCGGCGCTGCGCGCGTTCCGTCACCTGCAGGCGCGCCAGCGCCCCGACGGCGGCTGGTATCAAAACTGGTTTCTCGATGGGACGCCCCACTGGACCTCTACCGAGCTCGACCAGGTGGCCCTTCCGATTCTTCTCGCGTGGCGATTGGGCGTGGCCAACTGTCTGGACCACGATCCATACCCGGTCATGGTTCGACCCGCGGCGCAGTTCATCATCCGCGAGGGACCGCTAACCCAGCTCGATCGTTGGGAAGACCTCGGTGGGCTCTCTCCTTCAACGCTCGCCGCCTGCATCGCCGCCCTCATCGTGTCGGCCGAGTTTGCACACGAGGCAGGCGAGCATGTGGCCGCCAGTCATCTGCGGGCGGTCGCCGATTACTGGAACGACCGCGTCGAGACGTGGTGCTCGACGGCCGCCGGCCAATACGTGCGACTCGCGGGCGATCCCGACCATCGCCCAACTGAAGGTGCTATCGCGCCCGAGTTTCTCGAGCTCGTCCGCTACGGGCTGCGGAGGCCGAAGGACGAGCGGATTCTCCGCAGCCTGCAGGGAGTGGACACGTCGCTGAAAGTCAGCCTTCCGGCCGGCCCGAGCTGGCGCCGCTACGTCGGAGATAGGTACGGCGAGTACGAGGATGGATCGCCCTGGGATGGCAGCGGGCGCGGTCGGCCGTGGCCGGTGCTCACCGGTGAACGCGCGCGTCACTTCTTCTCGATGGGATTGCCGGCGGCCGAGCTTGTCCGCACGCTCGAGGGCTTCGCCGGCCAGGGGTTGATGCTCCCCGAGCAGGTCTGGGATCAACCCGACGTCCCCGCCCGCGGTCTCCAGCTCGGCCGCCCGAACGGCTCGGCCACCCCGCTCGGTTGGGCGCATGCCGAATATCTCGAGCTGCTCGTCACGATCGCGCTGGCCGGATTCCCCGACATCGTGATGCCGGCCCGTCGCCGCTACACGGAAGGTTCGTCGCAGGAGCCCGCCTTCGTCTGGTCCCACAAGCACCAGATCACCCGCATCGCTGCGGGCCGCCGGCTGCGCGTGCAGCTGCCCCGACCGGGCGCCGTCCATTACACGTTCGACGAGTGGCAGACCTTTGAGGAGGTCGAGGCCATTGACACGACGCTCGGGGTGTGGGTCGCCGAGATTCCGTCCAACCGGCTTTCGCCCGGGTCCGGGTTCTCGTGGACTGCGCACTACATGACCGGCTGGGAAGGAAAGAACTTCAGCCTGACGGTCGACTAGAAGGGAGACTCCTGTGGGTTTCACTCGAACCAGGTGGATGCCGCTCACCAGCATCGGCGTTGCCTATCAGCGCCAAAGATGACGCAACGAGGCGCCCGGCCGGCTCAGCGCTCTTCGGGCGGATCCAGGTCATCGAGCCGGAGCTCGGTACCGGCGTCCTCGTCGAACTGGCTGTGCAGCTCGCCGCAGTCCGCGCAGCGGTAGTACTCCCCGACGAAGCCCTTGTGCCAGACCGCGTAGCTGACGATGCCGGGCTCCTCGACGAGGATCTCCTGCTCGAGCCGGTAGATCACCTGCTCCCAGCCGCCGGTCTCGATGTCGTCGTCGAGCACGACCAGGCAGTAGGGATGCGGCTCGCCCCAAACCATCGTCACCTCGCCGCGCCGCTCGTCGTCCGAGTTGACGATCGACCACGCCTCGGCGGCCTGCGCGCGCGTGCTGCGCACAAGGCGCAGATGGGCCCAGAAGCGCTCCGCCGATTCGCGCTCGGCCTTGTCATGCTCGGCCTGCGCCTCCTGGAACGCGCTCCACATGCGCAGCAGGTGATTGCGGAAGCGGTGATAGGTGGACAGCAGCTTCGGCTGCTGCTTCGGCGATCCGATGAGCTGCTCGAACGCGTGCTCGAAAGCGGACTCCACCCGCTCCTGGCGGTCTGCCACGTCCGGCGCCCACGCCTCGTCCTCCGAGAGCCGCATGCTCTCGTTGAGCACGATCTCGAAATCCAGCCAGTCGTCGCCGAACTCCGGCACGAACACGCTCTCGACCAGGTCGGCCAGGCGGTGCTCCTCGAGCAGCGCTGGGGTCACCTTGCCGCGCGCGTCCGGCCAGCCCTTCCAGCCCATCACGTTGTGGATCCAGTAGTCGAACACCGTCACCGCGTACTGCAGGGCGGCGGGCGAGGTCCAGATGCCGGTCGGCCAGGTCCGCTTGCCGGTCCGCACCTTGTTGTAGAGGGCGATGACCTGCTCTTCGTCTAGATATTCGGTTTCCACGGCCTCCCAACTATATGAGACACGCCCAGAGACCTCAGGGCGGGCCTCATAGGAATAACCGCAACACCACCCTGGGTATATTGACTTGCACGATGTCTGCCTCGAAGCCTTTTACCCCCGATCAAGTCGCCCGCTACGCCCGTCACCTGATCCTGCCGGAGGTGGGGGGAGCCGGCCAGCGCAAGCTGCTGGGCTCGAGCGTGCTCCTGCTCGGCGCCGGTGGCCTCGGTTCGCCCGCTTCGATGTACCTCGCCGCGGCCGGGGTCGGAAAGATCGGCATCGTCGACTTCGATGTAGTCGACGCCTCGAACCTCCAGCGCCAGCTGCTTCACGGACACGACGACATTGGCCGGCCCAAGGTCGAGTCGGCGGCCGAAACTCTGCGCAACCTGAACCCGGACGTCGAGGTGGTCCCGATCAACGAGCACCTCAACTCCGAGACCGCGATGCGGATCTTCGCGCCCTATGACGTGATCGTCGATGGCACCGACAACTTCCCGACCCGCTACCTGGCCAACGACGCGGCCCATTTCCTGGCCAAGCCTCTCGTGCACGGAAGCATCTTCCGGTTCGAGGGCCGGCTGGCGATGTTCGACTCGGCCAAGGGCACGAGCTGCTACCGCTGCCTGTTCCCGGAGCCGCCGCCGCCGGGATCCGTGCAGAGCTGCGCCGAGGCGGGCGTGTTCGGGGTCCTGCCCGGAATCATCGGCAGCATGATGGCCTTCGAGACGATCAAGTACCTGCTCGATATCGGCAAGCCGATGATCGGCCGCTACCTCCTCTTCGAGGGCGAGGACATGTCCTTCCGCGAGCTGAAGCTGCGCCAGAACAAGGCCTGCCCGCTGTG
>JBGPEO010000142.1:0-6739 GCA_041482895.1 Candidatus Dormibacteraceae bacterium | reverse complement strand
GGAGGCGTGGTCGCTGCCGGGGCTACGTCGATGCTCAGCCGGCCGGCCGCTGCCGCGGGCAGGGAAACGCTCAGCTGCGCGTCGGCCGAAGCGGTGCCGGTGGCCGGAATCGCCAGCGGCGTGACGACCGAGCTCGAGCTGAGGGTAGAAGCAGGTGCGAGCTCGACGATGCGATACCAGTAGGCAAAGCCGGGGACCAGGTGCGCGTCGACGAACGCGGTGGATGAGGTGGTCCCGATCGGTTCGAATGTTCCGGAGGCTCCGTCCGCGGAGCGCTCAACGAGGAAGCTGGTGCCGGCTGAGTCCCAGGAGAGCTTGACCGCGCCGACCGCAGCGGTGGCGATGATGTTGAATCCCGCCAGTGGCGGGCCGCGCGGCTGGCTGTCGCCGACGGCCAGCGTGCGCAGCGTTTCCGCGGTGTGGCCGAGATTGTCGGTGGCCACTGCGCGGACGGTGTAGGAACCGGGCGCGAGAGACGACGTCTTCCAGGCGCCTCCCCAGACCGGCTGGTCGAAGAGGTTCGCGAGCGACGGACCGCCCAGCGAGCTCGGGAGGGAGCCGCCGAGGTCGACCCAGAGCGAGCCGCCCTCGGGCATGTAGGAGAAGCCGACCGACCTCAGGCCTGCGGCGCTGTTGGCCGCGGCGGCGAGCAGTGCGTCGGCGCCACCCGCGATGACGTCGCCGGCCGGAAGCACGAACTGGATCGAGGGCGCCGCGTCCGTCCAAGCGGCCGGGGTGACAAGCGTGGCCGGGGCGCTCCACGAACTCTGGTTGCCGAGGTCGTCAGCCGATGACACAACATAGGAGACCGAGAGGCTGCCTCCCATGAAGAGATCGTCGAAGGACGGCGCGGCAAGCCCGGATGCGGCGACGGCAAACCCGCCGCTCGCGACCGCGCGATAGACGCTGTACGTGAGCGGCTGAAAGCTCGCGGGCGGGGTCCAGAAGAGATGCACAGCCGGGCCTGCGATCGTGGCGCTGAGGCCCGCCGGTGCCGGCGCCGAGTGGATGACCTGCACAGCCGCGACCGGCGTGGTGTCGAGTACGGTTCCATCGGCTGCGGTCGCCACCGCTCTGAGCTGATGGGCGCCCTCGGCGAGACCGGACGTGACGAGCGGGGTCGACGCCGCCCAGCCGCTCGAGGTCGCAGTCGTCATGACTCTCGCGAGCGGATGCCAGGTGGCGCCTTCGAGCGCCTCGATCTGCGCCTGCATCACGCCGCTCGACGCGCCCGAGGCGTTCACGAGCAGCGAGTTGCCGGCCCTGACAGTTGCCGGCTGTCCCGGCCCGAGCTCGACTTCGCCGGTTGTTGCCCCGGCCGGGCCCGCGGCCACGGCGACGATCACGGGCGAGGAGCTGGACTGCTGTGGCATGGGAACCAGCAGCGCGGAGGCGGAGGCCGAGGGATCGCCGAGCACGCCCGCGGCGATTGCCCGCACCCTGTAGTAGACCTGCCCGCCGACGCGCTGCGCCTGATCGAGATACATCGTCGCCGCCGTGACGGCAAGCGTCGTAAACGGCCCCTCCGGATCGAGCGCCCGCTCGACCTGGTATGCGCTCGCCGTCGGAACGCCCGCCCACAGCACGGTTACGCCGCCCTGTCCGCCGACCGCCCGCACCGAGGTCGGCGCCGCGGGCTCGGCGCCGGTGCCTGCCGTGGCGTGCGCGCCCGGCACGACGATCGACGCGAGCGGCGAGACATCGCCGTCAGTCCCATCCGAGCCCACGGCCTGCACCCGATACGTGTACATCTGGCCGGGGGCGGCGCTCGTATCGATGAAGTCCATCGCTCCGCTGATGCCGACCGCGGTCCAGCCGCCGGTCATCGATCGCGAGACCAGGTACGCGGCCGGCGACAGTCCGGACGGCGGCTTCCAGTGAATGTTGACCCCCCACGACGTGGTGGTCGTCGTCACCGAGGTCGGAGCGGGCAATTGAGGAAGGGCGGCGACGACGAACGTCACTTCGGTGCTCGCGAGCTGAACATCGGCCTGCTGCACAACGGCACGCACGCGATAGTGGCCGGGCGCGAGACCCGAAAGGCTCCAGTCAGCGGTGCACGCGGTCGCGCAGGTCACGGCCACCGGAACTGATGCCCACGACGCTCCGGCCGGGGCAAACTGGAACGAAAGCGTTGTCGATGCAGGCAACGCTTGCGCCGACAGCAGCAGATGGCCGCCCCCCAGTCCATCCGCCGCGAGATCCTGTCCGCCCGGCAGCAGCACGCGGAGGCTGACGCTGCCGCCCGATGGAGCAGACGTGACAGACGCGCCGGCAGTCGCGGCATCGGAGGCGAGCCCGAACCGGTCCACCAGGACGAGCGCGTACGTGTGCGGGCCGATGCCTGCTGTCGTGTCGACGAAGAACCGGCTGTCGGCGGGAAGCTCGACCAGCAGCGTGCCGTCGCGCGACAGTCGATACAGTGCCGCGCCGCCGCTGGCCGGCTGGGTCCACGTCAGCGCGACGCCTTGCTGCGTGGTTGCGGCGCCGAATCCTGTCGGCGTGATGGGCCGCGCGTTCGAGATCGTCACCGACCTGGAAACGACCGTCGTGTTGCCGCTGCCGTCAGTGACGCTGGCCGTCAGGGTGTAAGCGCCGTCCGGGACGGTCGATGAATCGAACGTGACGGACGATGTCCAGGACAGGGGGTTGCCAACCAGGCGGGTGCCGGCGGCGGCGCCGGCGTTCACGGTCGTGAGAGGCCCGCTCAAAGTCCAGGCTACGTGGCCGGCACCGTCTCCGCTCTGAACGTCGGCCGAGAGAATCACTTGCCCGCCCACCTGCGTCGCGTCAGGCGAAGAGCGCAGCACCACCGGCTGCGACGTGGCCGGAACCCAGTGGATCGGCGCCGGCGTCGACTGAACGGTGGTTGTCCCGGGAACGACGGCAAGCACGGTGTACGTGTAGTCGGCGCCCGCTACCCCGCCGACGTCGACAAGGCTCGTGGTGCTCGTCTCGCCCACGACCGCGGCGTCGCCTCCCGCGGTCGCGCGGTATACCTGGTACGAGGCAGCGCCCGGCACCGCGTTCCAGCTGAGCTCGACGTGCCCGTCGGTGGCTGAGGCCTTCGGAGCCGGCGTGGTGTCAGGCGGCGGAGTAGTCGGGGTCGTCGTGGTGGTCGTCGTGGGTGGGGGGCTTCCCTGGTCGGTGGACGGCGCGGGCGAGGGGGATGGCGACGGCTGCACAGTCGTGTCCACCGGGGCGGGGCTCGGGCTCGGCGCGGCCGCCGCAACCGTCACCGCGATGGGCACAGTGGCGAACTCAGGGTCGAGCGTCGGGTTGGTGACGTCGCACGCCCGCTGCGTGTTGCCCACGCAGACCTGCATCGACTGCACCCGGTAGTAGATCACCCCGGGCTGCGCGGTGGGGTCGGTGAACGACAGGTCCGCCGTGTCGCTCACGTGACCGACCGGTGTCCAGGGTCCGGATCCGCTCGTCGCGCTGTAAATGACGTACGCCGAAGCGCCCGTCGCATGATGCCACGTCAGGGTGGTGGTGCCGGGCGCGAGCGACAGCGCCGTCGGCGCGCCCAGGCCGATCGGGGCGGGAGTGACGATCGGCGCGGAGCTTCCGCAGGCCGCGCCCGTCGCGTTGACGCACCGCACCTGCGGCATCGCCGACAGCAGGGTGGACACCACCGTGGTATGACCGGCGGCGACGCTCAATTTCGCGACTTGCGTCGCGGTGTCGAAGCTGGCCATCTGACCGCCCACCTGCTCGATCAGCGTGCGCGCCTGGTCCACGGTCGTGGACGGCGCGAAGGCAACGTAGAGGGTCGAGGTCGTGGGGGTCGCCGGGGTTGTCGGGGTCGTGACGGGCTGGACGACTCGCACCACGGGCACCGTCCTCACGGTGGTGATCGGTTTGGGCATCGCGGGGCCCTGGATGGTGAGCGCACCGGTGGCCTGGTCATACCCGACGATCTGAATCCCGCTGGTCGTCGCCCAGTTTTTCAACGCCGCCGGGTCCAGGTTCGCGGGCAGCTTCGCCCGCCACAGACCGCGCTCGGCATCGATCAGCTGGGGCTTGATCTGAGGCAGAGAGACCAGGGCGACCCGTCCCGAGTTCGGATCGCCGTCGAGGTTGCGTTGGTGGTACCAGGTCTCGATCGTGAGGTTGTTGGCGGCGAGGTACGCGTTGATCTCGGCGGGAGTCGCACGCGGCGGGAAGGTGACGATCGCCGTGTCGGAAGAGACTCCCGGGTCGACCTGGATGCTGGGAAGGTTGAAAACGTACCGGCCGAAGGCTGGGAACGAGCTGACGAGCTGCATGCCGTACGTCGCGCCCAGGCTCGTGGCCGCTTCCGGGCTAGTGAAGTTCGGCATTCGCACCACGATCTGTGAGCTGCCGAATGCATCCGCGCCGAGAACCTGGGCGCCGCGCGGCAGGTTTGACGTCGACCCGATGGTGGAGGGGTTGGTCGGGATCGCTGTCGCCGGCAGCACGCCGACGTTCTGCGCAATGAGCGAAACAGAGACCGCAAAAGCCGTCATGAAGGCGCCCATGCCCGCAAGACCTTTGAGGCCCGCGACGCTGCCTGCTGTGACCGGACCTCCGCTCAAGCTTTCAGGCGTCCACCGATAGAGGGAGCCGAGGCTGCACCCTTCCCTTCCTTCCCGGCGCCACTATATAAGGAACCGGAACATCTGTAAGGTCGCGGGCAAAAATATTTGCTGCGGACGACATCAGGGCGAAATTTAGCGGCGCCGGCGAGCGTCGCCTAGGGGGAAAGTACCTGTTTTTCGCCGGGCCGACTAGCTCCGCTGAGCGAGGACTCGCTTGACCTGGGTCAGCTTGCGCGGGTCTGAGACGACATAGACACGAGAGATAAGGCCCTCAGTCAAGCTCAGAGCCAACACTGAAACGACCTCGCCTTCGAAGAACGCGACGACGCTCGGCTCCCCGTTGATGACCCGCTCCACGAGCGTGTTTCCAGAGGCGGCGCCGAAGAACCGCATGACCCGCTCGGCGACGATCTCGCGACCGACATTGGGCCGGCTCACGCCGGGTAGAGTCCTTCCGCCGCCAAGGTCCGCCCAACCCACCACCGAGGGGTCGAGCAGCGGGAGGAGCGCCTTGATGTCGCCGCCGCCGCAGGCGGCGATGAAGGCATCGACGACGCGCCGCTGCTCCGCGGGGTCGATTGTGAAGCGCCCGGCGCCCGCTTCTTCCTCGACTCGCTTGCGCGCGCGGCTGGCGAGCTGGCGGCAGGCGGCAGCCATGCGGCCCACCATCGGCGCGACCTTAAAGAACCGCCTCGCCTGAGCTGTCCATCGTTGTGTTAACGCCAGACAAGGCGCGTTCCGCCTATAGAGCCAATCAATTGTTCCGGTTTGATGGCGGCTAGGGCTCAGCCTCCACCCCCGCGGCTCGGTCCACCGGCGGGCGCTCCACGTCGCTCATGGCCTTTCCAATCCGGGTCACCAGGGCAGGGCTGACGAGCACGATGATCACGCCGGCCAGCACCCACGCCGCGACCAGGTACGGGAAGTAGTTGTACGGCGCGGGAGGGATCGGGGAGACGTTGGACCACAGCGCGTAGGCGAGCAGGACGATGGCGATAAGGGGAATCACCGGCTGCGCTCCGCGCCATCGGCCGATGCTCCAGAAGAGCTTGATCGCGCCTACCTGAGTGGTGAGATAGACGAGCAGCAAGGCGAGCACGCCGACTGTCCCGGCGTAGGCGAAGACGGCGGCTCCGGTCTGCTCGACCAGGATGATGTCGAAGACGATCGCGATTGACATCACGGTGGCGACGGCAACGTATGGCGACGCGTGCTTGGGATGCACCTTACCGAGGGCGGCCGGGCCGAAGCCGTCGCGCCCAAGCGCGAAGAGCAGGCGGGCGGCGGCCAGCCCCGTCCCGAGCGCTGAAGCGAAAGCGGAAACCGTTGCCCCGAGGCTGATCGCGACGGCCATCGTCTGGCCCAGGTAGGTCTTGGCCAGGTCGACGAGCGGCGAGGTCGAACCGGCGAAGGCGGCCACGCCCTTGTCATCGGTCCCGAAGCCGATCGCCTGCGTGTAGCTGATCACCAGGTAGAAGGTGCCGGTGAACAGCACGGCGGCGAGGATGGCACGCGGGATCGAACGCTTCGGGTTGCCGGTCTCCTCGCCCAGCGTCGCGGCGCCCTCGAAGCCCGCAAAGGAGAGGAACCCGAACACGCTGGCCAGGGCGACGGCGGAGAAGCCGGCCTTGGGAATCTGGAAGGGCACGGTGGAGAGGCCGTGCGCGCCACCCCGGCCGAGGATGACCACCGCCAGGACCAGGATCAGCAGCACCGAAACGCCCTCGACCACCAGCGTGGTGCGCGTCGAGAGCTTCACCTCCCGGTGGGCCAGGAACCAGATCAGCCCGGCCGCGACCAGCGCGGGGATGAGCCAGTGGACGTTCACGTTCAGGAGGCCGAGGAAGGTCTGGAAGAAGAGTCCGACCTCAGCCGTCGAGGCGACCGTGAACGCCGTGTACGTGAGCAGCAGGGCCCAGGCCGACAGGAATCCCAGCCGCGCGCCGAACGAGATGCCGTTGAAGACGTATACCGAGCCGGCGTGGGCAAACTGGCGGCTGAACTCGATGAAGGAGAAGGACGTCAGCATGATTGTGATCACGGCCCCGAGGAAGGCGAGCGCTACGGCGGTGCCTGTGATCGAGGCGGCCAGCGAACCGTTGAGGGCCATCGCCGCGGTCGGGGCCATGATGCCCACCGACAGCGCCATGGCCTCGATGACACCCAGTTGTGGG
>JBGPEO010000141.1:0-6785 GCA_041482895.1 Candidatus Dormibacteraceae bacterium | reverse complement strand
GTCGATCACCTACCTCGACGGCAACGCGTGGCACCTCGTCACGCCGTCGGGCAACAAGGTCCTCACAACGCTGCCGGCGGTGCCAGGACGAGGGGTCAACCCCGACGAGGACGACATCTTCCTCAGCTACTCGCCGGACGGTCTGTACATCGCGCTCGTCCAGACCTTTCACACGGGCGGCACAGGCGCGACCGCGCCCGACCAGGTGCGCAAAGCCAGCGACGGGTCCCTGGTCTACTCGACGTCGGGCATGACGATGGGCGTCTGGGCTTCGGTCCCAAGCCGCCTGTTCTTCAGGGACTCGGGTGGGACGGTTCACCGCTGGGACCCCAGCGCCGGACTTTCCAGCATGCTCCCGCTGCACTGGATCGGCCCGAAGCGGTCGCCCGACGGTCGCTGGATCGCCTACACGTTCCGCACCTCGAGCGGGCTCGGCGGCGTCGGCTTCTACAGCGTGCAAAGCAACAACCAGTCGAACACGACTCCGCCCGGCCGGTCGGGCGTGCGATTTCTCACGAACGACCTGGTCTGGTACATCGGCGAGCGAGCGTGCTCGACCTGCTTCGGCGGCGCTCCAACGCCGACAGGCGTGACGTACATCTACGACATCGCCGGCACGTCAGAAGTAGTCTCACGCCTGTCTGCGGTCGACGACGCCTGGCCCCACACCACGGCGCCAGGTCTCTAGCCCCCCGAATTCCCCTCCCCCGCAGGGGGTTCCGCGACAATGTCGTCAAGGCATCCACCACGAAGGAGAGCGTCCATGAACCTTCCGCCGGGAGTCCAATCCAAAACCATCAAGACCAATCGCCTGACCATGCGATACATCGACTCCGGCCCCAAAGACGGCGCGCCGGTGGTCATGATCCACGGCAACCTTTCGACAGGGCGGTTCTTCGAGCACCTGATGCCCGGCGCTCCTCCAACTTACCGGCTGATCGCGCCCGATATGCGCGGTTTCGGCGACACAGAGCGCAAGCCGATCGACGCGACCAGAGGGCTGCGTGACTGGGCCGACGACGCGTTCTCGTTGGTCGAAGCGCTGGGAATCACGCGACCCGTTCACCTGGTCGGATGGTCGACCGGCGGCGCGGCGATCGCCAACTACGCCGTAGACCGGCCGGTAGCCTCGATGACATTCGTCGATCCGGTTTCCCCATACGGATTCGGCGGCGTCAAGCTGGACGGCACACCCTGCTTTCCCGACTACGCGGGATCAGGCGGCGGTACAGGGAACCCCGATTTCACAAAGCGCATCGCCGATCACGACACATCGTCGGAGTCTCCGTTCTCGCCGCGCAACGTCATCAACTCCTCTTACTGGGCGCCCACGCATAAGGAACCGCGCGAGCGCGAGGACATGCTCGTGGAAGAGGTATTGAAGTCCGCGACCGGCGACGATGGCTACCCCGGCGATGCGACGCCGTCGCCCAACTGGCCCACAATCGCCCCCGGCACTCGCGGCATCCTCAATGCCCTTTCGGGCAAGTACTGCAATTGGTCCGACATCGTCGACCTCGACCCCAAGCCGCCTGTCCTCTGGACCCATGGCACCGCGGACATCGTGGTCGCCGACGGATCTGCCTGGGAGATGGGGACGCTCGGCAAGATGGGTGTCGTGCCCGGCTGGCCGGGTGATGACGTGTTCCCGCCCCAGCCGATGGTGAGCCAGATTCGCAACGTTCTCGAGAGCTACCGCGACAACGGTGGCCACGTCCAGTTCGAGATGTTCGAAGGCTCGGGACACGGACCGCTGTTCGACGCCGCCGATCGCTGGAGCGAGATCTTTTTCACGTTCCTGGGCTCGGCTGAGCGTGGCGCTCATTCCGGAGCCGCGCGCACGGCCGAGTAGACGTGTTCACCGGGGCCAAATACGCCCGCAGCGGCGACGTCAACATCGCCTATCAGGTCGTTGGCGACGGTCCGATAGATCTCGTGCTCGTGCTGGGCTGGGTCTCGCATCTGGCCTATGTCTGGGAGCTGCCGGCGATGGCTGCGTTTCTGAACCGCCTCGCCTCGTTTTCGCGGCTGGTCCTGTTCGACAAGCGAGGCTGCGGGATGTCGGATCGCGTTCATCCGCTGCCGACGCTGGAACAGCGAATGGACGACGTTCGCGCGGTGATGGATGCCGCGGGCTCGAAGAGGGCGGCGCTGTTTGGTATCTCCGAGGGGGGCGTCATGTCGGCACTGTTCGCCGCCACGTATCCCGAGCGTGCGGCCGGGCTGATCATCGACGGCAGCTACCCGTCCGCGCTGAGGCGGCCCGGCTATCCATGGGGCATCACCGAGGACCGGTTTGAGCAGAACATGGCGACGGTCCGGGACCGCTGGGGCAAGGTCATCGGCATGGAGCGCTACGCGCCCAGCCAGGTCGACAGCCCTGAGGTCTCACGCTGGTGGGCGACGTTCATGCAGATGAGCGCCAGCCCGGGTGATGCCGAGGACCTCCTGCGAATGAACACCCTCATCGACATCCGCGACATCCTGCCCGCCATCCAGGTACCGACCCTGATTGTCCACGCGCGCGGAGACCAGGTCGCGCCGATCGAGGCCGGTCGATATTTCGCCAAACACATCCCGAATGCCAGGCTCCTCGAGCTGAAGTCCGACGACCACTGGCCGTACTTCGGGGACGCCGACCAGGTGATCGGCGAAGTCCAGGAATTTCTCACCGGCGTCCGGACCGCCCCCTCCCCCGAAACCATGCTGGCAACTGTTCTCTGCACCAATGTGGCGCAGGCGGGCGCGCATGCCGTATGGCTGGGCGACAAGCGCTGGAATGAGCTGGTCGACCGCCATCACAGCGTGGTCCGCAAGGCACTGACGCGCTACTCCGGTCGCGAGATCGAAGCCGGCGAGCGCGGCATCACGGCCGTCTTCGACGGCACCGCGCGGGCGATCCGATGCGCGATCGACGTGCGTGACCAGCTGCTCAACCTTGGGCTGCGCATCCAGGCCGGTCTTCACGCTGGCGAGTGCGAGATAGGAGATGGCCGGCCGCGGGGCACTGCCCTCCATGTCGCTTCCAGCGTGATGGGGGCCGCCCAACCCGGCGAAGTTCTCGTGTCGGGCACGGTCAAGGACCTGGTCGTTGGGTCAGGCCTGGAGTTTGCGGATCGCGGCAGCCGCGAGTTCGCCGGCTTGCCCGGGTCGTGGGGCCTGTTCGCGGCCGGGCCCGCACAGCCGAGTCGCGACGTTCAGCCGGCCCCCGCGGCGCCTCCGGCTGAGCTCAGCCGCCGCGAACGTGAGGTGGCGCAGCTGCTTGCAGGCGGCCTCAGCAACCGCGAGATCGCAGGGCGTCTTTACCTCTCAGAGCGCACCGTGGACAACCATGTACATCACATCCTCGACAAGCTCGGGTTTGACTCCCGCGTCCAGGTCGCGACGTGGCTGGCCCGAAAATGAGCACTGAACTGAGCATCGCCTGAGCCTTCTCCCGGATGGCAGACACGGCAGGCATCCATAGCCTGACGTGGAAGGCGATCCACCCGGGTCGTCACGACAACTGCAAGGAGGAATCGATGGCGAGGTTCATGGTGGAGCGCTCATTCCCCGACGGGCTCGAGATCCCGCTGACGGAGCAGGGAGCGCAGGCCTGCATGTCTGTGGTCGGCACGAACGCGGAGCTCGGGGTCACGTGGCTGCACTCTTATGTCACCGAGGATCACAAGAAGACCTTCTGCATCTACGACGCGCCGAACCCGGAGGCGATCCGGAAAGCGGCGAAGCTGAACCAACTGCCCGCCGACGCGATCACGCCGGTCCGCGTGCTCGACCCCTACTTCTACAAATGAGGCCTTCGAATATCAAATTCAGCCGCCTCTTTCTGGTCACTGCCCTGGCCGCGGGCGTGTGCCTGCTGCCAGTCAGCGCATTTGCCGACTCGCTGCCCAGCGGCGAGCGAACGCACGGCAAGGTGTCCATCGAGCCCGCGTACAACGATTACGACGGCAGCATCATCTATTTGCTGACCCCCAACCGGCTCACGCCTCTTGGCGCGAACAACCCCATCAACAATGTCAACTCACACGCAGTCGCGCCGCTGTTCCTGGTTGTCTACCCACCGGGCACACCCGGCATTTTCAACTGTATCGGCGTCCCAGGCAACTGCCCCGACCACGCTCCCACGATCGCGGGCGTGGCCACATCGGTGATGCCTGGCGTCTATGGAACCAACCCGGAAGCTGTGCCTGGCCACGACCACCTGGTCGGCGTCAGACCGACGGGCGATTTCAACGTGCCCTGGCACGTGTACATCGAGCTGTTCACCTCGAGCGCGGCGGTCACGCATATCACCACGCTCTCGGGGCTTCGCGCTGGATGGTCCTCGGGCAGCCTTCTCGAGCTGGATTCCGGGATCACGTTCGTATGCTCGGTCGTGTCGCGGAGCGCATACCAGGGCGGCGCTCCCGCTTAGTGAATCGTTGGCCGGGAGAGTGGAAGCTCTCCCGGCTAAGATCACCTAAGCCGCGGCGGTTTTACAGGATGTTGCGAAAAGGCTCCGGCCTGTAATCGGCAAGTGCCTCCTTCCAATCCTCATTGAGCACGCCCATAACGACCGGGTCCTCTTTGGCCAGCCAGGCGAGATGTCTCAGGCCGTGCTCCAGGACCTGCGCGGCGGCGATCGTCTTCGCGGCGCTCGTCGCCTCCGATCGCGCGAGCTCCGCCCTCGAGATCGGGATTCCGGCGAGGTGCGGCGCCTGGCCGTCCGAGTTGACGACGACGAAGCTCAGCACGACGGCGCCGCGAGCGCGCCGCCACGAGGTCGAGTGGACAAGGACCGGCTCGCCCATCAGGTTTCGCGAAAGGCGGCTCACGACCTCGACGGGATCGTCCTGGGCGTCGAGCTCGATGTACCAGGGATCCGGGCCGCAGGGACCCGCCAGCTCCGGGCGCCCGGCCTTCATGCGCAGCACGAAAACCTCCACCTGGACCGGCCCTTCCACCATCCACGGCTGGACAGGCGGCGAGTTGGTGCTCAGATCGGGTGAGCCCTCGCAAGGACCTGCTCGCGCGTGACCTTCATGTTGTGCGATTCGCCCGCGTGCTTCTGGAGTGCGGGCACGATCTCGTCCGCCGACCCGCGCACCTCAAACCCGCACTCGCAGCTGACCGCCAGCTGTCTCTTATCCGTCGCGTCCACCAAACGCAGAATAGCTTCACCTCCCCACGCTGGGGGAGCTCGGCGTGATTTCACCTCCCCACGCTGGGGGAGCTCGGCGTGATTTCACCTCCCCGCCATGCGGGGAGGTCGGCCCGTTAGGGCCGGGTGGGGAGACTCGGCTCTGAACCCGGTCACCCAAAATCCCGCGCGACAATCCCCAGGGTTCGAAGCGTTTCAAAGTCCGGCCTGGGATCCTGATAAACCAGGCTCACCACGCTGTCGCTCCGGTACGGAACCGGCACATGCGCGATTTCGGCCAGCCGCAGTCCAGCCCAGACGGGCTGCCATGGAACCGGCACGAACCTGGGGTGGCGGCCCTGGCGGAGCGCCAGCTGAGCGAGCAGGTCACGCATCGGCCACGGCTTCGACGCCGCCACGACCACGGGCTTTCCAGGGTTTTGGATGTCGCCGTCGCAGAACCGCTTCAACAGCTCCCACAGATCCCCGTCGTGAATGAGGTACTGCGCATACCCACCTCCCCCGACGAGGGGGACGAGCCCCGCCTTGACGCTTTTGGCAAGGCTGCCGAACATCCCCCCACCAGAGGGAGGCCCGTCGGCCCACACCAGGCCCGATCGCACGACGAGCGCGCCGGCGGCCGCGGCCGATGCCTCGATCTCGAGCTTCGCCCGACCGTAAATGGAACGGCATCCCTCGAACGCGCTGATCGTGGACAGCACGGCAATCCGCTCCACGCCGCCGGTTGTCGCCGCGGCAAGCAGCTTCCGCGAACCATCCACGTTGACGCGGTGGATTTCAGCCCGCGCGAGCGGCTTGAAGTCGTAGGCGCAGTGGATCAGCGCGTTGACGCTCCGGGTTCGAAAGACTTCGGGCTGAACCTCATCGCCCAGTCGAAACGGCACCGTGTCCGGGCCGCTCGTGGAATGTGAAAACCGAATGACCGACCAGTCCGCGTCCTCGAAGCGACGTGCCAGCATCGAGCCCACAAACCCACTCGCGCCTGTGATCGCGATCCTTGACATCAGGCGACCGCCTCGGCCCCGATCCGGTGAGCGTTGGCCATGACGGTCAGCGTGATGGTCGTGGCCGGCAGCGAGGGAAAGACGCTCGAGTCGACGACGTGCACGCGCGTGAATCCATGCGGCCGGCCCAGGGCGTCGACTTCGAAGGGACCAGGATTCGCCCTCATCGGAAAGGTTCCGCCCGTGTGAAAGCCGCGGCCGGGCGGACCCACCCGCAGCATCCGCGACATCGCAACGGCTTTCATCGAGCTGCGCTCAGCCCACAGCCGCCGGCCCAGGGCGGCCAGCGCCGGCCGGGTCCGCGGGTTCGGCGCGCCCTGGAGATCCAGGCTCGGTGAAGCCCCGCTGCTTCCGCGCCTGAGCGCGATCCGGATGCCGCCGGACAGGTCCGAATGCAGGTAGCCCTGGATCAAGAGCAGGCGGCCCAGGACGCCGCTTCGGATCATCGGCAACGCGCCGCGCAGGGGGCCCATCATCCGCGCCAACTCCTCAAGGTAAAGCTCGTTGTACGTGTACACCTGCAGATGCGCGCCGTGCGCCCCGATCGCGGGATCGGCGACCTCGATGAACACCTGGGCCAGGGTGTGAAGCCTCTCGCGGATCGCGTCAGGCCGGCCTCGGTAGCGCAACAAGGGCAT
>JBGPEO010000140.1:0-6869 GCA_041482895.1 Candidatus Dormibacteraceae bacterium | reverse complement strand
GGCGGACCAGATCGTGATCCTTACGGGACCCAACATGGCGGGCAAGTCGACGTACCTCCGGCAGGCCGCCGTGATCGTGCTCCTCGCCCAATGCGGAAGCTTCGTTCCGGCGGACAGCGCCGCCGTGGGGCTCGCCGACCGTATCTTCACCCGGGTGGGGGCGCACGACGACATCACGGCGGGTATGTCGACGTTTATGGTCGAGATGACCGAGACGGCGAACATCCTCAACCACGCATCGCGGTCCTCGCTCGTGATCCTCGACGAGGTGGGGAGGGGGACCTCGACCTATGACGGCCTTTCGATAGCCCAGGCCGTGGTCGAGTACCTGCACGACTCGCCGAAGCTCGGGTGCCGCACCCTGTTCGCGACGCACTACCACGAGCTGACCGCGCTTGCGGAACGACTACCGAGGGTATGCAACCAGCGCGTCGAGGTTCTGGAGGATGGAGAGACCGTTCGCTTCCTCCATCGTGTCGTGCCGGGTGGCGCGGACCGGTCATATGGCATCCACGTTGCTGCGCTGGCCGGGCTCCCGTCGGGCGTCATCGCGCGCGCTCGGCAGGTGCTGGGAGAGCTGGAACGCCAGCGCCCGCTCGAGCCGCCCGAGCAGCAGCTGGGACTGCCCATCGAGCTGGCTCCAGACCCGTTGCGCAAGGAGCTGGAGGAGCTCGAGCCCGACTCGCTCAGCCCTCTCGAAGCACTGCAAAAGCTGTATGAGCTGCGGGCGAGGCTTTCGCCGTGAGCGAACCCATTCGCCTGCTCGCTCCCGAGGTCGCGGACGCCATTGCCGCGGGCGAGGTGATCGAACGACCCGCGTCTGTCGTCAAAGAGCTGGTCGAGAACGCACTCGACTCGGAGGCGCGGCGGATCAACATCGACGTGCGCGGGGCGGGGAGGACGTCGATCCGCGTCAGCGACGACGGTTCCGGCATCCCTGCGGACGAGCTGGCCATCGCCTTCGTCCGGCATGCCACCAGCAAGGTCTCAAAGCTCGCGGACCTCAATGCGATCGTCAGCTTCGGCTTCCGTGGCGAGGCTCTCGCGAGCATTGCGGCGGTGTCTGACGTCGAATGCTCGAGCGGCGGGGCGACGATTCGGATCCGTGCCGGCGAAGCGGTCGAGCAGGGACCAGCCCCTCTGCTCCCAGGCGTCACGCTCGAGGTGCGAGATCTTTTCGCCAACGTGCCGGCCCGATTGAAATTCATGAAGAGCGATGCGACGGAGGTCGCGGCGATCAAAGAGGTGGTGGGCGCGTTCGCGCTGCTTCATCCCCATGTGCGATTTCACCTGACGATCGATGCGCGCGTCGCCGTGAGCACGACCGGTGACGGCGACCGGCGCCGCGCGATCGCGGCGGTCTTCGGCGCACCAGTTGCGGCTGAGGTGCTCGAGATTGTCGGCATACCGCTTAATCCCCACGAACTCGGAGGCTTCGCTTTGAGTTCGCGGGGGCCCCTCGAGGCGGCGGGGATGGTCAGCCAGCCGCGCTTGAGTCGCGGCAGCCGTGACGGAATCGTGCTCGCGGTGAACGGACGCCCGATCAGCTCGCGAGCGCTCGTCTACGCGCTCGAAGAGTGCTACCAGGGAAGGCTTGAACGCGGACGTCATCCGGTCGCCGTGATCGATATCGGAATCGACCCGGAGCTGGTCGACGTCAACGTCCACCCGGCAAAGAAGGAGGTCCGCTTTCGTGACGAGGGCACGGTGTTCGCTGCCCTGCAGCGCGCTGTACGCGCGGCGCTCGACGGCAGCGAACCGTTTCGCTATCGCCCCGTCGAGTCGATGCCATCGGTCGCGGCGAGTCACATCACGCCCCAGCTCACGATTCACGAGGCGGCGATCGCACTCGCGACCGCTGAGCCGGCCACGCCGCGGGATCCCGAGGCCGCCGTGCTGCGTCCGATCGGCCAGGCAGGGCCTGGATACCTCGTGGCGGAAGGCCCGCATGGCCTCGTGCTTGTCGACCAGCACGCCGCGCACGAGCGCGTGCTCTACAACCGGCTGCTGGAGCGGCTGCGTTCTGGGCGCGGCATGAGCCAGCCGTTGCTGATCCCTCAAGCGGTTGACGTCGAGCCGGCGCTGATTGCCGCCGCGGCCGACCACCGTGCAGACCTTGCCAACCTCGGGCTGGAGTACGAAGAGTTCGGGCCGCGGAGCCTGCGCATCACCGCCGTGCCGGTCGAGATGCCCGCGGGACGGGCCACCGCGGCCGTCCAGGAGACGCTGGCGGCGCTCGCCGAGAACCGCGGCGACGGGGCGCTGGAGAAGGCGGCCGCAGCCCTGGCGTGCCACTCGGCGGTTCGCTTCGGCGATGTCCTGGATGTAACAGAGCAACGCCGCTTGCTCGCCGACCTCGAATCGACGGAGGATTCAATCACCTGCCCGCACGGGCGTCCGACCCGACTGCTCGTCGAATGGCAGGAGCTCACGCGGCACTTCCGCCGAAACTACTGAGTTCGTTGCGGGTCCCGGTCATCGTCGGCCCGACAGGCATCGGTAAATCGCAGCTGGCATTCCGACTCGCGCTGGAGCTGGGCGGCGAGATCGTCGTAGCGGATTCGAAGCAGGTCTACAGGCGGCTGGACATCGCCACGAACAAACCGAGCCCGGAACAGAGAGAGCAGGTTCGATACCACATGGTCGACTTCATCGATCCCGCAGACGGCTTCAACGCCGCGCAATACGTCCAGGGCGCGCGAGCCGCCATCGCCGACATCGCCGCCCGTGGCCGCACGCCAATCGTCGAGGGCGGCACGATGCTTTACGTGGATGCGCTCTGCGATGGCTTCAGCCTCACGGGCGTTCCACCGAACCCCGGGCTGCGAGCCGAGCTAGAAAGCCTCGACGTCTCTGCGTTGCGCGAGAGGCTGCTCTCGCTCGACCCCGATCCCGGAGTCGAGCTGCAGAACCCGGTGCGCATGATTCGAGCCATCGAAGTGCTGCAGGCGGCGGGTCCGCCTCTACGCCGCCTGCGCACGCGCACGCGACCGCCATGGGAATCGCTGCGCATCGGCCTGTCCGCTTCCATCGAAGTGATCGATCGCAGGCTCGAGGAGCGTAGCCGGCAGCAGGTCGAGCGAGGGCTCGTGGCCGAGACCCGATCGGCGCTCGAGGCAGGCGTTCCCGCGACCGCCCCGGTGATGACCGGCATCGGATACGCCGATACGCTGGTGCACATCAACGGTGAGCTGACGCTCGAAGAGCTGCCCCTTGCGATGGCCCGCTCAAACCGCCGGTATGCGCGAAGGCAGCTGCGATGGTGGAGGCGCGATCAGCGGGTAAGGTGGTTCGAGATCGAGCCCGATCCCTTGCCCGGTATCCTCAACTACGTGAGAGCCACAGCGTGAACAAGACGGTCCGCCCCGGCGCGATCCGCCTGAGCAGGATCCCGCCGTATCTCTTCGCCGAGATCGACCGCAAGGTGCAGGAGAAGAAGAGGGCCGGAGTCGACGTGATCTCGCTTGGCATCGGCGATCCCGACCTGCCGACGCCGCCGCGCATCGTCCACGTCCTGCAGGAGGCCGCCGCCGACCCGACCAATCATCGGTACGCGTCGTACTTCGGCCTGGCCGAGCTGCGCCAGGCGATCGCCGATTGGTATGGAGATCGATCTGGGGTAACTCTCGATCCAGCGACCGAGATCCTGCCCACGCTCGGATCGAAAGACGGCATCGCGCACGTGCCTCTCGCGCTGGTCGATCCGGGCGACGTCGTGCTCGTCCCCGACCCGGGGTACACCGTTTACGTGACCGGGGCTCTGATGGCGGGCGCCGAGCCGTACATCATGCCGCTCACCGTCGAGAACAACTGGCTTCCTGACCTGGACGCGACACCGGAAGAGGTCGCGCAGCGCGCGCGGTTGATGTGGCTGAACTATCCCAACAACCCGACGGCCGCCGTTGCGGATCGCGACTTCCTGGAGCGCGCGGTCGCCTTCTGCCGCCAGCACGACATCATCCTGTGCCACGACGCGCCCTATTCCGAGATCGCTTTCGACGGATATCGCCCTCTGACACTGTTCGAGATCCCGGGGGCGAAAGAGATCGGCCTCGAGTTCCACTCGCTTTCCAAGACCTTCAACATGACCGGGTGGCGCATCGGCTGGGTGTGCGGCCGCGCGGACCTGGTGGGGTTGATCGGTCAGCTGAAAACAAACATCGACTCTGGGATCTTCCAGGCGGTGCAGTGGGCCGCGATCGAGGCGCTGAATGGGGGAGACCAGGAGACGCGGGCCGCCTGCGACGTGTACTCCAAGCGTCACCGGCTCGTCGCCGCCACGCTCAACGACATCGGCTGGAAGATCAAGCCTCCGCGCGCCACCTTCTATGTGTGGGCGCCGGTGCCGCCCGGGTATGACTCGATCGCTTTTGCTGCTCACGTTCTGGACGAGGTGGGGGTAAACATCACGCCGGGCGTCGGCTTCGGCGCGCATGGTGAGGGCTATTTCCGGCTGTCGGTCACAGCGCCGGACGCTCGTCTCGAAGAGGCCATGGCGCGGATGAGGAAGCTCAAGCTCTGAAATCCCCACGAAATCCGAGGCTTCGCCGCGATTTCGTGGGGGCCCCTTTCAAATGATCACGACCAGATCCCCGCGAGAGCGGGCCTACCTCATAGGCGTTCTGCTTCCAGGTTCAACCGAGGAATTGGTGCGCGAGCAGATGGTCGAGCTGGCTGACCTCGCGCGCACCGCGGGCGCCGACGTAGTGGGTTCGGACGTGCAGAGGCGAGGCCAGGTCGACGCCAGGCACTTGATCGGCATGGGCAAGGTCGAGGAGCTGCGTGAGATGAAGCTCGAAGGCGGCTTCGACGTGATCATGTGCAACGAGGACCTCAGTCCCCGGCAGCAGAGAAACCTAGAGCTCGATTTGAAAACCAGAGTGCTCGACCGCACCGAGGTCATCCTCGAGATCTTCGCCCAGCATGCACGCACTCATGAAGGCCGCCTTCAGGTCGAGGCAGCGCGGCTGCACCACCTCCTGCCGCGCTTGATCGGCGCCTACGCCTACGACCGCCAGGTCGGCGGTCGGCGCGGTGGTGTCGGCGCGCGTGGTGGGTTTGGCGAGCAGCAGATCGAGGTGGAGCGCCGCCGGATCCGCCGGCGCATGCGAGACCTCGAACGGCAGATCGAGCTGGTGCGCACCCAGCGTCACCAGCAGCGCACCGGTCGCCGCCGCGCCGCCCTGGAAACGGCGGCGATCGTCGGCTACACGAACGCCGGCAAGTCCACACTGCTCAATGCACTGACGGGCGCCGGTGTCCGCGCCGAGCACAGGCTGTTTGCGACGCTGGATCCGACCACCCGCAAGGTCGCGCTGCCCGCGGGCCGCGAGCTGCTGATCACCGACACCGTAGGCTTCATCCAGAAGCTTCCGACAGACCTCGTGGCCGCCTTTAGGGCCACGCTCGAGGAGGTCACCGAGGCCGACCTGATCGTCCAGGTCATGGACGCGAGCTCGCCGGCGGCGGAAGAGCAGGCCGCGACGGTGGAGCAGATCCTGGGGGAGCTGGGCGCAGCCGACAAGCCACGGGTCGTGGCTCTCAACAAAGTCGACCTCATGGGACCGGCCTCCAGGCGACGTGCGATCGGTGCGCTGTCGAGCCGCTATCCCGGCGCCGTCCCGATCTCGGCGACCAAGCAGACGGGATTCGGCGAACTGCTGGACGCGATGGACCAGGCCAGCCGGAGCGACATCCTGAACATCGAGATCCTCGTGCCCTACGGAAGCGAGCGCGTGCTCGCAGCCTTACGAAAGGTCGGTGGGGTGGAGCGGACCGAGTACGTCGATGGCGGAACCAGGGCATGGGGCTGGGTGCCCCGGCATGAAGCGCGCCGGTTTGAGGCCTACAAATCCTGACTGCGGGCTGCACGCAGCCTCGGTGCGCCCTGCGCGGGCCCGGCCCTAGCGGAACATCCTGATCACGCCGCGCACCACGCCGACCAGGCTGACGTTGGTCGTCACGATCGGTTCGTAGGCAGGGTTCTCAGCGATCAGCTTCACGTGCCCATTGCCGCGCTCGAAGCGTTTCACGGTCGCGTCTCCATCGACCATGGCAACCACGATCGTCCCGTTGGGCGCCTCCTGCTGAGGGCGCACGAGCACCAGGTCGCCGTCGAGGATGCCCGCATTGATCATGCTCTCGCCCCGCACCCTCAGGAGGAAGAATCCGTCCTGCGCCATATCGGGCGACAGCAGGACGTGGTCCTCGATGTTCTGCTCCGCCAGGATTGGCGCGCCCGCGGCGACGTTGCCGATGACCGGCACCGAGACGGCGTTGCGCCTCTGGTTGTCAACGTTCTGGTCCTGGACCAGCTGAACGGTGCGCGACTTGCTGGGGTCGCGCTTGATCAGCCCGCGCCGCTCCAGCTGGTTGAGGTGGTTGTGGACGGTCGAGCTCGAGCTCAGGCCGACGTTTTCACCGATCTCGCGCACGCTGGGCGGATAGCTCCGCTCCCGGGTGACCTTGCGGATGTAGTCGAGGATCTTTGTCTGTCGTTCGGTGAGCTGTTCGGTCAATTCAGTTTCATCTCCAGCGCGTAGTGGGACTCCGCTACAGGCCATCCTAGCAGTCCGGCCCGCGAAGTGCAAACCTTTGTTCGGGGGCGTCTTGACTTCCGAACACCCGTTCGCTACATTGTGCGCGAACAGATGTACGCCGCAGGTTACGGAATCCGCCCGCTACGCTCGGCCCGCCGCATCCGGCCGGCCGGCCGCCTGACGGCTGTGATGCTCCTGGCCCTCTCGGTCAGCATCGGGCTGGCCGTGGTGGCGCACGGGGGTACGGCGGCCCAGGACTCGACCGTGGTCGTTCAGCCGGGCGACACGCTCTGGTCGATCGCGGCACAGCGCTACCCGTCGGACGACGTG
>JBGPEO010000139.1:0-6976 GCA_041482895.1 Candidatus Dormibacteraceae bacterium | reverse complement strand
GCCTCGTGGTCGACCCGAAGGGCAAGAAGGCGTCCAAGTCGCGCGGCAACGTGCTGGACCCGAACTTTCTCTTCGACAACTTCGGCTCGGACGCCCTGCGTTGGTACTTCTATACGTCGACGCAGGTCGGCGAGAACTACCGCACTGGAGCTGAGACTCTTCGAGAGACCGTGCAGCAGTTCTTCATCCCGCTGTGGAACTGCTACTCGTTCTTCGTCACGTATGCGCGGCTGGACGGATTCGATCCGTCCCAGGCGGCCGTGCCGGTCGCCGAGCGCCACGTGCTCGACCGATGGCTGCTCTCGAAGCTGAGCGGGCTCGTCGACGCGGTCACGGCTGGACTCGACAGCTATGACGCCAACGAGCCGGCACGCCGGATCCACCGGTTCGTTGACGATCTCTCGAACTGGTACATCCGGCGCTCGCGCCGCAGGTTCTGGAAGTCGCAGTCGGACAGCGACAAGCTGGCCGCCTACCAGACCCTGTACGAGGCGCTGCGCACCGTCAGCCAGCTCATGGCGCCTTTCGTACCGTTCATCTCCGACGCCATGTATCGGAACCTGTCGAACGACGAATCGGTGCACCTCAGCGACTTCCCCGCGTCAACTCCGAATCACGATGCGCAGGTGGAGGCCGACATGGCGCGCGCCCGGCAGGCGGTCGAAGGCGGGCTGTCGGCCCGCGATGCGGCGCGCCTGAAGGTGCGGCAACCCCTGGCGTCGATCGCGCTTCCGGGCGACCCGCTTCCCGACGAGATCGCCCAGATCGTGCGTGAGGAGCTCAATGTCAAGGAGCTGACGTTCAATGCCCCCGAGGTGAAGCTCAACACCGAGATCACCGAGGAGCTGAAGCTGGAAGGGCTGGCTCGCGAAGTCGTGCGCGCGATCCAGGATCGCCGCAAAAAGCTCGGCTTCAACGTCGAGGACCGCATTCAAACGCGGTATGAAGCCGACGGCATGCTCGTGAGGGCGATCGACCGGCACGGCGACTACATCAAGAACGAGACGCTCTCGGTAACGCTCGAGAATGGGCGCGCGGATGATTTCGACGGCGAGCAGCTGATGATCGAAGGAGAGCAGATCTGGATCGGCCTCAAACGAAACTAGCAAGCGGCCGGATCGCCTTCGGCCTGGTCGCGATCGCCATCTTCGTGCTCGACCGGATCACGAAGAACCTGGTGGTGGCGCAGATCCCGTTTGGCACCGAGGTCCCTCTCTTGGGTCGCTTCGTGGGGATCATCAACGTGCACAACTCCGGGGCCGCGTTCGGCCTGGTCCCCGCCGGAGCGGGGGTGTTCCTGGTCGGGTCGGTGGTCGTGTCCATCGGGTTGGTCGCCTACGTGGCTCGCACACCCACCAGCCTGTGGGCCGGGATCGTGCTCGGCCTGATCCTGGGAGGGACGATGGGCAATGGATTCGACCGGCTGGTGCACGGGACCGTGACCGACTTCGTGAACGTCCACTTCTGGCCCGTCTTCAACGTCGCGGACTCGGCGATCAGCATCGGCGTGGTGGCGCTGATCGCGAGCTATTTGATACGCAAGCCAACCGCCTAGTAGCGACCGCCGCGGCCGCGCGGCTGGACCGCTTTCTCGCCGAGCATGCCGCTGACCTCAGCCGGTCGGCCGCCGCGCGCCTGATCAAGAGCCACCTGGTCCGGGTCAACGGACACGCCGCCGATCCGGCGGACCGCGTGGTGGCGGGTGATGTAATCGATTTCGAGATCCCAGAGGCCTACGTCGCGGAAGCGACGCCGGAGGCGATTCCCCTTGAGATCCTGTACGAGGATGACGACCTGGCCGTCATCGACAAGCCGGCCGGGATGGTCGTCCACCCCGCGCCGGGCCACCACACCGGGACGCTAGTCCACGCGCTGCTCGGAAGAGGCGGCGGCTGGTCCGCGATCGGGGGCGTGACGCGCCCCGGCATCGTCCACCGCCTCGACAGGGGCACGTCGGGCCTCATCGTGGTCGCGCGAAACGACATGAGCCACCGGGCGCTGTCCGCGCAGCTCAAGGACCGGTCGCTCAGCCGAACGTACATGGCGATCGTGCGTGGACGCGTGCAGGATGACGCGGGAGAGCTCGAGGGGCCAATCGGGCGCGACCCGAAGGAGCGCAAGCGGATGGCCGTCGTCAGCGGAGGCCGGTTCGCGCGGACGCGCTACCAGGTGGTGGGCAGGCGTGGCGGCCATACTCTCCTGCGCTGTGACCTCGACACCGGCCGCACACATCAGATCCGCGTGCACCTGGCCGCGTTGGGCCACCCGGTGGCCGGCGACTCTGAATATGGAGGCGCCGAGGCCGGCGTCTCACGTCCGATGCTCCATGCATGGCGCCTGCGGCTGCGGCACCCCCGCACGGGCGAGGAGATGAGCTTCGAAGCGCCACCTCCTCCTGACTTCGAAGAGTTCTGGGCTGGCCTCCCCACCGATGGGGAGGTCGGCCCGGCCCGCGAGCGGGCGCGGCCGGGAGGGGCATAACGGCAAAGAAAAGAGGCCTTCTGATCGTCATCTCCGGCCCCTCGGGAGTGGGGAAGGACACGCTGATCAGGCGCCTCCTCGAGCTCGACTCGCACCTGCGCTACTCGGTGTCGTGCACCTCGCGCGCGCCGCGTCCGGACGAGGTGGACGGGGTCGACTACTCGTTTGTCAGCCGCGACCGCTTCCAGCAGCTGATCGACGAGGGCGCGTTCCTCGAGCATGCCACCTACAACGGCAACCTCTACGGGACCCTGATCGAACGGGTCGAACGGGAGCGTGAGGCGGGGCACGACATCGTGCTGAAGATCGAGGTGCAAGGTGCCGAGCAGGTGCGCGCGAGGGTGCCGGACGGGGTTTTCATCTTCCTCGTGCCGCCCTCGGTCGACGAGCTGGTGAGGCGCCAGATGAAGCGCAACACGGAGACCTCTCAAGACATGGAAGCGCGCAGTTTGATCGCCACGCGCGAGATGGAGTACGCCTCGCGCTACGACCACGTGGTGGTCAACGACCAGCTCGAGCGGGCGGTCGCCGAGATCCTGGCCATCATTCACAACGCGCGCCAGCGCGACTTTCAAATCAGGTCGCGCGGGTCGCAAACTTAACGCATGCCACGAGAGGCCCGCCCAGGGATCCCCGTCGTATCTTTGGCGCCCATGCGGCCCATCTCCGGGTTCATCCCCTCCGCTACTCGCTTACGCATACACGATGCGTGCGCTGCGCTGCTCGGTGATTCACCCGGATCTGGACCACCTGGGCACCAAATCTATCGACGGGGCCCCCGGGCGTGCCTCTAGATCAGACCCCGGTACCCGAAGAGCTGCGCGGTCTGCGCCTCGCCCTTCTCGTGTCGGGAGGAATCGCTGCGTACAAGGTGGTCGACCTGGCTTCCGCTCTCACCCAGGCGGGCTGCCAGGTGCGGGTTGGGATGACGCCGTCCGCCATGCGGTTCGTCGGTCCCGCGACGTTCCAGGGCGTGACCGGCAACACCGTGCTCACCGGTCTGTGGTCTCAGGACGGCTCGCCGGAGCCACACGTGGAGCTCGGCGACTGGGCCCAGCTCATCCTTCTCGCGCCGGCCACCGCCAACGTGATCGGCCGCGTCGCAAACGGCCGCTCCGACGACATCGTCACGGCCACGCTGCTCGCGGCGCGATGCCCGGTGGTGATCGCGCCGGCGATGAACGACGCGATGTGGTCGAAGAGGGCGGTCCAGGAGAACGTCGCCACGCTTCGACACCGCGTCGTCACTGTGGTCGAGCCCGAGACAGGCCATCTCGCCAGCGGACACATGGGCACCGGCCGCCTGGCGCCCGCCTCGAAGCTGTTGAAGGCGATGGCCGAGGCGGTGCGTTCGCGCTACGACCTGGCGGGCAAGCGAGTCATCGTGACCGCGGGCGGGACCCGGGAGCGGATCGACGCCGTGCGCTTCATCAGCAACTATTCGAGCGGCAAGATGGGGTTCGCTATCGCAGCCGCCGCCGCAGACCGGGGTGCGCAGGTTACTCTCGTGTCGACCGCCAACCACCCCGCCCACCATGGGGTGCGGATCAGGGCGGTCGTCACCGCCGACGAGATGCTGGAGGAGCTGCGCACCGAGATCAAGGGCGCCGACCTCCTGATGATGGCCGCGGCGGTGGCGGACTTTCGCCCGGCAAAGGAGGCGGCGGGAAAGATTCGCCGCGAGGACACGCCCACCCTGACCCTGGAGCTCGAGTCGATACCGGATCTCATCGCGACGCTCGGACGCGAGAAGGACGCGGCGGGCGTCTTCCGGGTCGGTTTTGCGGCCGAGGACTCCGACCTCGCCGGCAAAGGGCTCGAGAAGATGAAGCGCAAGGGCCTGCAGGCCATCGTCGCCAACGACATCTCGCGCAAGGACATCGGCTTCGGCAGCGACCAGAACGCCGGCGTGGTCATCTTCTCCGACGGCTCGAGCCACGAGCTCGAGAAGATGACCAAACGCGAGATGGCGGACCGCATCCTGGACCTGGTGGTCCCTCGCCTCGAAAAGACCTAGCAGTGTCTGGCGCCGGAGGATCCTTGCATCTTCATCGGCCCAGCCGGCCGGGCGCAGGCCCACCCCACGAAATCTGCGATTTCGCGGGGACCCCGGACGGCGCTGATGCCGGCGTCGCCTCCTGCGCGCGTTCGGTCACGCATCTACGCGATGCGCTCCCTCGCGTGCTCGTCGGCTCCTTGGCACCGGCCGCCGGGGCCGCGAATATGCGGCGGACCTCCGTCGCCAGACACTGATGCTGTACGCCGAGGTCGCGGTGGAGGCGGCTCGGGGATCCGGGCGCGAGACGTACACCTATGCCGTGCCGGACGGCGTGGAGGTCGTGCCTGGCCACCGCGTCACAGTCCCTTTCGGAAGGCGGAGCACATATGGCTTCGTCGTCTCGCTCGGGACCGAAGACCCTGGGGTCGAGGTCAAGGCGATCGCGACGGCCGGCAGCGACGCTCTGCTGCTGCCTCACCAGGTGGCCCTGGCGCGCCTCGTCGCTGACCACTACTGGCTGCCCCTCATCGAGTGCTTGCGCGCCATGCTCCCGCCCCGCGTGCGCGCGACCGGGTCGAGCGGTTCGCAGGCGTCGAGCCGGCAGCGCCGGCACAGCAGGCTGGTGGAGCTTGCGACCGGACCCGCGTCGCCCGCACAGCGGCCGGAGCTCACCGGCGAGCAGAGGGAAGCGCTGCATCTCATCGGCGGAAACCAGCTCACCCTGTTGCACGGGGTCATCGCCAGCGGCAAGACCGAGGTTTACCTGGCCGCGGCGGAAAAAGCGCTGGCCGAAGGCCTTCGCGTGCTGCTGCTCGTCCCCGACATCTCGCTCACTCCGCAGCTCGTGCAGCGCGTCCGCGCCCGGCTCGACGCACCCATCGCGATCCTGCACAGCCAGCTCACCGAGCTCGAGCGCGCGCAGCAGTGGTGGCGCACGCGGCGGGGTGAGGCGCAGGTCATGCTCGGCAGCCGGTCGGCGGTGTTCGCACCGATCGCGCGGCTCGGGCTCATCTGCCTGGACGAGGAAGGATCTGCCGCTTACAAGCAGGACCGCACGCCGCGCTACGAGGCGGGTTGGGTCGCGCGCAGTCTTGCGGTCGTGACCGGCGCAAAGCTCGTGGCGGGCTCGGCGACGCCGAGCGTGGTGACCTATTACTCAGCGGCGCGTGGCGAGATGGCGCTTGCGAAGTTGAGTAAACGCGTACGGGGCCGCGACGCCGAGGTGGAGCTCGTGGACATGCGCGACGAGGCTGCGTCAGGCAACCGGCAGCCGCTGTCGCGGCGCCTGGTCGAGGTGATCGGGCAGACGCTCGAGAACGAAGAGCAGGTGATCCTTTACCTGAACCGCCGGGGCATGGCAACGTTCGTGCTGTGCCGCGACTGCGGAAAGTCCGTGCAGTGTCTGGGGTGCTCGGTCGCGCTCGTTCAACATGCCGAGATTGATGGCCTGGTCTGCCATTACTGCGGCTACTCTCGCGCGATGCCGTCGGTGTGCGATCACTGCGGCAGCCGCAACATCCGGGGGATGGGGATGGGCACGCAGCGGCTGGAGGGCATCGTCAAGAAGCTGTGGCCGCAAGCGCGTGTGCTGCGCCTCGACAGCGACGCGGCGAAAGGGCCCGATTCGTACTTCGACATCTGGGAGACGTTCAGCGAGCGCCGCGCCGACATCCTCGTGGGCACACAGCTGGTGGCGCGCGGCCTCGACCTGCCGGCGGTGACGTGCGTCGGAGTCGTCGACGCCGACCTGCCGCTGCATTTCCCCGACTATCGGTCCGCGGAGAACACTTTCTCGCTGGTGGTGCAGGTCGCGGGACGGGCCGGCCGCGACGGACGGTCCTCGCGGGTGGTCGTGCAGACGAGCAACCCCGACCACTACAGCCTCCGCTGCGCGGCCGCCAACGACTACGAGGGCTTCTACGCCGCCGAGCTGCCGTCGCGCAAGGCGTTTTCCTTCCCCCCGTTCGCCGACCTTGTGGTGCTCACGCGAACGGATGCCGACGACGCAAGAGCCGCGGCATCGGCACGCGAGGCCGCGGAGGCGATTGCCACGGGACTGCTTAAGGAAGGGATCGAAGGCATCCGCGTGATGGGCCCCGCGCCCGCCTTCATCCACCGCCTGCGCGGCGAATACCGCTG
This sequence comes from Candidatus Dormibacteraceae bacterium, assembly GCA_041482895.1. GTDB lineage: Bacteria > Chloroflexota > Dormibacteria > Dormibacterales > Dormibacteraceae > Palsa-870. Next base: position 357 of record JBGPEO010000139.1, on the reverse strand, counting down.
GCAGGTCACCTTGAAAGGTGACGGGCTGCGGCGCGCGCTTCATCTGGCGCCGCGCGGCAAGGGGTGGAGCTATGACGTCGACCCGGTCACGTAGTCGGATGAAGGAGGGCCTGGATGGCTGACTTGCGGACGGTTGAGGCGCGGAAGGCGGACGTGCTGGGCGCGCTCGAAGGGCAGCGCGACCTCTGGCTGGCGACGGCAGACACCTCAGGAAAACCTCATCTGATCGCGGTCTCGGCGTGGTGGGACGGAACCGGCCTGGTTGTGGCGACCAGGGCCGACAGCCGGACCGCCGCGAATCTTGTCGTTGGTTCAGAAGTGAGGCTCGCGGCCGGGACTCCAGCGGACGTGATCATG
>JBGPEO010000138.1:0-7001 GCA_041482895.1 Candidatus Dormibacteraceae bacterium | reverse complement strand
GTGGCCGCGTACCAACGGCTCTCCCACGCGCGATCGCGCATCGTCCTCGCCTCGTTCGAAGACGCCCTCGGGATCGAAGAGCGCACGAATGTCCCCGGCACCACCACGGAGCGCCCCAACTGGCGCCTGGCGCTCACCAAACCGCTCGAGGAGATCGAGAAGGACGGCAGCGTTCTGCGAATCGCCGGCGCGATGAGTGACGCTGGCCGCTCGAAATAACCGCGCGTAATCACGGCGTGGCGTCGATCCTCTGCTTGTACACCCACTGTCCGTTCTCAACCCGGTAGATCGACATCATCGGGGAGACGGCGTCGCCGTTGGGATCGAAGGAGTACATGCCGGTCAGGCCGGGAAACTGGGCGGTTCGCGCCACCGCAGCCAGCACGTCCTTGCGTGTCGGGAATGCGCCGCGATTGGCGGCGACCACTCGTTCAATGGCGTCGATCAGGATGCGGGCGGAGTCGTAAGCCGCGAACGTGTACTCATCGATGGTGATGTTGGGGTAGGCCTTGCGGTACGCAGCCAGCACTTTCTGTGCCTCGGGGTTGGAGGTGTAATCGGGACTGGCCGCGGTGTAAGTGCCGTAAATGTCGGCCGCATTGTTCAGTGCGTTCTTGACGCAGTCAGGATTCCCGGTGAAATTGTCGGTTCCCAGAAACCACATGCCCTGGCTCATCTGGGCCCTTGCAGCACAAACGTTGGCGCCCCCGATGGCGTAGATCGCCGTCACGCCCTTTGCCTCAGCCCGCGCCAGAAACGGTTTGAAGTTGGTTGTGGTTTTGTCCATTTTCTCGCGAAGTAGAAGACCGCCACCCTGACGCGCCAGCTCCTCGGCGAAACTGTCTATGTACCGATCTCCGTCGCTACCTTTCTCGTTGATGGCAGCCACCCATTTGACGCCGAGGCTGCGCGCGGCATAGCGAGCCATCGCCCGACCCTGCAATGGGTCCGGCGGCGCGACGCGAAAAAAATTGTTCGTCCCGCTCGGACGGAGCGTGGCGGCCTGCGAACCACAAGATTGCACCGCCAGCGTCAGGCATGCGTCGGTCGTGGTCGAGCTGATCATGGCGAGGCCCGCTTGATTCGCTATGGGGATGACTCCGAAGGCTACGGACGAGGTGTATGGACCGATCATGCCCACGACCCGCGGCTCCGCGATCATCCGCTCTACGTTCTGGGCCGCCTTGTCCACAAACGGCGCTCGCGAAACCGCATCGTCCAGGGACCAGTAGGCGAGCTTGAATCGCCCGACCGTCGGGTGCTGATCGATGGCAAGCCGGATCGCCTTCTCGATCGGTGAGGCTGCCTCAAAGAAGCCGGTGACAGGGAGGTCGCTGCCGATCAGGATGTCGCCCGCAGGGGGCCTCACAACTTCAGTGGAGCTCGCGGACTGACATGCGGTCACGACAAGTGCGATCAGCAGCAGAGGCGCGACTGCTCTCACGTTCACTTCGCCACCCCGCGCAGCTCCCGCACGCGCTGGTTGATCGTGTCGGCCACGAACAGGTCGCCGGCCTTGTCGACGGCGATCCCTTCTGGAGCGCTGAACGCCGCGCGGCTGGCGGCACCACCGTCACCCATGAAGCCGCCCTGTCCCGTTCCGGCCAACGCCTGGATCTGACCTGAAGGCGTGACTACGCGCAGCCGGTTGTTTCCGGTGTCAGATATGAACAGGGTGCCGTCGCGAGCGATGGCAACTCCGAACGGAAAGCTGAGGTGGGCTTGGAGCGCCGGCCCGCCGTCCCCGCCGTCGCCATAGAATCCGCCGGTTCCGGCCACTGGGCTGATCACTCCGCTCTTGTCCACCCTGCGGATGCGGTTGTTCCCGCTGTCGGCGATATAGAGGTAGCCGCGCTGGTCATCCACCGCCAGGCCGATCGGTGAATGGAGCTTTGCATCCCGCGCTGCGGCTCCGTCGCCCGAAGAGCCGGCTTCGCCGGTGCCTGCATACACAGACAGCTGGTGATCACGGGAATACTTCCAGACGCGGTTTCCAGCCCGGTCCGCTATGTAGAGGGTTCCGTCGTTCCCCACGGCTAAGCCGCCGACGGGCGAGGCCCAAAAATCCGAGGTAGCGACGTCGGCTGTGCCCAGTTGTTGCACGAAATGCATGGAGCGGCCGGGGTCAACCATCCAGACCTCGAGGGTGCCGTCCCTGATCGTAAGCATGTACACGTTGCCATTGCCGTCGACCGCAATGCTGCTTGCAAAACCGATGTCGGCGCCCGGGCCATAGCCCCCGTCGACAAGTGGCACTTTGACTGCGTCCTTGGTGGGCATGAAGCCCGCCACAGTCACGATGGTCCGAGCGGTGTCGACGCGACGGATCAGCTGGGTGCCGAAATCGGCGATATAGATGGTGCCATCTCTTGCAACCGCAACGTCGCTGGGCAATGAAAGCAAGGCGGTGGTCGCGCCGACGCTCTCGCCGGTGTAGCTGCCTTGAGGAAATCTGTTCGGGTCAGGTGGCGCGCCGGCGAGCGTGTCGATCGTGGGACCCGATGGCTGAACGAGCCAGATCAAGAGACCAGAGGCGGCGACCACGACCACAACGGCGACTGCCAGCCACAATCGTGGCGCGGAAATCCTTCCCCGCCGCACAGTGGGCGCCCCGGCCGGCTGCACTGGAGCGCCCGCCGCCCCGGATGCCGCCTGGCGGGTGACCCAGGTGGCGATCTGCGCCCGCGTGTTCACGGCCAGCTTCTCGCGGACGTGCTCGAGGTGGCCGTCGACAGTCCGCTCGGAGATGAACAGCCGGGCGGCGATGTCACGGTTCGTCAGGCCTTCCGCGACCAGTCGCGCAATCTCCATTTCACGGCGGCTCAGTCGAACGGCGCTCTCGGGGAGGTTCGTACCCATTGGCTGTACCCGGTATTCAACTCCGAAAACGGGTACCGCAAACGGGTACCTGACAGGTCTTTTACCCGCTGGTTAGCGCCCCAGGCCAGGTCCATCGTCGGGTCATCGACCGGCCACCCGGCCGGCACAACGCCCGAGGAGGCAACCGTAATGGAGCTTCGCCAGAGTGTGACCCGCGTCCGTCCGCTGCCGTTCGTACTGGCCGTTGCGACACTGTTCTTGCTGGTGCTGGCGTTCGCCGGCTGGCAGGCGCATGTCGTCGGCGGCACCAATCGGGGCATCACGCCCAACCCTTCGGCGTCCACGACCGGATTCCAGGGGCCCGACGCCCAGGAGCGGAATGCGCAGTTCCGTCTGCACGAGACGACCCACGGGCACTGAGAGTCAGCGGCCTGGAGGCGGAGGGTGAGCCCGTCGTTCGGAAAGCCACCCTTCGCCTGACCGCCGCGAAATACTCTCGTAAGGATTTCCACAAGTTTGGCGACCACGATCGCCTTCCCAACCTCGGTACGATTTCGAGCGTGACGGCATCGCGCTCGAAGCTGGCGGGCACCGAGCTCGACTTCTACCCGCTCAGCGCTTTACCGAAGAACGGCATGCACGACCCGTCAGGGCTGCCGATGACGGTCAAGGTGCTGCTCGAAGGCCTCGTGCGCCTGGCCGAAGCCGGCAGCACCGCGGAGGAAAACGTCAAGGCCCTCGCCGCCTGGCCGGCGGCGCCGCCAAAAGACGCGGAGCTCCCATTCCTTCCCGCGCGCGTCCTTATGCAGGACTTCACCGGAGTTCCGGCTGTCGTCGACCTCGCGGCGATGCGCTCGGCGATGAAGCGGGCGGGCAAGGATGCCGGCAAGGTCGACCCGCTCGTGCCGGTCGACCTGATCATCGACCACTCGGTCCAGGTCGACTCCTTCGGTTTCCGCGACTCCTACACGCGAAACATCCAGCGCGAGATCGAGCGCAACCACGAGCGCTACGCGCTGCTCCGGTGGGCGCAGCAGGCTTTCAACAACTTCTCGCTCGTGCCGCCGGGCATGGGCATCTGCCACCAGGTCAACCTCGAATACGTCGCCAAAGTCGTCCAGGTCCGCGACATCAATGGACGGAAGGTCGCGATCCCCGACACGCTCATGGGCACCGACTCGCACACCACGATGGTCAACGGGCTGGGGGTGCTCGGTTGGGGCGTCGGTGGAATCGAGGCGGAGGCGGCGATGCTCGGCCAGCCGGCGTACCTGGCGACTCCAGTCGTCGTCGGCGTCCGCTTCATCGGCGCGCTGCCCGCGGGGTCAACCGCGACCGATCTCGTATTGACGCTCACGGAGATGCTGCGCAAGCACGGGGTGGTCGAAAAGTTCGTCGAGTTCTGCGGCGACGGCCTGTCGAGCCTTTCGGTGCCGGACCGCGCGACGCTCAGCAACATGTGCCCGGAGTACGGCGCGACCTCGGCGCTGTTCCCGGTCGATGCCCAGACGCTCCGCTACCTCGACGTCACCGGCCGCAGCCGCGAACAGATCGACCTGGTCGAGCGCTACACCAAAGAACAAGGACTCTTTCGCAAGGAAGGCGACAAGACGCCGAAGTTCAGCGAGATGCTCGAGCTGGACCTGGGCAAGGTCGAGCCCAGCCTGGCCGGACCCAAGCGCCCGCAGGACCGGGCGCCACTGCCGAAGGTCTGGGAAAGCTTCACCGCCGCTTTCGGTAACGGACCCAGGCCCAGTCCGGATGCGCTCGGACGCCTGGCCGACGAGGGCGGCCCCGTCAACGGACGCGCCGCGGTGGCCGTCGCGGCGAGGCCCGAGGCGAAGCTCGAGAACGGATGCGTGGTCATCGCTGCCATCACGAGCTGCACCAACACCTCCAACCCTTCGGTGATGGTGGCCGCCGGCCTGCTCGCGAAACGGGCGGTCGAGCTCGGACTGGAAGTGAATCCTTATGTGAAGACGAGCCTCGCCCCGGGATCCCGCGTGGTCACCGACTACCTGCAAACTGCGGGTCTCATGGAGCCGCTCGAAAAGCTCGGCTTCTTCCTCGTCGGGTACGGGTGCACCACATGCATCGGCAACTCGGGCCCGCTCGCGAGCCCGGAGGTCGAGGCCACGGTGACGAAGGAAGACCTCAGCGTCGTCGCCGTGCTGTCGGGCAATCGCAACTTCGAGTCCCGCATCCACCCCCTGGTCAAGGCGAGCTATCTCGGCTCACCGCCGCTGGTGGTCGCTTACGCGCTGGCCGGTACGGTGAACATCGACCTGACCAAGGATCCCATCGGCCACACCAGGGATGGAAAGCCGGTGATGCTGTCCGAGCTGTGGCCGGCGCAGGACGAGGTCAACGAGGTGGTTCAGCGCTGCGTGCAGCAGGATATGTTCAAGCGCGAGTACTCGAAGATCTTCGAGGGCGACGAGCACTGGAAGACGATGTCCGCGCCGACGGGCCCGATCTTCCAGTGGGACGAGAAATCCACCTACGTTCACGAGCCGCCGTACTTCGAGGACTTCGGTCCCGAACCGAAGGCGCTGACCGACATCGAAGGAGCGCGCGTGCTCGCGATGCTGGGCGACTCGGTGACGACCGACCACATCTCGCCCGCGGGTGCGATCCCGCAGGAGAGCCCGGCCGGCCGCTACCTCATCGAGCGGGGCGTCGAGCGAAGCGAGTTCAACAGCTTCGGCGCGCGGCGCGGCAACCACGAGGTCATGGTGCGCGGCACATTCGGCAACATCCGCCTGCGCAACAAGCTCGTCGAGCGCGAGGGCTACTGGACGCATCACCTGCCCGGCGGCGAAGAGATGACGATCTTCGACGCCTCCGTGCGCTACCGCTCCGAAGGCGTGCCGCTAATCGTGGTCGCGGGCAAGGAATACGGATCCGGTTCCTCGCGCGACTGGGCGGCGAAGGGGCCCCTCCTGCTCGGCGTGCGCGCGGTGATCGCCGAAAGCTTCGAGCGAATTCACCGCTCCAACCTCGTCGGGATGGGCATCCTACCCCTCGAATTCGCGCACGGGGAAAACCTGCAGTCGCTGGGGCTGACTGGGCGGGAGCGGTTCACGATCAAGGGAATCGACGGGATCAAGCCAGGCCAGCAGGTCGAGGTGGAAGCCGCCGGCGACGATGGCAAGAAGAAGACATTCAAGACCCACGCCCGCGCCGACAACCAGACCGAGGTGGGCTACCTGCACCACGGCGGCGTCCTGCCGCTCGTCCTGAGAGAGCTGATCGCGAAGGACTGACAGTTCGGGACCGTGAGGCCCCGGGTTCAAATCCCGGGCCCCCGACCAAACGTCCCTTATTTGAACCGGCCCACAAAAAGAGGCCGGCGAACGGCTCCTTGAGTTCGACTCGGGCGACCTGGCCGGCCCCGATTGCGATCCGCTCGATGAGGGCGCGGTTCCACAAGCGCTTGACGTAGGGGTCCGCCGCGGAGTAGCTCTCCCTGGCGTTCCGGATGATGCCCAAGGCCGTCTCCAGCAACTGGCCGTAGGGACTGTCCGTTGCTTCTGCCCTCTTGATCTCGGCCTGGGCGAGGTCGATCTCTTTGGCGATTCGGTTCTGCTCGCGCTTGAACAGATCGAGAGGCAGCGCTTCTGCGAAGTAAGCCTGCAGTAGCTTCTCCCGCTCGTGCTTGGCCCGCACAAGCCGGCGCCGCGCCAAGGCGAGGCTCTCCGCGCTGAAGCTCACCTCATCCGCGAGTTCCTGCTCGAGCGCGCGACGCAGAAGGGCTTCATCGTTCGGGTGAAGGTTGAGGCGCCGGTACTGCTCTTCTACCAGTTGCTCCAGCTTCTCCTTTGGCACGTATGGCTCGCGGCAGTCGGTGCGGCCGGTGAACCGACCCAGGCAATAGAAGTACGTGTAGCTTCCTTTTGCGGTCAGAGACGAGAGCGCAGATCCGCATGAGGCGCACACGAGGACTCCGCGCAGAAAATGAGGGTGCTTTGTTTCCCTGGCTTGTCGCGGTCGTGGAGTGCGAAGACCTGCTGCACTCGGTCGAACAGTTCCTTCGAAACCAGCGGGTCATGATTGCCCTGATATTCGACGCCGTTGTGGACGACCATCCCCGCATACAGCTTCTTGTGCAGCAGCTCCGCGAGCTTCGACCGGCTCATGGGAGCCCCTCTCTTGTTGCGCAACCCGAGTGCCGCCATCTC
>JBGPEO010000137.1:0-7072 GCA_041482895.1 Candidatus Dormibacteraceae bacterium | reverse complement strand
GGTCCCCCGGCAGGTCACCCGTGAGCTCGAGCTTCAAGATCCACCCGTCCCCGTAGGGATCGGAATTGATGAGCTCCGGTTTCGAGGTCAGCTTGTCGTTGACCGCGGTCACGCGTCCCGCAACGGGCGAGTAGAGGTCGCTCGCAGCCTTGACCGACTCGATCACTCCGAAGCTCTCTCGCATCGCGAGCTTGCGGCCCGTGCTCGGCAGCTCTAGGAACACGACGTCGCCCAACTGCGACTGAGCGAAGTCGGTGATGCCCACCGTCACGGTCTTGCCGTCGACCGTGACCCACTCGTGCGTCTTCGTGTAGCGGCGCTGGTTCGACACTTTTTTATCCTCGCTGATTTGGGCGGCCGGTCAAGACTTGGCCGGGGCGACGGCTGATCGCGCCGAACCCCGATAGAAAGGAAGCTTTGCGACCTGAGCCGGTGCCTCGCGGCCTCGAACCTCGATCGTCACCTTGTCTCCAACTCGCAATGATGGGCCCTCCACCATCGCGAGCGCGATGGGGTGACTGAGGAAGAAGGAATGCGTTCCACTGGTGACGACGCCGATACGGCGTCCCGCGTGGCTGACAGCCGCACCGTGACGTGGAATGTTGCCGGCTTCGGTTTTGAGACCGATGAGGTGGCGCCGCGGCCCGTCCTCCTTCACCTTCGCGAGCGCATCGCGACCGATGAAGTCGCCCTTGGCAAGCTTGACAGTCCAGCCGAGGCCGGCCTCATAAGGGTTGACCGTCTCGTCCATGTCGTTTCCGTATAGACGCAGGGCGGCTTCGAGGCGGGTGGCGTCCCGCGCGCCGAGACCCGCGGGCAGCACGCCCTCGGCCTTGCCCTCGGCGAGGATGGCGTCCCACACCTCTCCCACGCGTCCCGACTCGATGAACAGCTCGAAACCGTCTTCTCCTGTGTAGCCGGTTCGCGAGATGAGCGCGGGAACACCGGCGACCTTGCCAGGGCGAAATGCGAAATACGGGATGTCATCGGTCGCCGATGAGCCTTTCGGCAGGAGCGCGTGGGCGCTCGGACCCTGGAAGGCGATCAGGCTCATATCGTTGGTGTGGTCGTCCATCGACACTCCGGCCGGGATGTGCTTTCGCATCCACGCGCTGTCCTTTTCGCGATTGGACGCATTGACCACCACCAGGAATCGATTCGCAGCCTCGCGATAGACCACCAGGTCGTCGATCGCGCCGCCATCCTCTTTGCACATGAGCGTGTAGATCGCCTGGCCTGGAGCGAGCGGAGAAAGGTCGTTGGTCAAAAGGCCCTGCAGAAAGGATTCGGCGCCCGCGCCCTCGACGACGAGGCGGCCCATGTGCGAGATGTCGAACAGACCTGCCGTCTTGCGAACGGCGAGGTGCTCGTCACGAATCGAGGTGTACTGCTGCGGCAGCTCCCAGCCTCCGAAGTCGACCATGCGGCCGCCAAGCGCTATGTGTCGGTCGTAAAGAGGCGTACGGTGCGGCGCGCTAGCTGCCAAATTCACTGCGCTCGTCGTCATCGAAGTCGATCGCTGCAGGATCGATGAACTCGAGCAGCTCTTCGTCGTGGCGACGGCGCGCGTCGGCGAACACCCGGGCGACGTAACGCGTGCGCTCGACAGTCCACTCCAGCTTCTCAGCCAGCTCGCTCTCGGTCGGCTCGCGCTCGAGCTCGAGGCGCATGACCAGAAGGGCGTGCTCATAGTCGGTTGCGGCGGCGACCAGTAGCTCCGCATCGCGCACCGGGGTCGCCTCGATTGCGATCGCCTCGTCCATCTGATTTCGAATGCGCTGCTCGGCGTATGACGCGAACTCGCTCGCGCCGCTGTCGGCGAAAGAACGGACCGCCTCGACGAGTCCGATCGATCCCTCCTGGACCAGGTCGGGCGTCGACAAGCCCTGTTGGTCGCGCTCGGCCGCGAGCCGGATGACCAGGCCCAGGTTGACCGCAACCAGCCGTTCCTGGCTGGCCTTGTCGCCAAGCCCGGCCCGCTGGAGCAACTGCTCCTGCTCGTCGCCGCTGAGGGGCCGGATCGCGTCTGCCTGGCGCATCAGGTCACGCATCGTTTCGGCGTCGCTGTCGATCATCGGAGGACCCGCGGCGTGGTTCTGCTCATCGCGGCTCACCCCCATGGACTCGATTTTACGACGCGCCCGAACCTGCCCCTATCCTTTGGTGCAGGCGGCCCGATGTTCCACGTTTTACATGGCACTCGGCATCGAGGATTGCCATACTCGGTGACATGCGGAGGCGGTCTGCGCTGACGTTCGGCTTCGTGCTGTTCGCCCTCGCCGTGCTGCTCCCCGTGCACGCTGCGGCGGCCACCCCTCACGTCGAGCGCGCGGACCTTGACGGCGACATCAACACCATCATGGCCGCGTACATGGAAAGCGCGGTCAGCCGGGCCGAGTCAGATCACGCCGACGCGCTGCTGGTCGTGATCAACACGCCGGGCGGAATCTCCACGTCCATGGATGACATCGTCACCAGTCTTCTCAACTCGAAAGTCCCAGTGATCGCCTACGTCTATCCGAGCGGAGCTCGCGCCGCGTCGGCCGGGCTCTTCGTCGCGCAGGCGGCCGACATCCTGGCCATGGCGCCGGGGACCAACATCGGGTCAGCGCATCCCATCGATGCTTCGGGGGCAAACCTCACCGGTGACCTGGGCACGAAAGTGCTCAACGACGCTGTGACGCGAGTTCGCAACCTCGCGACGATCCACGGACGTAATGCCGACTGGGCAGAACAGGCGGTGCGCAACAGCGTAAACATCAATGCGGAGGACGCCGTCAGGCTTCATGTCGCCGACCTTGAAGTCTCCGATCCGGCAACGCTGTTGAACATCGTCGACGGGCGCACCGTCTCCAGGCCCAGCGGGTCTCTCGTCCTTCACACAGCGGGCGCGACGATCGACGATATGCCGATGCCGTTCTGGCAGGTCTTCCTGAACGCTTTGATCGATCCGACGATCGCCGCCCTGCTGATCATCGTGGCTGGCTACGGAATCATCACGGAGCTGTCCAATCCTGGAGTGATACTTCCCGGGGTCGTCGGCGGCGTTGCGGCGATACTCGCGATCGTCTCGCTGGCAAACCTGCCGGTCAACATCGCGGGCGCCCTGATGATGCTGCTCGCTATGGTGCTGTTCATCGCAGACTTGAAGGCGAACACGCACGGCATCTTGAGCACGGGCGGCGCGTTTGCCCTGGTGCTCGGGATGGCGTTTCTCGTTAACACAGGCCCCATCGGGCTCGGCGTCAACCCGGTCGTCGCGCTCGGCACCACTGTCGTGACGCTTGGCTTCTTCGTCGTGTTCGTGCGCAAGGTCTGGAACGCGAGGCGCGCGCCTCCGTTCGTCGGGGTCGAGAGCCTGGTCGGAGCCGTCGGGGAAGCGCGCGAAGAGCTCGCTCCAGAGGGTCTAGTCTTTGTCTCGGGGGCCTTATGGAAGGCCGTCGCAACGCCTGAACCGATTCACGCCGGAACGCCGGTGCGCGTTGTGGGTCGGGATGGGCTTCAGCTGAAAGTGGTCCCCGGCGGGAGCGGCGGGAACGTCGCGACTAAGGAGAAGAGTTGATGGACACCGGAGTTCTCATCGTCATCGCAGTGATCCTCGTTCTGGCTGTGATCGTCGCGTTCTCCAGCCTTAGGATCGCCAATGAATACGAGCGCGGCGTGGTGTTCCGGTTGGGCCGGCTCATCGCGCTCAGGGGCCCCGGGCTGTTCTTCATCATTCCTTTCGGCGTCGACCGTTTGGTCAAGATCGACCTTCGAGTCATCACGCTCGAGGTGCCACCACAGGAAGTCATCACGAACGACAACGTCACCGCCAAGGTCAATGCGGTCATCTATTTCCAGGTCATCGATGCACGTAAGGCCGTGACCCAGGTCCTCAACTACATCAATGCGACTTCGCAGATCGCTCAGACCACCCTCAGGGCGGCCCTTGGGCAAGCGACGCTGGATGAGCTGCTCGCGAATCGAGAAAAGATCAACCAGAACTTGCAGAAGATCATCGACGAGCAGACCGAGCCGTGGGGCATCAAGGTCGCGGTGGTCGAGATCAAGGATGTCGAGCTGCCGAGCACGATGCAGCGCGCGATGGCGAAGCAGGCTGAGGCGGAGCGGGAGAAGCGAGCCAAGATCATCAACGCCGACGGCGAGTTCCAGGCTTCGCAGACTCTGGCCAACGCCGCCCAGGTCATCTCTTCGCAGAAGGGCGCGCTCCAACTCCGATTCCTTCAGACCATGGTGGAGATCGGCTCGGAGAAGAACACGACCATCCTCCTTCCGTTCCCCATCGAGCTGATCCGGCCCCTGATCGACATTGCCCCGGCTCCTGAGGATGGAGCACCGCCGAAACCTCTACCCGCGCAAAGCTCTAAGCCAGGCTGAGCGGCCACCCCCTCCTGGACGCGGCGTCGGCTGCGGCTATGGTGCTGACGCCGCTGCCTCTGATCATCACTGCCAACGTTGCCGTCGGCCGGCCATGGGCCCATCAAGCGATCGCGATCCTGGGCGGCATCACGGCGGGACTCGCCTTCCTGGTGGGCGCTTTGGACGCAGCTGGCGCCATCAGCGTGTTCGTGCTTCCGAATGGTGAGAGCCAGATTCCGCTTGACGTGGGTCTCATGGCCAGCGCGGTGGTCGCGGCGACGGTTACGTCCAAACCCGTGCGCGAGCGACTTTCGCGGCACCTGCCGCTCGATCCTGACAATCCGGTTCACGCTTTGGCCCTCGTGCTGGCTGTGCTCGTCTTTGGCACGCAGGCCTCCGCCATCCTGTTCACGAGCGCGGCAAGCTCGTCCCCCAGCGCGCTCAGCGTTGGCGACTTGCTCGCCCAGGATGCTGGACTCCTGGTCCTCGCGGCCGCTGGGGTCGGCATTTTCCTGCGGCGTAACGTCACCCAGGCGGCCGCCAGACTTGGGCTGGTCAAGCCCGCCTGGTGGCAGGTCGTGCTTGCCCTCGCCACTGCCGGGGCCATGTTCGCCTTCAGCGTCGCGATGATCGAGCTCAGCCGCAGCTGGACGCCCGATCTCTTCCGGGAGGTGAGCGCGAACACAAATCAACTCTTCGGAGGACTTGTCAGCGCCCCGATGGGGATCGTGTTGCTCGCCATTGCGCCAGGCATCTGTGAGGAGATCCTGTTCCGAGGCGCGCTCCAACCGCGCATCGGGCTCATCGCGACGGCTCTGCTGTTCACGGCGTCTCACGCGCAGTACGGGCTGTCGTTGATCCTCGTGTCGGTGTTCGCATCCGCGCTCGGTCTCGGCCTGTTGCGAAAGTTCACGAACACCACGACGTCCGCAATTTCGCACGCGACGTACAACCTCCTCGTGGGCATCGGCGTCGCAGATTCACAGGTCGATCCAGCGGTTGCGATCGAGGTGGTTCTGGTCGCGATATCCGCATATGCCATCTGGTCGCAGCGACGCGGCCCGGCGATGCCCGCCGAATCCTTAACAGACAGGGTTGCGGAACCGAAAAGAATCGAATAGCGTCCGGCTTTGGTGCGCGGGCGGGGGAGGGCCGGCACGGGACAGGGAGGGCCCCACCAGGGGCCTCTGAATTTGGCGCTTCGAACCCGCTATCCTGCCATCGCAGGCCTGCCGGCCGCGTTAACAACCCGGCTAGGCACCCGCCCGAATCTGAACTAGAATCCGAGTATGCCACCAGATATAGGATCCCTGGAGCGCACCAACCCCAAGATGTTGGCTACCACCACCCCACCCATCCTTGCGGTGGTCAACCAGAAGGGCGGCGTGGGGAAAACGACCACTGCCATCAACCTGGGGGCGGCGCTGGCCGAGCTCGGCCACCAAACACTGCTGGTGGATCTCGATCCTCAAGCCAATTCGACCTCAGGGCTCGGCCTGGACCCGACCCGAGCTCGGCTCAACATCTATCACCTGCTGACCGGCGAAGCCGAGGTGCAGCAGGTTCAGCAGCCGACCGGAGTCACGGGGCTCGGCCTGATTCCATCTCATATCGACCTCGCTGGGGCTGAAATCGAGCTCGCCGCGCTCGATGGCCGCGAGACGCTGCTGCGCAGAGCGCTGTCAGCGCCCCAACCCGGGCTGGAGTGCGTGATCATCGACTGCCCGCCATCGCTCGGCCTGCTCACCCTCAATGCGCTGACGGCCGCCACCAGCATGTTGATTCCGACTCAATGCGAGTACTTCGCGCTGGAAGGCCTGCGACACCTCATGTATACGCACCAGCTCGTCCGCTCACGCCTCAATCCGAAGCTTGTCATCGCAGGCATCCTCATGACGCAATTTGACGCGCGCACGACCCTGTCGTGGGATGTTCTCGAATCGGTGCGCCGTTCATACCCGCACGAAGTCCTGCAAACGTTGATCCCCCGCAATGTTCGCATCAGCGAGGCGCCGAGCCACGGCAAATCGGTGATCGAGTACGACCCCACGTGTCGAGGCGCGATCGCGTATCGCGCCCTCGCGAAGGAGCTGCTGGAACGATGAGCCAACCACGCTTGCGCGGTCTCGGTCGCGGACTCGAGGCCTTGATCCCGATGTCCCGCGACGGAGAGGCACAGGTGCCGCAGATGATCGCGGTGGACCAGATCCGACCTTCGCACCAGCAGGTCCGCACGCGATTCGACGCCGGACCGCTGGGCGAGCTCGCCGAATCGATCCGGCTTCACGGCGTGCTCCAGCCCCTGCTCGTGCGAAAGCTGGCCGACGGCTTCGAGCTCATCGCCGGCGAGCGCCGGTGGCGCGCAGCGAGGCTCGCGGGCTTGACCGCGGTCCCTGCGGTCGTGCGCAGCGACGCCACCAACGACGAGCAGCTCGTGCTCGGACTAATCGAGAACCTGCAGCGCGCCGACCTCGACCCCATTGAAGAGGCGCGCGGCTTGCGGAGCTTGACCGAGGAGTTCGGTCTCACGCACGAAGAGGTCGCGCAGCGGATAGGCAAGCATCGCGTGTCGGTGACACAGTCGTTGCGACTTCTTGCCGGCTGCCCCGCCATCCAATCCGCCGTGGCCGCGGACGTCATCAGCGCCGGACACGCACGCGCTCTCGTCGCCCTCGAGGGCCAGGCCGCGCAGGAGCACGGCCTCAAGGTT
>JBGPEO010000136.1:0-7232 GCA_041482895.1 Candidatus Dormibacteraceae bacterium | reverse complement strand
GGCCGACCGCTACAGCCGCAAGGCCGTCATCGTGCGCAGCGCCGTGGTCGAGGCCGTCATCTTCGCCGGCTGGGCCCTTTCGACCGACCCGTTGACGGCGCTTGCGTTCCGCTCCCTCAACGGCTTCGTTCTCGGCAACACCGGGGTGATGCTGGCGGTCCAGGCGTCGACCACCCCGAAGCAGCGTCTCGGCCTGGCCGTCGGCATAGTCGCTGCCGGTTCGCCCGCGGGCAGGGCGGTTGGTCCCATCCTCGGCGCGCTGCTCGTCCACCTGGTGGATGTGCGTGGCATGTTGCTTTTCGACGCCGGGCTTTCAGTCCTGATGGCCGTGCTGTTGACCGTAGTGATGCACGAGGGCGAGCACGCGCGGCCGGCAGACCTCCGCGTGCTCAGCCTTCTGCGCGGCGCTGTCGAGGAGATCACCTCCAAGCCGCTTGTGTGGCGCCTGTTCGTGGCGATGGCCGTCACCCAGATCGGGTTGTGGACGATGCTTCCGTACACCCCGATCTACATTGCACGGCTGGCGCCCAACGACACGATCACCGCGGTTGGCGTCGTGCTCTCAGGCGTCGGCATCGGCCAGGCGGTCGCCTCTCCGGTGTGGGGGTTCCTCATGCCGCGGTTCGGTCACGTCGCCGTCCTGAACGTGACGTCGATCGGGGCGGCGGTCGCGCTGATCGCCGTCGGGCTCAGCCACTCGCTGGTGGTCTTCGCTCTCGGGCTGTTCGCCAACGGTGTGTTCGCCGCGGCCATCCTCACCGCGAGCATGGCCGTGATGTCGGCGACCGTGAGCCCGGAGAGACGAGGGGCGGTCCTCGGACAGATCCTGTTTCCCTTCTACTTGGGCGGCGTCATCGGCCCGCTCATCGGCGCCGCGGCGTTTGGCGCGGGCCAGCCTTTCGTGTTTGGCATCGCGGCCGTACTCAGCCTGGCGCCTCTGATCGTCCTGCTCACGATGCCGCGCGAAATGAAGCTGGTGCGGCCGGCATGACGGCGCGGGTCGGAGTCGTCGCGGACACGCACTGTCCCGAGTTCCTCGACCATCTGCCGGATCGGATCTTCGAGGTCCTCGAAGGCGTCGAACTCGTTTTACACGCCGGCGATATCGACGGCGAGGACACGCTGACATCGTTGCGGCGGCTGGCGCCGGTCGAGGCGGTGAAAGGCGACCACGATCGATCCCTGCGGGCGCTTCCGGACTCGCGCGAGGTCACTGTGGAGGGAAAGCGGATCGTGATCGTTCACGGCCAGCGAAGTCGCTGGCTGGAAGAGCCGAACACACTCTTTTGGACGTTGAGCCTCGGATATTTCAGGCCGCATCGCGGTCTTCCGCGCGCGCTGAGACGCCGTTTTCCCAATGCTGACGCGATCGTCTACGGCCACACTCACCGCGCCCGGGCGGACACCATCGACGGAGTCCTGGTCTTCAATCCGGGAGGCGTTCACCAGTGGAGCCCGGCCACCGCGAGGCGCCGCCTGACCCAATCCCCAGGTTGGTTCGAATGGTGCTGGCTGCAGGTGGCGCGCCACCTCCGGCGCTATGAGAAGCCGTCAGTCGGCATCCTCGAGGTCAGCAGCTCGGGAATCGTGCCGCGCGTGATCGCGCTCTAGCCCTACATTCACGTCATGACCGAGGTCAACTACCGCCCGGCCGGGCTCGAGGATGCCGAGCTGGCGGCGGATCTCATGACGGCGTCGTATCCCGCGATGGCGCAGGACCCCGTGATCACCCGGCGGCGCTGGGAGCAGCCGAAGCGTGGGTTCTCACACGGCAGGTTCATCGCTGAGAGGGACGGTGTCCCGGTCGCGTTCCTGGCCTGGTCCCACGGACCATGGCAGCAAGTCGAGGACGGCCACTGCGAGGTCGAGGTCTGGCTTGACCGCGCGGCACTCGACCGCGACCTGCTCATCGAAATGTTCAGGTGGATAGGCGACGGGGCAGGGGGTGAAGGCTCGCGCCTGCTGTCCGCCTACTGCGGGGAAGACGAGCCGGAGATGCTAGAGGCCCTCGCCGAGCTGGGCTACCGGCGCGAGCGCATTGACAGGGTGTGGGAGCTGGACCTGACGGCGCACGGAAAGTGCCTCGTAGATGAGGCGAAGCAGGCGCGGGACTCCATGGCGGCAGTTGGTATCGAGCCGAAGACCCTGGCCGGCTGGGATCATGCGGACCGCGTGAGAAAGCTCCACGAGCTCAATGAGGGGACAGTTCAAGACGTCCCGCATACCGTAGCCATCGTTCGCGAGGCCTTCGAGGACTTCGAAAAGCGAATCGGCACGCCAGACCGGCCGAGCGATCGATTTTGGGTGGCGCTCGACGGTGACCGGCCCGTCGCGATGTCCTACCTGAAGTTCCCACCGGTCCGGGGAGACGTCTGGACCGGGTATACGTGCACTGACCGCGAATACCGTGGGCGCGGCCTGGCCCGAGGCATCAAGCTGCAGTCTCTGGCCCAGGCTGTCGAGCTCGGGGTCCGCTTTGTCTACACCGGCAACGACTCCGAGAATGCCCCGATGCTCCACATCAACGAGGAGCTGGGCTATCGCTCGCGGCCGGGATTCGTCAGCCACCTCAAGCGGGTAGAAGAGAAGGGCGATGCCTAAAGTCAAGGACTACTACGAGGTGCTGGGCGTGCCGCGGACGGCGACCCAGAAGGAGATCACGGCTGCCTTCCGCAAGCTCGCGCGCAAGCACCATCCCGACCTGAACGCCGGGGACAAGCAGGCCGAGGCGCGCTTCAAGGAGGTCTCGGAGGCCAACGACGTCCTTTCGGACGCCAAGAAGCGGAAGCTCTACGACCAGTTCGGTCCCGATTGGGCGGCCGCGCAGGCGGCCGGAGCTACCCAGACGGGTTCGCGCGGCGGCCCTGGTGGGTTCCGGCCGGATGCCGGCCCCAGCGTGCAGTACCGCACTGTGTCGCCGGGGGAGATGGAGGACCTCTTCGGTGACGAAGGGGGGTTCGGCGACATCTTCGGTTCGATCTTCGGGAACTCACGCGGTCGCGCACGGCAGCAGCAGGTCGACGTCGAGGCGCCGATCACCGTCAGCCTGCCCGAGATCTATCGAGGGACCAGCCGCACGGTGGAGCTGCCTGGAGGCCGTCGCGTCGAGGTCAAGGTTCCCGCGGGCGTCAAGGAAGGCACGGTGCTGCGGGTGCCCGGGCTGCGCGCCCGGGTCCAGGTCGCGCCCGATCCCGTGTTCACGCGCGAGGGCAAGGACCTGCGCGTGGTGGTGCCGGTTCCGCTCCACGTGGCGCTTCGCGGCGGCGAGGTTGCGGCCCCTTCGCTCAAGGGCGGGCAGGTGCAGTTCAAGGTTCCACCGGAGACGCAGAACGGCACGAAGATTCGCTTGCGCGGGCTCGGCCTGCCGGACCCTAAAGGCGGCCCTCCGGGCGACCTTTACGCCGAGGTCCGGGTGCAGCTGCCGGTTCCGATGGACGACCGCACGCGCAAGTGGGCGGAAGAGCAACCGCAAACTCCGCACTAGGTGCGGAGGCCTGGATGGTCGAGTAGTTAATCTCTAGGGCGCCTTGCCCAGTCCATGGTCCCGCCGGTTGCTCCTGCCGCTTGTCTTTGTCTCGGGCATGACCTCGCTCGGCGTCGAGTTCGGCGCTTCACGACTCCTCGCGCCCTATTTCGGCACGAGCCTGTACGTGTGGGGCGTCCTGATCGGCCTCGTGCTCATCTACCTCTCGGCCGGCTACGTCATCGGCGGGCGCCTGGCGGACCGCCACCCGCGCGCCGAGGTTCTGTACCAGATCACCGCATGGGCCGGGCTGTGGATCGGACTCATCCCGCTGGTGAGCTATCCGATCCTGCTCGCGTCGCAACAGGGCTTCAAGGACCTGAGCGCGGGCCTCGTTGCCGGGACGCTGCTTGCCGTCGTGCTGCTGTTTGCAGTCCCGGTCATCCTGCTGGGCTGCGTCAGCCCTTTCGCCATCCGGTTGCTGGTCAAGAACGTGGAAACCAGCGGAAACACTGCGGGCCGCCTATACGCATTGTCGACCGCGGGCAGCATCCTCGGGACCTTTCTTCCTGTGTTCTGGTTCATCCCCACGTACGGCACCCGTCCGACGCTCGTGGGTTTCGGCCTCGCGCTGGTCGTGATCTCGGTCGCCGGGCTCTGGCCGCGACGAAGGCTGTACGCGGCGTTCGGCATCGCGGTGATCCTCGCGTGGATCCTGCTTCCGTCCGGGATCAAACCGCCGCAGGTGGGCACGCTCGTCTACGAGAAGGAGTCCGCTTACAACTACATCCAGGTCGTCCAGGACGGCACGAAGACGGAACTCATCCTCAATGAGGGCGAGGCCATCCACTCCATTTACGACACGCAGTCCCTGCTTACCGGTGGACCCTGGGATTACATGGTGATCGCGGATTCTTTCCGGCCGGCTCAGGCAACTGAGCCGGAGCCAAAGAGCGTAGCGATCCTCGGACTCGCCGGTGGAACCGCGGCGCGACAGTACACCGCGGCCTTTGGACAGCAGGTCCAGGTCACGGGGGTGGAGATCGACCCGGCCATCCTCGACGTCGCGCATCGCTACTTTCACCTCGACTCGCCAAACGTTCACCCTGTGGTCGCGGATGCGCGCTACTGGCTCGACACGCAGGCGGGTAAGTACGACGTGATGGCTCTGGATGCGTACCAGCAGCCATACATCCCGTTCCACCTCACCACGCGCGAGTTCTTCACCTCGGTGCGCGATCATCTGAACCCCGGTGGCGCGGTCGTGGTCAATGTGGGACGCACGACTACGGACTACAGGCTCGTGGATGCGATCGCCAGCACGATGGCCGCCGTCTATCCGAGCGTGTTCCTGGTCGATGTCCCCGACTTCACGAACACGATGGTCTACGGGTCGACGGAGCCGACCACCATTGACGACATCAAGCACAACCTGGGCCTCGTCAACGAGCCGCTTGCAAAAGCGATCGCGACGAGCGCCGTCGGCGACGGCGGGCTGCGCGTGTCGCCTTATCACGGCCAGGTGTTCACCGATGATCTAGCCCCGGTCGAGCGCCTGATCGACGAGATCATCTTCAGCTACGCGACGGGGAAACAGTGAGGAGCGATCCCTCTGTCTTCGATCTCTCCGATCCGGAGTCGAACGAGCTCGCGATGCTCGATGCCCTGGCGGCAAGCGGAATCGACATGTCAAAAGCCTGGCCCGTCGACGCACGACTCGATTTCGATTCGATGCGTACCGCCAAGCACGCCGCGATCGACCTGCTTCACGCAGGCTACATGCGCGTTCGGATCGAATCAGAGCTTGTTCCGACCGCGATCGCGGTGATCGACATGGTGCTCACCGCCGACACGCTGGGCTCGATGCGCGTGACGCTGACGGAATTTGCCAGGGTCCGGGACGGCGAGATGGTTCGATACGTCGTTGGCGCGAGCCCATCGGTGAATTTGTCATGGAAGACGAGAGCAAGTGACGAGGCGGCCACAGATCAGTCCCAGCAACCCGACCAGCAGCTTGTCGACATGCTGTTCGCGTGGGACCTGGACATGGAAAAGCCGGTGACTCTGATCACCGCTGTGGGCTTTCAATCGGAGCCGGAAGCGCTGGAAGCGGCGGTGACCTTCATCGACGCCGACTATCGCGAAGTCCACCTCGTCCAGGCTGACGTGGGACCGATCGTCGAAGTCGTGACCCACATGACGCCCAAGGTCAAGGAGATCCACGATTTTCGCCTGAAGCTGACGAAGCTGGCGGCTGCGCGCGGCGGAGCCTGGTTGGGAACCCATGCGGTGGCGCGGCCGCCCAAGATCGCCGACGCGAAGTAATCTCTAGGTGCCCGGGTGCTGAGGGGCTCGCACATGCTCGCCCGCGAGCGGGCGGTCCGGGTCCAGGCACAACAGGCGCACGCGACCTGTGGCCACGATGCGGTTCTCCTCGTCGAAGATGGTCGCCTCCCAGACCTGGGTCGTGCGACCGCGCGTGATGGGCGTCGAAATTGCGTGGAGCTTCGCGCCGGCGCGCACGGCGCGCACGAAGCTCGTGCTGTTCTCGAGACCGACGACGGACTGGCCGCGAGGCAGCGCGAACAGCGCCGCTCCGACCGAGGCCAGCGTCTCGATCAACCCGCAGTGAACACCGCCGTGAACCACGCCGTAGGGCTGCAGGTGTTGGGGCCCAACCGTCAGCTCACCCTTGACCTCGTCGGCTGTCGCGCGGGTGATGGTGATGCCCATCGTCTCCGGCCACCCTCCGCGCAGCTCGTTCATCCGCTCCGAAAAGTCCTCGCTCATCTCGAGGAATCGTAGCGAGTAAAAGACGAGGGCCTGGGAGACCCAGGCCCTCGCCGGTCGACGTTCGCAGTGCTTCCCGCCTCCGACTCCAGGAGCCGGATTCGGAATGGAAGCCCTAGAGGCTCAATCCCTCCCGAGCTCCCGGCTGGCAAACGAGGCGGTTGGCACCACGATTCGGTTTATCCAAGCTTCCGCCTCACCTCCTTTGCCCCACGGGCGTTGAACTTCGCCCCGAAGTGTATCAGCCGGTTGACGTCCAAACCCGAACAATCCGTGCCCTAGACTCTTCGAGCACTTGAATACAAAGCGGCTGACCAAGCGCGTCGTCCAGAAGCCCGACGGTCGATACCTGATCTACTACGCGCCTCGCGCGCGGCGCGCACCCAAGTAGCCAGTTGAGCGAGCTTCGCTGGCATCCCCTGCTCGAAGAGTGGGTCACGGTCGCACCCTGGCGGCAGGACCGCACGTATCACCCGCCGGCCGACCACTGCCCCCTGTGCCCGACACGGCCAGGCAAGGAAGAGACCGAGATTCCCGAGCCCGACTATCACATCGCCGTCTTCGAGAATCGCTTTCCTTCCTACACCGGAGACCAGGGTCGTTGTGAGGTGGTTTGCTACACGCCCGACCACGACTCGTCGCTCGGGGAGCAGAGCGTCGACCACATCCAGGACCTGGTCGAGGTTTGGCGCGATCGCACCAAAGAGCTGAGCCGGCTGCCGAACGTCCGCTATGTCTTCGTTTTCGAGAATCGCGGCGAGGTGATCGGTGTCACCCTCAGCCATCCCCACGGCCAGATCTATGCCTACCCGTTCGTGCCTCCGGTGATCCAGCGTGAGCTTATGGCCGAGGCGCGGCACATGCGGAAGACGGGGCGCTGCCTGTACTGCGACGTCATCGAAGGTGAGCTCGGCGGTGAACGGACGGTGCTTCGTGACGAGCGTTGGATCGCTTTCGTGCCGCCGTTCGCGCGCTGGCC
>JBGPEO010000135.1:0-7280 GCA_041482895.1 Candidatus Dormibacteraceae bacterium | reverse complement strand
GCAGTGGAAGGGACGCGACGAGCTCCTGGATCATGTCCTCCGCCTTCGCCCGGCCGCGCATGCTCAGGCGGTGCGCCATGACGGACGCGGCGAGCAGCTTCACGTCGTCCGGCAGGACGAAGTCGCGGCCCTCGAAAAGCGCCCACGCTTGCGCGGCCCGCTGCAGGTAAACGCCCGACCGCATGCTCGCCGGAAGGAGGACGTCGGTTCTCGCGCGGATGGCCTGGAGGAGGGAGACGATGTAAGTGCGGATCGCGGGCGCAGCCACCACGCGAAGGCACGCGGCCTGCAGCTCGAGCACGTCACCGAGGTCCACCACGCTGCCGAGCTCGGAGATCGGATCGCCGTGCTCGCGGCGGGCCAGCACCTCCATCGCCTCGGCGTCGGTGGGCGCACCCATCTCCGCCGAGAGGAGGAAACGGTCGAGCTGCGATTCGGGCAAGGGGTAGGTGCCGTGAAACTCGCTCGGGTTCTGCGTGGCGATCACGAAGAAGGGTCGTTCGAGCGACCTCGTCGTGCCCTCGACCGTGACCTGGCCCTCCCCCATCGCCTCCAGCAGCGCCGACTGGCTGCGCGGGGTTGCGCGGTTGATCTCGTCCGCCAGCACGATGTTGGCGAAGATCGGACCGGGTATGAACTCGAAGCTCAGCTCCTTCTGGTTGAAGATGCTGGAGCCCGTGATGTCGGAGGGGAGGAGGTCGGGCGTGCACTGGATGCGCCGGAAGGTCCCGCCCACCGATGTCGCGAGCGCGCGGGCGAGCATGGTCTTGCCTGTGCCGGGGAGGTCCTGGAGCAGAACGTGTCCGCCGGCGAGCAGGCCGCTGATGGCCAGCCGCACCACGCGTTCCTTTCCGACGATGACGCGATGGACGTTCTGCTCGATCCGTCCGAGGAGCTCGGCGGCGCGCTGTGGTTGTAGTTCGCTGCGTTCAGAAGCCATGTGAGCGCCAGTCTAGGACGCACATGCTGCCGCCAGACCCCTCAGAACGCACGGCTGGCGCCAAACGTGCGGAATCTGAAGGGCTGATGCGTACGTCTGGCGCCAAACGTGCCGAAGGCGGGGCGTTAACAGGGTAGGTTGGCGAAACCCACCACGACGATCATCGTGCCGGCATGTCCCGAGCTCCGCGAATCCCGGCCGCATTGACCAGGACACCTTTCTCCCTGGAAGAGGCGCGGCGGGCCGGGCTCACACTCAGCTCACTGCGAGGAAAGGCGTGGCGGCGCCTGGGCGCCGAGCTGTACTGCTGGCAGGGTTTGCGGCACGATCCGTGGCTGCACCTTTCGGCCCTCCATCGAACGCTGCCGGCGGAGGCCGTGTTCGGGGGGGCCACCGCGGCGTGGATGTTTGGCCTCGACCTCGACCCGATCGCGCCTGTGGAGATCATCGTGCCGCTTGACTCCAGCATCCGATCTAGTGCGGGCGTGGGCGTACGCCGCTGCGAGCTGTTGGCGCGTGACGTCACGACAATCCGCGGCCTTCGCGTCACCGCAGTGAACCGAACGCTGCGTGATCTGTGCTTGCGTTTGCCGGCGGTCGATGCATTGATCGCCATCGACATGGCCGTCCATTTGGGCCTGACCGATGCGAAAGATCTGAGAAAACACGCGGACGCGGCGAGTGGTGGTGCCGGCGCCCAACGGCTGCGCTCGCTTGCATCGCATGCGGCCGCGGCCGAATCGCCGATGGAGACTCGCCTGCGCTGGTTGTTGATCCAGGCAGGACTGCCGTGCCCAGAAGTACAGACGAATCTCCGTGACCTTGACCAACGATTCTTGGGCAGAGCCGATCTGTACTATGCCGCGACCCGACTCGTCCTCGAATACGACGGTGACAACCACCGGGACCGGCTAGTTGAAGACAACCGCCGGCAGAACCTGCTGATCAACGCTGGTTTCCGGCTCTTGAGGTTCACAGCGACGGACATCCACCAGCGTCCTGAGGTCCTCGTGGCGCAGGTCCGCAGCGCACTAGGTCTGGAGCCGAAACGCACGGCTGGCCCCAAACGTGCGGAATCCGACGGGCTGATCCGCACGGTTGGTGCCAAACGAGCGAAATCCTGGTGGCGTCAGCCTTTCACGTAGGACAGCTTCTCTGCGACCTTGCCGTCGCGGACCTTGAAAAGGTCGATCCCCCTGATGTGGCCGTCGCCCCAGTCGAAGCGCCAGCGGACCACGGCGCGGTCGCCCGCGACCACCATTTCCTCCGTCTCGAATGCCGCTCGAGGGGAGTCGTGGAAGAACTTGCTCCAGAAAGCGCGCACCGCGCTCGCGCCGACATGCCGCTCCCCGTCGGGCGTCGGCAGCGTGTTCTCGAAGATGCAGTCGTCGGTCATCAAGGCCATCACCGCGTCGACGTCGTGACGGCCGAACGCTTCGTTGAAGGCCGTGACGGTGGCTTCGGTCGACGCGCTCACGCCTGGCCGATCATGCGGTTGATCACCTCGCCCAGGTTGGGGCCGCCTTTGCCGAAGGGGACCGAATGCACCCGGTGGGCGAACACCATCTCGGCGACGTCGCCGACATGGTTCACGCCGACCTTCTCGGCGCTGTCGTAGGCCGCCTTCGCCTGCGCGGCACGCGCGCACACGAGGTCGGAGCGGTGGCCATCGACCTCGAGGGCGATCGAGATCTGCGCGATGAGGCGCAGGATCTCGCGTGGCAGATTGACCTCTGGAAATGTCGCGATGGCCTCAGCGATCTGCGAGCGGATGCTCTGCTCCGACTCAGCGTGCTGCTGGTAGAAGAGGTTGGGATCGTCCTCCCACCCCGCGCGCTTCTCGACGATCGCGACGCGCTGGTCGAGGTCGCGGATGCCTTCCACGTCGACACACAGCCCGAACCGGTCGAGCAGCTGCGGACGCAGCTCGCCTTCCTCAGGGTTCATCGTCCCGACGAGGATGAAGCGCGATGGGTGCGACACCGACACGCCCTCGCGCTCGACGGTGTTGATGCCCATCGCCGCGGCGTCCAGCAGCACGTCGACGATGTGGTCGTCCAGCAGGTTGACCTCGTCGACATAAAGGATGTTGCGGTTGGCATCGGCGAGCACGCCGGGCTCGAATCTCCGCGAACCCTCCTTCAACGCGGCTTCGAGGTCGATGGTGCCGACCACGCGGTCTTCCGAGGCGTTGATCGGCAGCTCCACCACGCGCATTCGGCGCGTGGTCACCGGAAGCGCGCCGGCGCGCGCCCTCTCGCGGCAGTCGAGACACCAGTCCTCGGGATCGTCGGGGTGGCATCCGAAATGGCAGCCTTCGACGACCTGCTGGTCGGGCAATAGCTTCGCGAGCGCGCGCACGGCGGTGGACTTGCCGGTGCCCTTCTCCCCGCGGATCAGCACGCCGCCGATGGACGGGTTGATCGCGTTGAGGACCAGGGCCAGCTTCATCTGCTCCTGGCCGACGATCGCTGTGAACGGATACGAGTAGCGGTCGATTGCCATTGGACCTGTCATGTTACCGACCGCTTCTGCCCAGCTCCCTCTCGACTGCCGATGCGATCTCATCCCGCGACAGGTCGTACAGGCCGTAGTAGCGCGCACCCATCCGCTCGGCCAGGTCGGCGCAGGCGTTGATCGCGTACGTCTGGTACATCGGCGCGACCCTCGCGAGGTGCTGCACCGACGGGAGGTGGCTGTAGTCGCGCGCCGAGTCGATGACCAGCGCGTCGATATTTTCCGATTCGATCAGGGCCGCCACCTTCTGGGCCTCGACGAGAGGCTCTTCCTTGAACATCGAGATGTTGCCGCGGCCGTCGCTGATCAGGACAAGCAAGGGACGGACGGTCGGGTCGCGCAGGAGCTCCGTCTTGACGACCTTGTAGCCGGCCATCAGGCCGTGCGTCAGAGGCGTCGTCCCGCCGACGGAAAGCTTCTCGAGCCGCCGCCGGGCGAGCGACACGCTCGAAGTCGGACGCAGCACGACCTCGGCCGTCCGGTTCTTGAAGATGACCACCGCGACACGATCGCGCCGGACGTAGGCGTCCTGCAGCAGCGAGAGGATGGCGCCTTTCGTCGCGGCCATGCGCTGCTCGGCGTCCATCGAAGCCGAGGCGTCGACAACGAAGACGATCAGGTTGCCGATCTTCCGCTCGCGAACCTTCTGGCGTAGGTCCTCCCGCTCGAGCTTCAGGCGCTCGCCGGCAAGGCGCCCGCGACCCTTCTGCATGGGCGCGGCGGCGCGCACGGTGGCGTCGATGGCGAGGTCATTGACCTTGGCTTTGGGCTCAGCCCGCACGTAGCGGCCTCTCCGGTCGGCCGTCTGGCTTGCCGAGCGCTTGCCGCCCTGCTTGCGCACACGGCGCTGCCGCGGCAGGTCGATCCGTTTCAGGTTGAAGGTCTCGAGCGCGTCGGGGGACGATTCCTGCCCGCTCGAGCCACCGGTCGTCATCCCCTGGTCGCTCCCGGCCGTCTGCTCGCCGCTGTCCGATGCGTTGGCGCTCGCGTCGGCGGACGATTCGGCGGCGTTGTCGCTCTCGGACGCCTGCGGGTCGCCCGGCTCCGACTCGGACGGCTTGGAACCCTCCTGCTCCTCGCCGTGGTCGGGCGAGCTGGTCTCGTCCTGGTCTCTGCGCAGCGGCTGCCGGGCGCGGTGAGCGAGCGCCAGGGTCGCGGCGTCGTAGATGTCCTCCCGGCTCGGCGTCGCATGCCGGCGATAGGCGGCCAGCGCGCGCGAGGCATGATCGATGACGACGTCCGCGCGGTGTCCGAGAACCGCCGCCTCGACGCAGATCGAGGAGATGAGGCGCGCATGACCGCGTGTGAGGTGGACGTCCTTCACGGCGGCGATCGCTTCGGCGAGAGCACGCGACAGGTTGCGGTCGGCCGCGGCGAACTCGTTGGTGAACTCGTGGTCTCCCCGCTTGAATGCCGCATCGCGCTCGGCGATCAGCACGCGCTCGTCGGGGTCGCGAATGCCCTCGACGTCGACGCACAGCCCGAAGCGGTCGAGCAGCTGCGGCCGCAGCTCGCCCTCCTCCGGGTTCATCGTCCCGACGAGGATGAAGCGCGACGGGTGGGCGAAGGACACGCCCTCGCGCTCCACCACGTTGACGCCCATCGCCGCGGCGTCGAGGAGCACGTCGACGATGTGATCGTCCAGCAGGTTGACCTCGTCGACGTAGAGGATGTTGCGGTTGGCCTCGGCGAGGACGCCGGGCTCGAAGCGCTTCGCGCCGGTGCGCAGGGCGGCCTCGATATCGATGGTCCCAACCACGCGGTCCTCCGAGGAGTTGATCGGAAGCTCGACGACGCGCATGCGGCGCTTGTGGGAGGGCAGCACGCCGGCGGACTTGAGCCGGCTGCGGCAGGCCGAGCAGAGGGCGTCCCTGTCCGCCGGGTCGCAGCCGAAGTGGCAGCCTTCGACCACGTTGTGCTCGGGCAGGAGGCGGGCGAGGCCGCGGACGGCGGTGGACTTGCCGGTCCCCTTCTCCCCGCGGATCAGCACGCCGCCGATCGTCGGCACGACGGCGTTGAGGATCAGGGCGAGCTTCATGGACTCCTGGCCCACGATCGCCGTGAAGGGGAACGAATGGCGGTCGAGCGTGACGCTCACGTTCCAAGCATAGGGACGGTTAGGCCGCCCGCCGACCGCAGCGCCGGATCTAGCCGCCCAGGAGTGCCGCCACCCCCTCATCACTCCGGATCCGATCCAGGTCAGGGTCCTTGCGCGCAAATTCGACGAGCTCTGGGGCGCCTTCGAAGCTCTCACGCAGGAGCGGCAGCGCGGCGCCGGCGCGGCCGACCCGCCCGTAGAAGCACGCAAAGTTGTAGGTCACGTACGCGCGCGCCTTGGCGTCCGCAGCCGCGGCGGTTTCCAGCTCGTACGCCCAGCGCATGGCCACCTCGGCCGACGCCTCGTCTCCCGACTCGAGGTACCAGAACATGAGATGGATGCCGAGGTGGCCCCCATTGGACGGACCGCTGTCCATCAGGTTGCGGTCTTTCACATACGGGTGCGGCCGCAAGAGGTCGTCTTCGGAGCACGCCTCGATCGCGGCGGCGATGCGGGCCCAGGACCGGCGGGCCTCGGCCACGATCTCGGCCGCCGGGCGGTCGCGGTAGTCCTGATAGATGATCGCGTTCTGGGTGTCGTCGTCGACAGCCGGCGGTGGTTCTCCACCGGTGCGTGCCGCGTCCACCAGCCGCGCGTTGCGGTCGCGCCACCAGGACACGTGGGCCAGGTGGTCTTTGGCGGTCCAGCGGCCCGACAGATCGGGCGGCGCATCGACGCACAGCGCTTCCAGCTCAGCCTCCCGCGCCCGCCCTTCGGCGACGCTCTCGAGCAGCTTTGCCTTCAGCTCGGAACGAGCTCCTTGACCAGCTCCTGCTCCTGCATGAGCTCCTGCGTGGTCTTCCGGATCCGGTCCATCGCGTCGTCGTCGTGCTCCAGCCCCGTGACCACCTCCCAGTTCGTGCCGTCGGAGCGAACTGGGAATCCAAACTGGAGCCATTCCGGCACGCCGTACTCGCCGTGGGAGACCACCGCGAGCGAGTGCCAGTCACCCCACGGCGTGGGGGTGCGGATGCTGTTGACCGAGCCGATGACCGCGTTGGCCGCGGAAGCCGCCGACGAGGCCCCGCGTGCCTCGATGACAGCGGCGCCGCGCTTCTGGATCGTCTCGACGAACTTTCCCTTCAACCAGCCGTGGTCGGTGATCACGTCGAACACCCCCATCCCCGCGATCCTGGCATTCCTTGCGTCCGGGTACTGCGTGTTTGAGTGATTGCCCCAGATCGCCACGTTGCTGACGACAGAGACCGGCACCTTCGCCTTCTGCGCAAGCTGGGTTTTGGCCCGGTTCTCGTCCAGGCGGGTCATCGCGAACCACCTCTCAGGTGCGATCTCGGGCGCGTTCATGCGCGCGATGTAGCAGTTGGTGTTGCAAGGGTTCCCGACGACAAGGATCCGCACGTCGCTTGCGGCACTCTTGGCGATCGCCTTGCCTTGCGGCCCAAAGATTCCGCCGTTGATCGCGAGCAGGTCCTTGCGCTCCATCCCCGCCTTCCGCGGCACGGACCCCACCAGCAGCGCCCATGACGCGCCCTCGAAAGCCTCTTCGGTCTTGTGGGTCAGCACCATGTCGGCCAGGAGCGGGAAGGCGCAATCGTCCAGCTCCATGGCCACACCTTCGAGAGACTTCATGGCGGGCTCGATCTCGAGCAGGCGCAGGACGACGGGTTGGTCCGGGCCGAACATCTCGCCTGAAGCGATCCGGAACAGCAGCGCATACCCGATCTGTCCGGCGGCGCCGGTGACCGTCACGTGGACGGGCTTGCG
>JBGPEO010000134.1:0-7492 GCA_041482895.1 Candidatus Dormibacteraceae bacterium | reverse complement strand
GTCACGAATCGCTTCTCGGGCCGGTAGTCGAGGCGGACGTCCACCTCGCGTCCGGCTTCGAGCGCTATGGGCACACGCAGCTCAGGCGGACGGCCGAGAGCTTCAACGACTTCACCCGGAAAGAGGCTGGTGGCCTCGGCCAGGACGGTCCCGTTGACGGTCACGCGCATACGGCCCGCGCCGGCCGCGCCGAGGACGTGCGGCCCATCCGTCTCCGGACGAAATACCGCTCGCATCACGACCTCCGACCCGGGGGCGTGCACAGCTTCGGGAAGGCCGTCCCACCAGGTGACCGCGCTCGTTGGGATGGGTGTGTCGTAGACGACCTCCCCGCCTGGGTTCCGAATCTCCAGACGGGCGCCCGGCTTTCCGCCGATCGGGTCGCGCAGCGTTCCGTCCAATGGGGCGGGAACGGTCGCGCTGGTGAGACAGCCCTGGTGCAGGGTGACCGTGGTCCCGTTTCCGAGCGCCCTCCGCAGCGACTCAGCAAGGTTGACGCGGACCGAAGGCAGCACACGGACGCTTCCCCCGCCCTGCGTCTGCGGCTCGATCGCGTTGGGACCGATGAGCGCAACGCTTCTCACGTTGGCCTTCTTCAGCGGCAGCAGGCCACGAGGGTTGCTCAGGAGCACAAACGATCGCGATGTGACCCGGGTGAGGAGGTCTGTGTCGACCAGCTGTGGAACCGCCGCGGCCACGCTTCCGTTGAAGCCGCCAAGCCGGCGCGCGAGGTGGAAGATGCGCGCGACCTTGTCGTCGATCTCGGCCTCGGGCACGGCGCCGTTGCGAACCGCGGCGACGAGCTTGTCTCCCCATGGCCCGTCCGGCCCGGGCATCACGAGGTCCAGTCCGGCCAGCGCGCTCGGCACGGTCGTCGTCGTGGCAGACCAGTCTGAGATCACCACTCCGCTGAACCCCCAGTCCGACTTCAGAACGTCGTGCAGAAGGATCGCGTTGGCCGTCATGGTCGGGCCGTTGACTGCGTTGTAAGCGGCCATCACCAGAAAGACGCCGGCTTCCCCGACGCACGCTTCGAACGGCGGGAGGTAGAGCTCCCTCAGCACGCCCTCGGAGATTCGTGCGACGTAGGAGCGCCGCTCGGTCTCCGAATCATTGGCCACGTAGTGCTTCGCAGTGGCGCCGACGCCGGCCCGCTGCACGCCACGCACATAGGCCACGGCGATGCGTGACGTCAGCAGCGGGTCTTCCGAGAAGCATTCGAAACCGCGGCCGCTGAGCGGGGTGCGAATGATGTTCATGGTGGGAGCCAGGAGAACATCCACGCCTTTGCCGCGGGCTTCGTGGCCCAATGCCGTCGCGATCTCTTCGACAAGACCAACGTCCCACGTCGCGGCGATGGCGACCGGGCAAGGCAGCGAAGTTGATGGATTGGATGGATCGAAGCGCGTGCCTCTAACCCCGGCGGGGCCGTCGGAAGTAAGCAGCGGACGCAATCCAACGGCGCTCTCGCCGTGCAGCGCCCAGGAGTCAGCGC
This sequence comes from Candidatus Dormibacteraceae bacterium, assembly GCA_041482895.1. GTDB lineage: Bacteria > Chloroflexota > Dormibacteria > Dormibacterales > Dormibacteraceae > Palsa-870. The sequence goes on along the minus strand of JBGPEO010000134.1, from coordinate 5,997 downwards.
CCGTCAACAGGCGGACCTTCTGCTCCAGTGTGAGCCGGGCGACCAGGCCCGACTCGTCGCTGCGGACACCTGTGGGGACGACGGTCATGGGCGATCTCCTTGGTGGGGGTGAGTCGCGGCCGCCACGCTGCCGGCCGCGACGGAATACGGTCGGAAGGGTTAGGAAACCGGCTTTAGCTGCATCAGGATGTAGGGCATCTGCGGGTCGCTGGGTGAGGGGTTCATGTACGGATGCGATTGGTTGGGCCAACCGGTGTACTTCGCGCTGCTGAAGACGTTCCAGTCCGCGCCGTAGAGCAGGGGAGCGTCAGGAACCTGGTCGGACATGATCTTCTCGAGCTGCTGCACGATCGGGTACAGCGTCGCGGTGTCGGCTGGGTCGGTGCTCTCGTACTTCCGCAGGGCCGCGTCAGCCTCGGGGCTGGACCAACCCTGGTAGTGCGCCACAGAGTTCGCGTCTGTGCTGTCGAACCAGTTCTGGTACTGGATGTACGGAATGTTGCCGCCGTTGCCCCAGTGGATGGCCGTCTGCCACTGCGAGGGCTGCGACGTGATGTTGGTGTTCCAGTCGGAGTAGCCCTGCGCGGGCTTGGTCGTCACGTCCATGCCCAGGGGCTGGAGCTCCTGCGACATCAGGGCTGCGTTTTCCCAGTAGTCGGAGAACGGAACGGGGTCGTAGACCGAGAACTTGATGATCTGGCCGCCCTTGGTCCAGCAGTTGGCGTTGTTCGTGCCGTCGCAGTTACCGCCTGACTTGAAGGTCCCGGTGCCGGCGTCGTAGCGGGAGGTGGCAGGAGGTGTCCAGCCGCCGTTCTTGAGGATGTCATACACGTCCATCCCCGCCGGCAGGCTCTGGGCCTTGGCCGTGGCCGCGTCGGGCACGCTGCCGCTGATCGAAAGGTCGTTCTTGAGAGTGCCATCCGACGGAAGGAAGGCGTTCTGGTTGGGCAGGATGAGCCCGCTCGACGAGGTCGCGGGATTCTCGTAGCCCGACTCGCCCAGGAGGGCCAGTGCGTTGCGGTCGACTCCGTAGCTGACCGCCTTGCGCACCGCCACGTCGCCGATTCCGGTGGCGCCGCCGTTACCCGGGTTCAGGTTGAACCAGAGCGTGACTGTGCTGCCCGCGGCAAACCAGGCGTGGTTGGTCAGCGGGTTGAGGTTGACGAAGTTGGCGTAGACGTTCGGGATGTCGTTTCCCGCCCAGTCAAGCTGTCCGCTGACGAGCGCGTCGCTCGCGGCGGCGTTGGTCGCGATGGAAGGGGTGTCGATCTCGGATTCAGGCGGAGTGCCACCCCAGTAGTTCGGGTTCGGCTTCCACTTGATCAGCGAGCTCGAGTAGCTCGCCAGCATGAAGGGCCCTGTACCGACCGGGACCTTGATCGTCATCGTCGGGTTGGCAGCGATCTGGGCTGCCACCGACGCCTTCATCATCATGGTGTTGCTGAGGATGTTGAACAGTCCGGTGAACTGCGCCGACGCGAAGTGGAGCGTGACCGTGTTGCCGTTGATCGTCGGGTCCGACGCCTGGGTCGGAACGCCACGGGTGTTGGCCTTCGGGTTCTCCATCATCTTGAAGGTGGCCGCAACGTCGGCCGGACCGAAGGCCGAACCGTCGTTGAACTTCACGTTCTGACGGATCGTGACCTGCAGGTCTTTACCACTGTTCTGGAAGGCGAACGCCGTGGCCAGCCATGGGTGGTTGCCGGCCGCGGTTGCATCTAGCGCGTCCATCTCATAAAGCGGCTCGTTGACCAGACTCCGCGTGCCCATGCTGGACGTGACCGAGTTGTTGTCGTAGGGGTTGAAGTCTTCCGAGAAGGTGACCCCTGTCGTCGGCTCCGCGATGAGCGCTTTACCTCCCGCCGTGCTCGGGTTGTTGTTCGATTGGCAACTGCTCACCACGACGGCCAGTGCCGCCGCTCCGAGCAAGCCTTTGAAGAGTCGTCGATTCATGGATTTGTCACCTCCGTGACGCAATGCTGACGGCTGACGGCACATGACCACGACCCAAAACGCAAGCCAGAGCAGGCATCTCCCTGCTCATGGTTCGAGCGGCCTCGCCTCGCGGCGGAGACCGAAACGCCACAGCTACATCCATCCTTCCTCACCTCTTTATTGAGTCTTCGGCGCGTGATCCACCAGGGGTTGAAACAGGCCGTTGTGGTTAGCGCTGCGTTCCGCGGGATCGGCATGAAGCCAGCACGCGGCAATGTGGTCCGCCGAGACGGCGAAGCTCGGCGGGGCCTGGCGCCTGCAGATGTCCATCGCGTAAGGGCACCGGGGGTGGAACCGGCACCCGCTCGGCGGTGCGAGCAGGCTAGGCGGCGCTCCCCGCGCCGCGAGCTTCGGCGGCTCGGCGCGATCGGGGTCGGGCGCGGCGGAGAGCAATAGCTGCGTGTACGGGTGCGCTGCTTCGTCGGTGAGGCTCACGCTCGGCGCCGCTTCGACGAGCTGGCCGGCGTACATCACGACGATGGTGTCGGCCAGGTAGCGCGCCGAGGCGATGTCGTGTGTGACATAGAGGATCGCGAGGTGATCGCGATCGCGGAGGTCGGCCAGAAGGTTCAGCACACCAAGGCGAATCGAGACGTCGAGCATCGAGACAGGTTCATCGGCGAGCAGCACCCTCGGCCGGACCGCCAGCGCCCGTGCGATGGCAACTCTCTGTCGCTGGCCGCCTGAGAGCTCGTAAGGGAACTTGTCGAGGTAGTGCGCAGCAGGCTCGAGAGCCACCCGCCGCAGCAGCTCTTCCGCCGCCTGGTCGACATGGCCATCCGCGATGTGATGAATCTCCAGTGGTCGGACCAACTGATGGCGCACGCGATGCACGGGGTTCAGCGAGGCGAACGGGTCCTGGAAGACCATCTGCACCTTCGCCGCGTAAGACCTCGGCCTGCCGGCGGGAGCGGGCGCACCGTCAAGCAGCACCTCGCCCGCATCCGGTTTGATGATATTGGCCAGCATCCGGGCGACGGTCGTCTTTCCGGCGCCGCTCTCGCCGACCACCGCGGTGACCTTTCCCGCCTCGAGTCGCACCGTGACCGCCTCCACCGCGTGCACGCGCGCCTTTCGGGTCAGCGGCCCGCGACCCTGCTTCACCCAGAAGGACTTCGTGAGGTTGCGGCCCTCGAGCACAGCGCCGGCACGCGTGGCCGATGTTCCGACCGGCGCCGCTCCATTCATCAGCTCGCTCACCGACTTGCCTCCGCCCGCTCGAACCGCTTCGCCGCCGGTTCAGGCTTGGCGAGCTCCGACGGGACGGCGGCGCCGCCTCTATGCAGCCAGCACGCCACCTCGCGCGTGGATCCGTCGACGGGCAAAAGACTTGGCCTTTCCTCGCGACACTGCTGCATCGCCCAGCGGCAGCGCGGATTGAAGGCGCATCCCTTCGGCAGGTCATTGAGGTCGGGCGGAGACCCGGCGATGCCCTCCATGCGGTGGTGCGCTCCGTGCAGCGGCGGGAAGCAGTTGAGCAGGCCGTGGGTGTAGGGCAGGCGCGGGGCATGGAACAGCGAGCCTGCCGGCGCGCGCTCCATCAGACGGCCCGCGTACATCACGGCGATCTCGTCCGCGAGCTCGACGAGGAGCGACAGGTCGTGAGTGATGAACAGGGTCGCGAACCCGATGCGGTCGCGCAGGCCGATGAGCTCCTCGAGGATCTCCCGCTGCGTCACGACGTCGAGCGCGGTCGTCGGCTCGTCGAGGATGATCACCTGCGGCTCGAGGGCGATCGCCATCGCGATCATCGCGCGCTGGCGCATCCCACCGGAGAGCTCGTGGGGGTAGCTGCGCAGGCGGTCGGCGTTCATGCCCACCATGCCCAGCAGCTCGCCCGCCTTGTTCCATCGCGCGGCACGCGACATGTGCGGACGATGCACGCGAAGGAGGTCGTCGAACTGCGCGCCGATTGTGATCACGGGATTGAGCGAGTCGAGCGCGCTCTGCAGGACGACGGCGATCTCAGACCACCTCACATCGCGAAGGTGCTGCAGGTCAGCGGCCAGCAGGTCGATGGTGCCGGTTGGTCCGTCCCCGCTGATCGGCTTGGAATGAAAGAGGACCTGACCCGCCGTGATCACGCCTGGAGGGCGAAGCAGGCGGATGGCGGCAAGCGCGAGCGTGGTCTTGCCGCTGCCGCTCTCGCCCGCGAGGCCGAGGACCTGGCCGCGGCGAAGGACCAGGTCGCAGTCCATGACCGCGTGGACCGCCTCTTCGCCGACCCCGTAGTCGACGCAGAGGCCGCGAATCTCGAGGACCGGCTCCGCCCCGGTTCCATTCGCAGACTTGGCCGCCGGCCTGGGCGCGTCACGCACCGATCTCGCCACGGGGGTAAGCCCGAGGCGTGTGCTGGCGCTGATCCCCGCCTTCCGGGCGGCCTTCCGGGACACGCCCCCGGTTCGCAGTCTCGGGTTGATGAACTCGTCGATGCCGAAGTTCAGGAGCGCAAGCCCGGTGCCGAGCAGAGCGACCATGATGCCGGGGGGAGCCCACCACCACCACCAGCCGCTGCGCACCGCATTGTTGGCGAAACCCTCGCGCAGCATCTCGCCCCAGTTCCAGAGCCCAGGCGGATATGACGTCGGCGACCCCGCAAGGCCGAGGAACGCGATCGCCACATAGGCGCCGATGGCCGCCAGAGTCGTGAAGAGAAACGACGCCGCGACGATCGGGACCAGATTGGGCAGTACCTCGACCAGGATGATGCGGAGACGCCCCTCACCTGACACTCGCGCCGCCTCGACGAAATCACGGTTGCGCAGCGACAGCGTCTGCGCTCGAAGCGTGCGCGCGCTGTACGCCCAGGTCGTGACCGCGATGATCGCGGCGACCAGGAGGATGCTCGAGCCGGCGCTCGGCACATAGTCCGCCAGCACGATCAACAGCGGAAGGCCCGGTATGGCGAGGAAGACGTTCGCCACCAGTGACAGGCCTTCGTCCGTCCCGCCGCCGGCGTAGCCCGCCGTGACCCCGAACATGATGGACAGAACCGTGGCGATCGCGGCTGCCAGCAGGCCGACGAAGAGCGTTGCCTGCGTGGAGGCCAGGACCTGGGACAGCGCGTCCTGGGCGAAGACCGTGGTGCCGAGCCAGTGCGCGGCGGACGGCGGCAATGGGAGCGGGTAGTAGTTCGCCGGGAACGGGGTGCCTGGACCTGTCCCGCCGACGAGCACGTGCTGGACCCAGTTCTTTTCGTCGGTCGCGTTCGGCGAGTAGGGCGCTGCCCAGCGGCCAATGACGGCGACCACTCCGAAGAGTCCCAGGATGACGAGGCCCGCGATGACCTTCGGCGAACGCGGCAGCTGGAGTATCCGCGTCCTGTGGAACCCCACGCTGCTCGGGCCGCCGGCGGGCGCGATCTTGGTCAGCGACGTGGGGCTGATCGTCATGTCTTCACGCGATCTGCCGCGCTCTCGGATCGATGAGCACGTACACCACGTCGGCCAGCAGGTTGGCGGCGAGCACCACCAGGGTGATCACGACGAAGATGCCCTGGACCAGCGAGTAGTCCAGCTTTCCGAGGGCGTCGTACAGGTGGAAGCCGATGCCCGGATAGTTAAAGACGATCTCGACGAGGATCTGACCGGAGACGACCAGGCTGATGGCGATCGTGAAGTTGGAGATCACCGGCAGGAGCGCGTTGCGCGCCGCGTACCAGATCACCCTTCGCGTGGGAAGGCCTTTGGCCGCGGCCATCAGGACGAAGTCCTCGTCCATGGTGGTGATCATCTGGTTTCGCATCGCCACGATGAATCCGGCCATGGAAGCGAGGACTACGGTCGCAACAGGAAGGATCGCGTGCATGAAGACGCTCGCGAGGTAGGGCCCGTTGAACCCCGGTGTCGTGGTGTAGATGTCGTAACCGAACAGGCTCGGCACCCAGCGGAGCATCGTCCCGGTCTGGCCGAAGATCAGGACGAGCACCAACGCCAGGAAGAAGTAAGGAATGGCCTGGAAGAACGTCGCACCCGGCATGACCCAATCGACCCACGAGCCGCG
>JBGPEO010000133.1:0-7500 GCA_041482895.1 Candidatus Dormibacteraceae bacterium | reverse complement strand
GACAGCATGTTTCTGCGAAGCAGTCGACGAGGTGTTCATGGCCGAGGAGTGAAGGTAGTCCGACTGCCTTTCCGAGCTCCAAGAGCGAACGCCTCACGAGTACGCTCGCGCAGCGTGACAGTCACACCTTGACCGTGGGCGCGCCAACCCCAAGTAGCCAGGCAACCTAGTAAAGACCGCCCTTGCTAACCACCAATGCGGACCTAGCATGAGTGCAGCCCCCGCGGGCCACGTTCGAGGGCCCGGAACAGGTTGCAAGACCAAGTACTGGAGCCCGAGAGGGGCGTTCGTGGGGCGGTCACTTTATTGGGCGGGGCCTACATGGACGAGAGACAACTCGACCGATTCGCATTCCAGGCCGGGCACGACTACGACTTCAGGTTGGCCGCGCTCGTGCGGCAGCTTCGCGAACATCGCACGATGCTCAGGCGTTATGTAATGGCCCACGCTGCGGCTGCTCAGGCAGGGATCCGTCAGCTCCCGGCGGCCACTCAGGCCTTGCTTGAGGCTTACAACGACGCGCGGGCACTGCTCGGTGAATCTGCCCCGAAGACTGTGGCGGAGTCCTCCGAAAGCTGGGTAACCGTCTCGCGCCTCGCCGCTAATGACGCGGCATCCCAGGTAACGAGCCGCTTCCGTTCGTAAAGCATTTCTGACTCCCTCGTGCGTGTAGGTCGGAAAAGTCCGACCGGGCCCTGCAGATTGACTCTTGCCCCACCTACAACAGCGTCCTGCCCGTTAACCCCATGGCTAGGAAGATCACCATCGAACTCGCCTTACAGCTGGGGTCGGTGCGCCTCGAGTTCGACCTTTGCGAGCGCGACGAAATCTGCCGCGGCACCGACTTCTTCAGCATGGCCTAGGTCGGGAATGGCCGGCAGGCACGGTTTATGCATTCGTGATGCCCTCCGGCGCCAGCTGATTGAGTCGGTCGATGAGTTGGCGCAGGCGACCGTAGTGGATGCGGTCGAACGGGAGGCGAAGCCGGGGAAGCTCGGGGACATCATCGTCCTGCCTTTCCGTAGGTGAGGCGGTGACGCGTTCGATTGGACCGAGCAGGATGTCATTGAACTCTTGATCGAGCGCTTTGAGCTTGGCATCGGAGGGCTCGCTGTTGAGCCGGAAGATGAGCTTTCCGTCGACGTATCGCTGAGAGTGGTAGACGCGGTAGAAGTCGCTGATGCAACGGATGGCGTCATCTAGGGAATCTGTAATGTGGTACAGGGCCGCATCCGCCGGGTCGATGTACCTGCGGGTCATCAAGACGTCCTTGAGCTGCCTGTCAATCGACGGCCAGTAGGTTCCACCGGCGGATTCCAGCATGACGATCGGATGTAGATCGCTCTTGCCGGTCTGGCTAAGCGTCAAGAGCTCGAACAGCTCATCCAGAGTGCCGAAGCCGCCTGGGAAGAGGACGAATGCGTCGGCTTCCTTGATGAACATCAACTTGCGGGTGAAGAAGTACTTGAAGTTGATCAGCTTCGGATCGGAGCGTATGAAGGGGTTCGGTTTGGCCTCGAAGGGCAGCACGATGTTGACCCCGAAGGAGCTCTCCTGACCAGCACCCTCATTGCCTGCGCTCATGATCCCGGGGCCGGCACCGGTCACGACCATCCAACCCGCTTCGGCCATGCGACGCCCGAGTGCCATCGCCATCTTGTACTCCGGGTCATCGGGTGGCGTGCGGGCCGACCCGAAGATGCTCACCTTCTTTCGGTCTCGGTACTTCGAGAATACCTTGAAGGCATAGCGCATCTCCTTCAAGGAGGCGGTGATGAGCTTGCGATCGAGCCGACTCAGGGGTTCCTGTGCCATGCGGACGGCCGTAACGAGGAGCTCGAATGTGAGGCGGGCGTCAGGTGGAGCGAGCTCAGCGCCCAGTTCATCGACGAGCGCAGTCAGCCTGCGGTCGAGATCACGATCGCCCGTTGAGTACGGATGGCGACTTGCCTGGCCACGCTGGTGAATGCGTGGTTTGGTCATCAGACGGTCCAATGATGGACTAGGTGCCATACCCGACCTGCATGTGGCAGCACATGACAGTCTTCCCAGTCACACCGAGCTCCAGCACAGCAGCCTACCGACTCCAGCATCGTTTGTCGGCCCCTGTCGGAGCCAGAGGCGTACGGCCCGCGGGATCGCCTCCCTTTGGAGCGATGCGTGAGCACAGTGGAGGTCCCTGCCTGGACGAGCCTTTCGCCTCTCGTGGCCCGCCGCATCCGCGGCCAGCATTCAGGCAATGGGATCTCTTTTCGTTTCCCGCAGGAGGTATTCACGATGAAGGCCAACGTCATCCAGGAGCTAAGGCAGATGGGAGCGCATTTCGAGGTACTCCATCACGCACCGTCCTACACCAGCGTCCAGGAGGCACTCGCCGTCGGCGTGGCCGCGGCGGAGGTCCTAAAGACCGTCGTGCTGGACACCGCGGTCGGCCACGCCCTGGCCGTGCTCCCGGCCAACCGCGACCTAGATATGCACCTGGTCCGCGCCGCCGTCGCAGATTCGCACGTCCACCTGGCGACCGAGGCTGAGATCGAGCGCGACCTGCCCGATTACGACCTGGGCACGGTCCCACCGTTCGGCTCCTTCGCCGGCATGCCGGTCTTCGTCGACCCCGAGGTACTGTCGCACCAAACCGTGGTCTTCTCGGCCGGCAACTCGACTGTTTCGATCCGCGGTCAGCTCGAGGAGATGTTCGCTGGCGAGCCGGTCACCATCGTGCGGCTCGCGCAAAGGGACGCGCGAACCGTGCTGCCGGCCTAGGCTGAGAGATAGGAGGCGGGATGCCAGGCCAGTCCGCGTCACGCGAGCAGCGTCCAAGCAAGGGGCCGACCGAACCCGACCTAAACCGGCCGCGACCACGGATCCGGCTCTGGCCATGGCTTGTCGTGCTTGTCGTCATTTGGCTGGGCTATGCGGCCTTCGGCATGTGCACGGGGTCCGGCAGCTCGGGTAGCACCATCGCTTACAGCGACTTCGTCACGCAGGCGAAAGCCGGCAACGTGTCCACCGCTACCTTCACTGGGTCACAGCTGAGCGGCCAGTTCGTGACCGCAGTCTCCGGCTCCAAGGGCTACCAGACCCAGGAGCCGGCCCAGGGCGATCCCAACCTGATCCCGCTTCTGCTCGAAAACAAGGTCAAGGTCACCGCCAACGCCCCCTCCGCCGACTGGTTCAGCAGCATCGTCAACATCCTCTGGATCGCCGTGATGATCGCCGTGGGCGCCGGGCTCTACTTCCAGGTGCGGCGCGGCGGCGGCCTGGGCGGCCTGCGCGGCGTCGGACAGACTCGTGCCCGGCTCTACAGCGAGGAGCGGCCGGAGGTGACCTTCGCAGACGTGGCCGCCAACATCGAGGCGAAGGAGGAGTTGCGGGAGATCATCGAGTTTCTCAAAAGCCCGCACCGGTTCACGACCCTCGGCGCCCGGATCCCGCACGGCGTGCTCCTGGTCGGCCCACCCGGGACCGGGAAGACGCTGATGGCTCGAGCGGTCGCTGGCGAAGCCAACGTGCCCTTCTTCTCGGTCAGCGCGACCGAGTTCATCGAGATGTTCGTCGGCGTCGGGGCGGCGCGAATCCGCGACCTCTTCGAGCGAGCCAAGAAGATCGCCCCCTGCATAGTCTTCGTGGACGAGATCGACTCCATCGGCCGCGAGCGCGGGCGCCGAACCGCGATCGCCAGTAATGAGGAGCGGGAGCAGACGCTGAACCAGCTGCTGGTCGAGATGGACGGCTTCGAGCCGAATCTGGGCGTGATCGTGCTCGCGGCGACCAATCGCCCTGACATCCTGGACGTGGCGCTGCTCCGGCCAGGGAGGTTCGACCGCCGGATCGAGCTCGCCCTGCCCGACCGGCAGGGGCGGCTGGCCATCCTCCAGCTCCACGCGGCCAAGGTCCGGATGAGCCCCGAGTGCAACCTCGACAGCATCGCCCGCCGCACGCCCGGGTTCTCGGGCGCCGACCTCGCCAACCTCCTCAACGAAGCCGCCCTGATGGCCGCCCGCGCCCGGCGCCCGGCGGTGGTCCCGGAAGACCTCGAAGGCGCCTTCGAGAAGGTGCTGCTGGGAGCCCGCCAGCAGTTCGCGATGACCGAGGAGGAGCGCCGCCAGGTCGCCGTCCACGAGGCGGGGCACGCAATCGCCGCCTTCTTCACGCCAGGCGCCGATCCACCCGAGAAGGTTTCGGTGGTCCCCCATGGCCGAACCCTCGGCGCCACCCAGTTCGCCCCGGCGGAGGATCGGCGGAACCTGCCCGAGAGCTACGTCCGCGCGAGGCTGGTCGTTGGGCTGGCCGGCCGAGCCGCCGAGAAGCTGGTTTTGGGCGAAGTAAGCTCCGGCGCCGAGAACGACCTCATCGCCGCCACCGCCTCTGCCCGGAACATGGTCATGCGATGGGGGATGGGACCCCGGCTCGGACCTGTGACTATTCACGAGCAGAGTGCGCTCAGCGAAGGTGGCATGGTCAGTACGGAACTGTTCAACCGAGCCGACGAGGAAGTCGTTCAGATCCTGCAGGATGCGGAGAGTCGGGCGACCCAGGTGATAGGCGATCGACGAACCGAGCTGGACACGCTCGTTGCGGCTCTGCAGGAGAACGAAACGCTCGACCGCGCGGCCATCAGCCGCCTACTTTCGGAGGCAAGCGGAGCCGCGAGAACGGCTGCCGTCGGGTGATTAGAAACCGAGCTGGGACGCCTCGTCGAAGATCTGACGGCGGAGTCATCCAACTCCGGTTCGGTCTGCTCGACGGGCAACATGCGCGCGCTCGAGGAGGTCGCTCGCCGCCTCGGCACCAGTCGCGAAACCGTGCGCCACCTACAACACGAGGCGCTGGCAAAGGTGCGGTTTTCCGGACCTCACAGCGCAGACCCGCCAGGAACGCCTCAACCTCTGGCGAGCTAATCCCTCGAAAGGGGCCGCCCCTCGCCGCCCTTTTAACGCGAAACACTCAGGTGCTCCAGATGGCATCCAGGATGCGTATGCGCACGGAGCGCCATGCAGGAATGCAGGCTGAGATGGCGGCGACAGCGACCAGTATCCAGGCGTCACGCCACATCTCGGAGGCCCTGATCCCCAGCACGGCAGCGCCGAACGGGAACTGGAAGGGGTGGCGTTCGACGAACGGGCCAGCCACGGCCAAGAACAGCACGGCGCCCAGGCCGACGCCAAGGCACGCATACACGACGGCTTTGTACACGTAACTCAGGATCACCGCGGTCGGACTGATGCCGATCGCCCGCTCGATCCCGATCTGGCGGCGACGGTTGACCAGGTCGACGTAGGTCACGATGAAGACGGTGATCAAGGCAACGAACAGCGTGATCGCCCGGAGGATGTTGTTGATCAGGTTGAACGTTTCGACCTCATCGTTTATCGGTCCGACCAGCTCCGCCGAGGTGTGGTAGCTGACATCGCCCCTCAGCGGTTCGAGCTTGGAGATCAGGCTGTCGATGGGAACCGTTCCATCGGACTTGACAAAGATCGTGGTCGCCCGATCTCGAATGGCCGGAAGCACCTGGCTCGCCCATTGCTGGGTGACGTATGCCTTCTGGTCGGCGAGCAAGAACTGATCGTTGAAGATTCCCTTCACTTGCAAAGTTTCGTTCTGACCGTTGATCAGGGTCACCGTGACTTGGTCGCCGGCATGGACCGTCTTTAGAGAGGTCGCATAGCTGCGCAACGACTGGTTCCCCATGCCGGCGATCTGGATCCCGAGAAAGATTGAGGCGGTGTCTGCGGCGGCCAGATACCTACCCTCTGCCAGATTGAACGGGGTCCGAAACACCTGGCCATATGAGCTGGGGTCGATCGCATCAACGGTCCACACATTCGACTCGTCAGCGTGGCTGATCTCACTTCCCACTCGATACGTGGCGGTGGCGGCGGCCACGCCTTTGGTGGAGCGGATCTGGGACAGGTAGATGTTGACATCGCCGATGTCGTGGCTGCTTTGTGCAGGCATGATCTGCAGGGTGCTCGTCAGGGTGTCGGTGACTTGGCTGTTGATCTTGTCGACCGCGCCCTGGATGAGAGACGGCACAAACAGCAGGTCGATGTAGATCAGCAGCAGGACCGCGACCGTCATGGCCGTCACGCCGCGATTGCCCCTGATCAGAGAACGCCCCGCAAGGAAGCCGGAAACGCGGAGCATGCGTCCGGGCGCCATCAGAAGCCCTCCGCCAGCCTCCCGTCACGGAGAAAGAGCACGCGCTCCGCATAACGCTGGTCATCGGCGTCGTGCGAGACGAAGACCACGGTGACCTCGAGCCTCCGATTGAGGTCCATAAGAGTCTCCATGACTGCTCGGCCCGACATCGAGTCGAGGTTTGCCGTCGGCTCGTCGGCGAAGATGACCGAGGGCTCGTTGATCAGAGCGCGCGCGATCGCGACGCGCTGCTGCTCGCCGCCCGACAGTTCGCGTGGGCGGTGCCGCATGCGTTCGGCCAGCCCGACGAGTTCGAGGATCTCGGTCGCCCGCCGGCGGTAGTCCACGTTGGGACGCCCGAGCATCATGCCCGGGAGATAGACGTTCTCCTCCGCGGTCAGCTCCGGCACCAGGGCGAACTCCTGAAAGACATAGCCCAGCTTGGCCAGGCGGAGGTGACTTCGCGGTCCTTCGCCGAGGCGCGTCACCTCCTGACCGTCGATGAAGATGCGGCCCCGGTCGGGTCGATCGATCAGGCTCAGCTGGCGCAGCAGCGTGGACTTACCGGACCCGCTCTTGCCCATGATGCAAGCCATCTCGCCGCGCTCGATGGCCAGCGTGATGTCGACCAGACCAGGAACCTCCACCCGCCCCAGGTGGTAGATCCGGGTCACGCCCTCAACCTCGATCGTCTTTCGAACTGGTGGTAGCCCGGGGGTGGCGGGCTCGGCGCGATCAGCCTCGGGAGCCGTGGCGGGCGCCTCGACACCCGAGATCTGGCGATCTGCGGTCAACTTGCCTTGCATTCCTGCCTCACGTCGGGCGCCAAGATTCACCGCCTGAGAAGACATGTATGGGCGACGGATCCAGCCGTGAATTGCCGACGGCCTTCACATGGCCTCCAGGCGCCGGATCCTGTCGGCGATCGGCGGGTGGGTGTCGAAGAGGTTGTCCAGCCGGCGGGACGCCGCCTGCATTGGATTGACGATGTAAAGCGGTGAGGTCGCCCGGTTGGCCGTTTTCAGTGGCTCGCGATCAGCGGAGATCTTGCGCAGCGCGCTGGCCAGGCCTTCCGGGTAGCGGGTCAGCAATGCCCCGGAGGCGTCGGCCAGGTATTCGCGCTGGCGTGACACGCCCAGCCGGATCAGCTGCGCAAGGATGGGCGCCAGGATGGCGAGCAAGATCGCGATCAACAGCATCACCACGCCGGCGGGGCCGCGGTCGCGTGAGCTGCGCCGCCCGCCGCCCCAGAACATGCCGCGGATCATGAGATCGGAGATCAACGCTGCCATGCCGAGCAGCACGGCGGCGATGAGGAGCACGCGCGTGTCTCGGTTGCGGACGTGCGACAACTCG
>JBGPEO010000132.1:0-7560 GCA_041482895.1 Candidatus Dormibacteraceae bacterium | reverse complement strand
GTCTTGTCCTTCTCGCGCAGCCCGTTGAGGAGCGTGCACAGGATGCGAGCTCCGGTCATCCCAAACGGGTGACCCAGCGCGATCGCGCCGCCGTGCGGGTTCAGCTTGTCGCTGAACGGGTCGACGCCGATGCCGCGCGCGGAAGGGATGACCTGGGCGGCGAAAGCTTCGTTGATCTCGACGATGTCGATGTCGTCGATGGTCATCTTGGCGCGCTTCAGGGCCTGCTTCGAGGCCTCGATCGGCCCGAGGCCCATGAACTCCGGCTCGAGCGCCGTGAGACCCGTTGAGATCACCCGTGCGAGTGGCTTGAGACCGAGCTCCTTCGCCTTGCGAGCGGACATCACGACCACCGCGGCGGCGCCGTCGTTCAACGGGCACGAGTTACCGGCGGTCACAGTCCCGTCCTCGCGGAAGACGGGCTTAAGGGTGGCGAGGACCTCCACTGTCGTTCCAGGACGCGGCCCGTCGTCCTTGCTGAAGGTCTCACCGTTTGGCAGAGGCACCGGGATGATCTCGCGGTCGAAAAAGCCGTTCTCCCGCGCCTTGACGGCCGCGTTCTGGCTCTTCACCGCGTATCTGTCCTGCTCTTCGCGGCTGATCTTCTCGCGGCGCGCCACGTTCTCCGCCGTGTTGCCCATCGCGATGTATATGTCGGGATATTCGTCGGCGTTGCCAGGCACCAGGCGGGGGTTGTACGTGTCTGGTGCGTCGGGGTATCCGCTCCCGTAACGCGAGACACACTCGACTCCGACCGAGAGGAAGACGTCACCCTCGCCTGCCTCGATCGCGTGCGTCGCGATGCGCGTGGTCATCAGCGAGGAGGAGCAGTACCGGTTCACGGTCACGCCGGGGACGTCGAGGCGCGACAGGATGGAGACGACCCGGCCGATGTTGTGGCCCTGCTCTCCCCCAGGCAGACCGCAGCCGCAGATGAGGTCTTCGATGTCCGCGCGGTCGAGCTCTGGGACCATCTCGAGCACCTTGGTGACGACGTGGGCGGCCAGGTCGTCGGGTCGCACGTCGACGAGCGATCCCTTGCGCGCTCTACCGATCGGAGAACGGCCCAAAGCAACGATCACGGCTTCATTCATGGCTTGAAATATAGCCCGGTCCGGAACGCCGCTATTTCGAGGCGCGCCCTTCGAGCAGAACGAAAACCCAAAAGCCCCCGTACAGAAGGCCGATGAGCCCAAAGGCGGTCGCGGTGCCCACCCTGGCCCAGCTGATCAGGGCCAGGATCAGGAACAGCGCCGGCAGCCACAGGGCTCCAGCCAGCTCGCGCCGGCCAAGCGTCCTGTGGCGGTTGGCCTCGAGGATCAGCTCTCGAGGAAGGCGTTCCTCAGCGTCGAGGGGAGCAAAGATCGAATACATGCTCCGCCGATCCAGGCTCCGAAGCTCGCGCTCCTCGGTGACGTGCCGGGTCATTTGGGTCCGCTCCTAGTTTGCCACCAAAAGGCGCTTCTACGACCGGATCAAGAGGGATTCTCGGGTGAAGAGACGCAGCGCGGCGAACCAGCAGATCAGGCCGGTGGCGACCAGGCTCGCCGTCGTGACGCCGAGCGCGGGCCAGGCGATCGAGTTGTGGACGATCGCATCGCGCAGGACGAGCACGGCGTTGAGGATCGGTATCAGGTAATAGGCCAGGTTTGGGTTGAAGTCCGGGATGAACAGGACGATCGATGCGGGGAAGATGGTGATGAAGTACAGCGGCGTGGAGTAGGCCTGGCCCTGCCGGAAGTTCTTGGCCAGCGTCCCGAGCGCAAGGGTGACGGAGCTGAAAGACCCCGCGAGCAGGATCGCGAGCCACACCATGACTGCCGCGGCCAGCGGGCTCAGGCTGACGTGCGTTCCGAGCAGCGGTATCTGAGACAGGGCCAGCAGCATCGAGCCGATGGCTGCGATCGCCGAGACCAGGCTGATCACGCTGACGGCGAGGATCTTTCCGAGCAGGATCCGGCTCCGAGGAGTCGGCGTCAGCAGCAAGCTCTCCAGCGTCTTTCTCTCGCGTTCGCCGGCCGACGTGTCGATCGCCGCCGAAAGTCCCCCGGTCAGCACCATCGTGATCAGGATGTAAGGCAGGAAGAAGCTGAGGAACGCGTTTCCAGCGGCCTTCACCGGCTAGCTGAGGGGGTGCGCCTTGACCGGGAGCGGGTTGAGCAGCCCCGGGTCGATGCCTTTCTGCTGGAGCGCGGCGGCAGCCTTGGTGGCGTTGAACTGGCCGAGGACCGTCTGCAGGCGCGTGTCCGCGAGCTGAGCGCTTTGCCGCGTCGGGTCGTACCACTCGTCGATCTCCGCGGGCTGAAAAGCGACCCCGAGGTCCACCTGCTGCCTGGCCGCCGCCGCGGGGTCGGCGACCGGCTCGAGCGTCAGACCGGTCGCGGTCATCAGGATGGCGAGGCCGTTCGGGATCGTGCCGGTATAGCCGACCGTGTAGGTCTGCGTGGCGGTCTTGGTGGACACCTGAGAGACCACGACCAGAACCGTCGGGGTCGCGAGCGCGGCGAGCCCGATCGCGATCAGGGTGCGGCGGTCGCGCAGGATCTCGCGCATCTCTTTGCGAAAGACGATCGCCAGTGTCTTCATGAGTGTCCCGTTCCCGAAGGCCGCCGCAGATTGCCGCCTAGGCCGCGAAGATGCAAGGAGCTTCGGGAGCGGGACACTATTTCTCGACCAGTTCCAGGAATGCGTCTTCCAGGTCGCGATGCGCGCCCCTGACCTCCGCGGTCGGGCCGGTCGCGACAACGGTGCCTTCGTGCAGGATGGTGACGCGGTCGCAAAGCCGCTCCGCGTCGTGAAGGACGTGCGTGGAGAAGATGACGCACTTGCCGCGGTCCCGCGACTCGACCATGAAGTTGCGGATCTCGCGCGACGCGAGCACATCGAGGTTGGACGTCGGCTCGTCGAACATCAGCACCGCGGGGTCGTGCACGATCGCCCGAGCGATCGCGACCTTCTGTTTCTGTCCCGAGGACAGGCTTTCCGCGCGCTGGTTGGCGAACGAAACCATATCGAGCCGTTCCAGGACCACGTCCACCCTCCGCCTGATCTCACCGTCGAGCACGCCGCTGAGCTCGGCGAAATATGTGATGTTCTCGCGCGCCGAAAGGCGCGGATACACCCCGATGTCGGCGGTGACGACTCCAACCCTTTGACGCACCTGTTCCGGTGCAGACCGGGTGTCGAAGCCGAGCACCTCCACGGAGCCGGCGTCCGGCGTCAGCAGGGTGCAGATGGTCCGGAGGGTGGTCGTCTTGCCCGCGCCATTGGGGCCCAGCAGCCCGAAGATCTCACCCGACGCGGCCTCCAGTGAGATGCCTCGCAGGACCTTGTTCTTGCCGAGCGTCTTCTCCAGGCGGTCGACTTTGACCGCCGCCGGGCTCACCTGGGTTTGGTCGCGCGAGCCTTGGTCGCCTTCGGCTTGGGGCTTGCCGGGGTGGCTTTCGTCGCCGCGGCGCGCTTGGCCGGCTTGGGTTTGGCCTCCGCCACGACCTCGACCTCGGCTGCGGCCGGCGGCGCCTCGTTGGCGGGCGTCTCAGCAGCCGCCACGCCCATGGTGCTGGAAAGCGTTCGATGGCACGTCTCGCACGTGATCACTGTGCGGACCAGCGTCCCCAGGTGATGCTCTTCGTGCCGCAGGTTGCGCACCCGGTCGCAGAACGAGCAATAGCCGGTTTCGACGGTGACCTCGACGTGGCCTGGTCTTTTGTTCATGTGCTGTCTAAGGTAAACTCTCGCGAGGTTCGGGTTCCTTTAAGTCTGGTCCAGAGAGACCAGGAAGGAGGTTTTTTGATGGCAATCGGCAGCCGCCTCAGGCACGTGATCGAGAGCCAGCAGTTCTCGCGAACACTGCTCGAAGACCTGTTCGCGAGGTCTGACGAGATCAAGCGCGAACCCCACCGTTTCACCGGCCGCCTCTACGGCCAGGTCATGGCCGCGCTGTTCTACGAGCCGTCGACCCGAACCCGCCTGTCGTTCGAGGCGGCGATGCTCCGGCTCGGCGGGCAGACGATGGGCACCGACAACGCTCGCGAGTTCTCTTCGGCGGCCAAGGGCGAAACGCTGGAGGACACGATCCGCATCGTCAGCGGTTACGCCGACGTCATCGTGTTGCGGCACAACGAGGAGGGCGCGGCCAAGAGGGCGGCCGCGGTCAGCTCGGTGCCCATCATCAACGCGGGGGACGGTCCCGGCCAGCACCCGACCCAGGCCCTGCTCGACATCTACACGATCAAGGACGAGCTGAACCGGGTGGACGGAATCAAGGTCGCCATGGTCGGCGATCTTGCGAACGGCCGAACCGTTCGATCGCTGACCTACCTCCTCAGCAAGTTCAAGGAGATCCAGCTCTGGTTCGTCGCGCCCCCTATGGTCGGCATGCGAAGCGACCTGAAGGCGCACCTCGACGAGCACCACGTTCCCTGGGTCGAAACCGAAGACCTGGACTCGGTGCTGCCGGAGGTCGACGTGGTCTACATGACCCGCATCCAGAAGGAGCGGTTCGCCGACCCGGCCGACTACGCGAAAGTGAAGGGCGTTTACCGGATCGCCAAGCGCTCGCTCGAGTTGATGCGCAAGTACGCGATCGTGATGCACCCGCTGCCTCGAGTCGATGAGATCGACCCGGAGGTCGACGCCGACCCTCGAGCCGCCTACTTCCGGCAGGCGCGCAATGGGCTGCACGTCCGGATGGCGTTGTTGGACCGCCTCCTCGCATGAAGTGGACGGCAACGGCCGGTCGCGTCAAGGGCACTGTCATGGACGAGGACGCGATTCGGCGATCGCTGACGCGCATAGCTCACGAGATCGTGGAGCGGAACAAAGGCGCGAACGACCTGGTCCTGGTAGGCGTCGTTCGCAAGGGTGACACTCTGGCCCGGCGGCTCGCGGGCCACATCTCAGAGCTGGAGGGCTCGTTGGTGCCGGTAGGACGGATAAATCCGGCACGGCATCGCGATGACCTCCACATTCGCCCGGTCGCCGATGGCAGCGACGTCAGCGAGCTGCCCGAGATCAAGGATCGGATCGTTGTGCTTGTCGATGACGTGATCTGGCACGGCCGGACGATCCGCGCGGCGATGGACGCGTTAATGGAGCTGGGCCGGCCTCGGGCAATACAGTTGGCAGTCCTGGTCGACCGCGGGCACCGCGAGCTGCCGATCCGTCCCGACTACGTGGGGAAGAACATCGCCACCTCAGCCGAAGAGATGATCTACGTCTGTCTCAAAGAGTTCGAGGACCTCGACCAGGTGGTGCTCATCAAGTGAAGAAACGTCACGCCGCGCTGGTGCTCGAGGACGGCCGCGCGTTTGTCGGGGTCGCACTGGGCGCCGATGTCGTGGGCGAGGGGGAGGTCGTCTTCAACACGGCGATGACCGGCTACCAAGAGGTGCTCACTGATCCGTCGTACGCCGGGCAGATGGTCTGCATGACATACCCGCTGCAGGGCAACTACGGCGTGCGTGAGGCCGACGCCGAATCGTCGCGGCCCTGGGCTCGGGCGTTGGCCGTTCGCTGGGCATGCCCCGCGCCGAGCCACCATTCGAGCGAAGGCTCGCTCGACGAATACCTGGCGAGGTGGAAGGTACCGGCCATCACCGAGATCGACACGCGCGCGCTGACGCGCCATCTCCGAACACACGGAGCGCTGCGAGCCGTCCTCACCCACGAGTCGAAGGCGCCAAGCCCCGCGCGTCTCGCCGAGCTGGCCGTGGCGGCGCGCCGGGTCACGCCGCTGGCGGAGCAGGACCTGGTGGCCGAAACGTCGCGCACCTCGAAGGAGGAATGGTTCGAAGGCCTGCCACCGGAACTGCGACCCGCTCGACTCACTGAAGGCGTGGGTCTCTCGATCGCCGTCGTCGATTACGGCGTCAAGACCAACATCCTTCGCTCGCTGCGCGAACGTGGATGCCGGGTCGTCGTGCTCCCGCACAGCGCGACCTGGGCTGACATCGAGGACACCGGAGCCGACGGCCTGGTCCTGGCGAACGGACCCGGCGATCCCGCGGTGCTCGATGGACCGGTGGAGCTGGCCCGGCAGGCGCTGGGCAGGATCCCGATCTTCGGCATCTGCCTCGGGCACCAGATCCTGGGTCGCGCCGCGGGTGCAACCACTTCGCGCCTGCCGTTCGGCCATCACGGCGCGAACCACCCGGTCAAAGACCTCGAGACGGGCAGGGTCCACATCACAAGTCAGAACCACGAGTTCCAGGTGGACGCGGCTTCGATCCCGGCCGGCGACTTCTTCGTCTCGCAACGCAATCTCAACGACGGTTCGGTGGAGGGGCTGAGCCACAGGACGCTGCCCGTCTTCAGCGTCCAGTACCACCCAGAAGGCTGCCCCGGACCCCAGGACAACCAGCACCTGTACGACCGGTTCGTGGAGATGGTCGGCCTTTGGGCGCAGCCCACCAAACGAGTCGGGAGGCCTCTGTTGCCGGCGGTCGGCGGGGCCGCGCAGCCCGCCAAGCCTCGCAAAGTCCTGATCCTGGGCTCGGGGCCGATCGTGATCGGCCAGGCCGCCGAGTTCGACTACGCCGGGACGCAGGCGTGCAAGGCGTTGCGCGAAGAGGGCATCGCGACGGTGCTCGTGAACTCCAACCCGGCCACGATCATGACCGACGAGGAGGTCGCGGACCGCGTATATCTGGAGCCGCTGACGGTCGATGCGGTGGAGAGGGTGATCGCCCGCGAGCGCCCCGACGCGCTGCTTCCCACTCTCGGGGGCCAGACCGCCTTGAACCTCGCCACCGAGCTGGGCGCCGCGGGGGTCCTCGACCGCTACCAGGTGCGTTTGCTCGGCGCTGGAATCGAAACCATTCGCAAGGCGGAGGACCGCCAGGCCTTCAAAGACATGCTCCAGGGCATCGGTGAGCCGGTGCCGGTTTCCCGCGTCTGCGAGTCGCTCGATGACGTGCGCGAGTTCGCCTCGGAGGTCGGACTGCCGCTGGTCATCCGTCCGGCCTACACGCTCGGCGGAACCGGTGGAGGCTTCGTCACCAACGAGGCCGACCTCGAGCGGGTCGCGATCGGCGGCCTGAACGCGTCACCTATCCACCAGGTCCTCATCGAGCGGTCGCTGTGGGGATGGAAGGAGATCGAGTACGAGGTGATGCGCGACTCGGCCGACACGTGCATCACGGTCTGCAACATGGAGAACCTCGACCCGATGGGCGTGCACACCGGTGATTCCATCGTGGTCGCGCCGGCCCAGACGTTGTCCGACCGCGATCACCAGATGCTGCGGTCGTCGGCGATCCGCATCATCCGCGCGCTCGGCATCGAAGGCGGATGCAACGTGCAGTTCGCCCTGGATCCGAAGAGCTCGAGCTACCACGTGATCGAGGTCAACCCGCGCGTCAGCCGTTCCTCGGCCCTCGCCTCGAAAGCGACCGGCTATCCAATCGCGCGCGTGGCGGCGAAGGTCGCGGTCGGCCGGCGCCTGGAGGAGATCCGCAACGAGGTGACCGGCCGCACGTTCGCCGCGTTCGAGCCCGCGCTCGACTACTGCGTCGTCAAGATCCCGCGATGGCCGTTCGACAAGTTCCCGGCCGGCGACCG
>JBGPEO010000131.1:0-7669 GCA_041482895.1 Candidatus Dormibacteraceae bacterium | reverse complement strand
CGGCTCGATGGCCAGCGCGCGGGCCAGGGCGACGCGCTGCTGCTGGCCGCCGGAGAGCTGGCTGGCATAGCGGTCCGCGAAACCGGACAGGCCGACCAGCTCGAGCATCTCTCCCGCACGGCGGCGGCGTTCGTCGGCGGTCTTGCGGCGAAGCGTGAGGCCGAAGGCCACGTTCTGCAAAGCAGTCATGTGCGGGAACAACGAGTAGGCCTGGAAGACCATCCCGACGTCTCGCTTGCTGGCCGGCAGGCCGGTCACGTCCTTGCCGCCGAACACGACGCGGCCGGAATTGGCCTCTTCGAGCCCCGCGACCAACCTAAGGGCTGTGGTCTTGCCGCACCCTGAAGGACCGAGAAGGGCGACGAGCTCGCCCGGGGCCATCGTCAGGGTCAGCTCGTTGAGGGCGACCACCGGACCGTAGCGGCGGCTCAGCTGCTCCATCCTGACCTCGACGCCGGCGTGGCCTCTTGCGGTTTCGGAACCCATCAGGCCCTCTGCCCGGGGATGTAGTTCTGCTGCTGGAGGCGACCCCCTACGAGCGTCAGCACCATCAGCAGGACGAAGGCGAGGACCAGCGCCCCCACCGCGACGGCGGTCGACGTGGGTGCGTTGGTGAGGCCGACGTACGCGACCTCCACTTGCAGGTTCTGGAAGTTGAGCAGGCTGGCGACCGTGTATTCGCCTAGGACGAGCGCCACCGACAGTAGACCCGCATTGAGGATGGCGCTCGGCATGTTCGGGATGACGATGCGCCACATGACTGTGATCCATCCCGCGCCCAGGCTTCGCGCCGCCTCAGACAGCGTCTTGAGGTCGATGGCCGCGAGGCCGGCGTCGAGGGAGCGGTAGCTGTAGGGCAGGACGAGGATCAGATAGGCGAACGAGAGGGCGAGGACCGAAGGGGTCACGTTGATATTGATCCAGATGTAGAGGGGCTTGAGGCCGACCACCAGCGCGATGGCGGGGACCGTCAGAGGCAAGAGGCAGATGAACTCGACGATGCGGCTGATCTGCGGGAGGCGCAGCCGCACCCACACCATCGTCGGGAGCAGCAAGGCCAGCATCCCGAGCGAGGTGATCACAGCGAGCTGGAGCGAGGTCACGATCCCCTTCACCAGGCCCGGCGTTTGGGCGATGAGAACCCAGGCGTCGAGCGTGCGTGGAGAGATGACCGAGTTCCCACGCGTCGAGAACTCGAGCATCGCGCCTATCGGCAAGAGGAAGAACGCGCCCATCAGCAGCAGAACGACAATGCGAAAGATCCGCAGCTTGAGCCGTCGCGCGCGGTTCACGCTAACGCAGCCATCGAGTCGTGCGCCGCTGAAGCAACGTGTACAGCGTCATCACGATGACGACTATGAGGATCATGGCGACGGCAAGCGCTTGGGCCAGGCCGGGCTGCGACTGTTCGGTCTCGCTGGTGAGCAGGGCCTGGATCTGCAGCGGCACGTAGACGCCGCCATTCGTCAGCAGGGCTGCAATCGTCGCGTAAGCGGAAAATGCGTTCGCGAACAAGAGAAGCGTGCAGCCGAGAAACGCCGGTGCGAGCAGAGGGCCCGCCACGTATCGCCAGTAGTGCCAGGTGCTGCCGCCGAGGCTCTCGGTCGCTTCACGCCATTGCGGCCGGATGCCGTCGAGCGCGGGCAGGAAGACAAGCACCATCAGGGGAATCTGGAAGTACACGTAGATCAGCGTTATCCCAGGAGCGTCGTAAAGCCACACCCCGTTGGCGTAGATGTCGATTCCGTGGTCCTTGAGAAAGACTGTTACGAAACCGACCGTGCTGATGGTGGCGATGAAGGCGAAGGCCAGCGCGACGCCTCCGAACTGGGCCAGGACCCCGGACGCCGACATGATCGAGCGGCGGAGCAGCCCCCTGGGATTGCCGGTGACCACGGCATACGCTAGGACCGCACCGAAGAAGGCGCCGGCCACAGCACTCACGGCGGACACGGACAGGCTGAGTGAGAACGCTTTCACCATGTACGGCTTGTTGATCCCGGCAAAGTTCGTCAGCGAGAAACCGCCGCCGGGGGCGGTCATCGATCCGACTACGACGATCGCCGTGGGCAGAAGCAGGAACAGGCCGACGTAGACAAAGAAAGGCGCGACGCCGAGCCACGAAAGGGAAAGCCGCCGCCCGCCCTCGGTGGGGCGAGCGGCGGTGTTAAGAGCCGGGCTGCCGGCTGCCGTCAAGAAACGGCCGCCGACCAGTTGGCGACGACGTAGGCGCTTGCCTTGCTCGTCTGGTCACCCGACGGGACCTGTGGGGTTCCGTTCACGGCCGGGAGCGCAGCTGCGGCCGCGGTGTCAATCGTTCCGGCGGTAACCATTGCGGCCATCCGGACCGGCCTCGCGCCGCCCTTGAGCCACAGGTTCTGGCCGGCGTCCGAGTAGAGGTATTCTTCCCAGAGCCGCGCGGCGGCCGGGTGCGGCGCCGCCTTGTTGATCGCCTGGCTGTAGTAGCCGCCGATGATCGCATTCGACGGAACGAAGATCTTCCAGCTCGCGACGTCCTTACCGTGCGAGGTGGACAGGTAGTCCCACTGGAAGAGAACCGGGGTCTGACCCAACTTGACGGTCGCGGCGGTCCCGACCACCGGCACGTAGTTGCCGGCTTGCTTCAACTGCTTGAAGAAGGCGACCCCCTTGCTGACGTCGTCGAGCGAGCCGCCATTGGCGACGCCGGCCATGATCACGCCGTTGAGGCCCTGGTTTGACTTGGTGGGATCGCCGGAAAGGGCGACCTTGCTCTTGAACCCTGATCCGAGAAGGTCCGCGACCGAGTTGATGACGCCACCAGGCACCTTGGTCGAGTCGTAGCCGATGCCCATGTAGCCGCCGTAGTCGTTGAACCAGAGACCGGTCGCCTCCTTGGCGCCAGCCGGAATGTCGTTCCAGGTCGCCACTTTGTACGGGGCGAACTTCGCGGTGTTCGCGAGCGCGACCGCTTGGCCGACGTCGACGACGTCCGGAGCGTTGCTGGTGCCGTCGAATGCGTTCACCTCATCCTGGCTGCTGCCGTTGGGGTTGATCGAGTTCGGGGCGATCCCGTACTTGGCGGTGAAGCCGGCGATGACCGCGCCGTAGTTGGCCCAGTCGGGCGGCAGCGCGATCACGTTGAGCGCGCCTTCGGCTTTGGCTGCCGCGACCAGCGCATCCATGCCGCCGCAGTCCGTGGCGGACGTCGCCGTCTTGGCGTTGCAGCTGGCGGTTGTACCGGGCGAGCTGCCACAGGCAGCAACTACGAGGAACGCCACCACGGCCAGGCCGAGTTGGCGTACAGGACTACTCCACTTCATGCTTCCTTCCCCTTTTGAAGACGTGACCCGGCCACCACCAGCAGGCGACCGATATGCAAGGGAAATATTGCTCCGGACCTGCCTGCGTTGCAAGGATGGAGAGTGCTGCTCCCGTGCATTTCGGTTAGCCCGGCGTTAATGCGCCTCTGCTACCCCGAAAACCCAACCGCCGCGAAAGGTCTGCGGCTGCGTCCAGTGTGAGCCGCACCAGCTCCGGGCGGCCCTCTGCGCGCAGGCGGTGGGACGGCCCGGACACGTCAAGTGCCGCCACGACCTCGCCGCCAGATGCAAAGACCGGTGCGGCGATGGCGTCCAGCCCGATCTCAAGCTCCTCGTAGGTGCGAGCGAACCCGTCGCTGAGAGCGTCGCGCAGCTGCGCCTGGAGGTCCGCACCTGAGGTGATCGTGTGCGCGGTCGACCTTTCCAGCGGACGGCTCAGCAGCCGCTCGCGGATCGCGGCGGGCCCGAAAGCCAGGATCACCTTGCCGCTGGCGGTGCAGTGCACCGGCGTGCGCCGCCCCAGCCAGTTCACGCTCACCACCGACGTCGAGCCCGTCGCCTGTTCGATCGGCACGATCTCGTCCCCTACCAGCACGTCCAGCGTGACCGTCTCGCCCAGAGCCCCGGCGAGAGCCTCGCATACCGGCCGGGCCAGGGAGCGCAGGTCCGACTCGCCGGTCACCACGCTCGCAAGCTGGGGCAGGCGCTGCCCGAGGCGGTACTTCGCACTCCTCGGGTCGCGCTCGACGAGAGCGTGGCGCTCCAGGGTCCCCAGGAGGCGCAGGGCCGTCGACCGGTGCACGTGCAGGTCCCTGGCGATCTCGGCGCCGGTGCGCCAGCCGCTGGTCGCAAGGACGTCCAGGATGGTGATGGCTCGCTCCACGGATCGGACCCCCGCGTCCCGGGCGCCATCGTTGCTCACAGCGCAACATTACGCTTGCCACCCTGCTCCGGGCTCGGTAAACTGTTGGACTCTGAGCATCTGTTGAGCCATGCGCAACACTCCCTCTCCCCGCAGGGGAGAGGGCAGGGAGAGGGTCGAACAAAGAAGTGAGCCGAGAAGAAGAGATCCGGGCCGAGCTGTTCGAACACACGCTCAACGGGCACGCGCCCGAGGTCAAGGCGCTCACCGAGGAGGGCCTGA
This sequence comes from Candidatus Dormibacteraceae bacterium, assembly GCA_041482895.1. Taxonomy (GTDB): domain Bacteria; phylum Chloroflexota; class Dormibacteria; order Dormibacterales; family Dormibacteraceae; genus Palsa-870. Next base: position 3,223 of record JBGPEO010000131.1, on the reverse strand, counting down.
AGCTCGGCATGGATCCGATGGACATCCTCTTCAAGGCGCTGATCCCGTCCCTCGAAGAGGTCGGCAGGCGCTTCGAGAAGGGTGACTTCTTCGTCCCGGAGATGCTGATCGCCGCCCGCGCCATGCAAGGCGCGCTGGTGATCCTCCGGCCTCTGATCGCCGAAACCGGCGCGCAGCCGGTCGGCCGCTACGTCATCGGCACCGTGAAGGGCGACATCCACGACATCGGCAAGAACCTCTGCGTGATCATGCTCGAGGGCGCGGGCTTCGAGGTCTTCGACCTGGGGGTGAACACCCCGCCCGAGAAGTTCGTGGCCGCGGTCGAGGAGCACAAACCGGACGTGGTCGGCTTCTCCGCGTTTCTAACCACCACGATGCCCATGTTCAAGGTCAACATCGACGCCCTGACCAAGGCCGGGCTCCGAGACAAGGTTCACATCGCGGTCGGCGGCGCTCCGGTGACCGAGGAGTACGCCAAGCACGTGGGTGCCGACAGCTACGCGCCCGACGCATCGATGGCGACCCGAATGGCCAAGGCGCTCGTCGGCGATCGGAGCGGGACCTCGAAAGGCGCGCAGGCGCTGGAGCAGGCCGTAAAGCTGATCGACGAGACCCTGAAGAAGGGTTAGGCGTGGAGACTCGGCTCAGCTCGCGAGGTCGCGAGGTCGTGGTTTCGGGCGACCGGCCGTTCGTGATCATCGGCGAGCGCATCAACCCCACCGGCCGCAAGGTCCTCGCCGCCGAGATGAAGGAAGGCAAGATGGACCGCGTCCGTGCCGACGCGATGGCCCAGGCCGCGGCGGGCGCCCACATGCTGGACGTCAACGCCGGCATTCCCGCCCTCGACGAGGCCGCACTCCTGGTGGCCGCCATCCAGGCGGTGAGCGAGGTCAGCGACCTGCCCATCTGCATCGACTCTTCGATCATCGAAGCGCTCGAGGCGGGGCTGTCGGCCTATGAGGGCAAGGCCCTGGTCAACTCGGTGACCGCCGAAGAAGAGCGCATGGAGCGCATCTTCCCGCTGGTCAAGAAGCACGGCGCAGCGGTGATCGGCATGGCCAACGACGAGACGGGCATCTCGATGATTCCCGAAGAGCGACTCGCACTGGCCCGGCGGATCATCGAGCGCGCAGCGGACTACGGCATCCCGCAAGAGGACGTGATCATCGACCCGATCGCGATGACGGTGGCGGCCGATCCGACGTGCGGGCTGATCACGCTCGAGACGATGCGCCTGATCCGCGACGTGCTTGGCAACAACATGACGTGCGGCGCTTCGAACGTTTCGTTCGGGCTGCCCGACCGCGCGACGGTCAATGCCGCGTTCCTGCCGCTGGCGATGAACGCCGGGCTGACCTGCGCGATCACCAACCCTCTAGTGCCGGAGGTGCGGCGAGCGGTGCTGGCCGGTGACCTTTTACTCGGCCACGACGAGTACGCGATGCGGTGGATCGCCAGCTATCGCGCGGAGGTGGCGGCCGCCAAAGTTGCCGGGCGCGCGCAGGGCGCATCAGAAAGTTAGGAATGATCCAGCGCAAGCTCGAAGTCAAATACCTGCCATTCGACCGGACCACACGTGTGCCTCCAGGCACCACCTTGTTCAGCGCCGCGCACTGGATCGGGCTTCCCATCGATTCGACCTGCGGCGGGCGCGGCACCTGTGGCAAGTGCAAGGTCCGCGTCGTGCAGGGGCTCCCTGATCCCGAAACGGCCGATCACCGTCAGCTCCGCCCCGCCGAGATAGCTGTGGGCTGGCGGCTGTCGTGCCAGGCGCGCATCTACGAGGACATGACCTGCGAGGTGCCGCAGCTGCTGCGCGTGCCCAAGGCCGCCACGATGGGGCTCGGCCGGCTGGTCATCCTCGACCCCAACGTGCGCAAGATCTACCTCGAGCTGGCCGAACCGTCGCTTGAGGACCAGCGCAGCGACGTCCTCCGGCTGAAAGAAGCGCTAACCGAGGAAGGGCACGACATGGTGGCCGGCGTCCCGGTGCTGCGCACGCTGCCGCATGTGCTGCGCGAAGCCGGCTTTCACATCACCGCGGTGCTGGCCGGCGAGAACCTCGTGGCGATCGAGGCGGGCGACACGACGGGCGACTGCTACGGGGTCGCCTTCGACGTTGGAACCACCACGCTCGTCGGGACGCTGATGAACCTCCGCACCGGAATGGCGGCTTCGGTGCTCTCGACGCTGAACGGCCAGGCGCCCTTCGGCGCCGACGTCATCTCGCGCATCAGCCACGGGATGAACGGACCGGATTCCATTCGGGAGCTGCAGACGGCCGTCGTCTCGACGATGAACGGAATCCTGGCGGCGCTCTACGCGGAGACGGGCGTGTCGCCCGAGCGGACGTATGAGGCGGTCGCCGTCGGCAACGCGACCATGCTGCACCTGCTCTTCGGCATCGACCCAACCCCGCTCGCGGTGATGCCTTTCACGCCCGCCTTCATGGAACCGCTCAGCGTCGTCGCAAGCGAGGTCGGCCTCGACATCCACCCGCGTGGCTACATCCAGACGCTGCCCGCGCTCGGCGCCTACGTGGGCGCTGACATCGTCGCGGGGGTGCTGGCGACCGGGATCGTGCGCGAGGACAAGATGCGCGTCTTCGTCGACGTGGGCACGAACGGTGAGATCGTGCTCGGCAACGGCCAGCGTGCGCTCGCGACGGCGGCGCCCGCCGGGCCTGCATTCGAGGGAAGCCAGATCCGCTGCGGCATGCGGGCGACCGATGGCGCGATCGAGGGCGTGCAGCTGGGCGAAACCGTCGAGCTCCAGGTCATCGGCGGCGATGTGCGGCCAGAGGGCATTTGCGGGTCGGGCCTGGTCGACGCGGTGGCTCAGCTTCTGCTTGCCGGCCTCCTCGACCACTCTGGCCGCATGAAGACCGCCGAAGACGTGCCCGGCCACCCCCTGCGCGAAAGGCTGATCGACGTGGACGGCGTGCGCGCCTTCCTGCTCGCCGACGGCGTCTATCTAACGCAGAAGGACATCCGCGAGCTGCAGTTCGCGAAGGGATCGATCGCGACCGGGATCAAAGTGCTGATGGACATCCTCGGCATCGAGACCAAGGACCTCGACGAGGTCTTGTTGGGGGGTTCGTTTGGCTCGTATCTGAACCCGGAGAGCGCCAAGATCATCGGGCTGGTGCCGCCGGTCGACGTCGACCGGATCATCGCGGTCGGCAACTCGGCAGGAGAGGGGGCGAAGATCGCGCTCCTTTCCT
>JBGPEO010000130.1:0-7707 GCA_041482895.1 Candidatus Dormibacteraceae bacterium | reverse complement strand
GAACGAAACCTGGCTCTAATAGGCAAGGGCATCACATTCGACAGCGGCGGGCTCTCTCTGAAGTCCGCGGATTGGATGGTCAAGATGCGGGGCGACATGGGCGGGGCGGCCGCCGTGCTGGCGGCGATCGAGGTCGTGGCCGAGAGCCGGCTTGCCATCAACGTAATGGCAGTCATCGCGGCGGCGGAGAATCTGCCGGGCCGCGGCGCGCAGCGGCCGGGAGATGTATGGACGAGCGCGTCGGGCAAGACCGTAGAGGTGCTGAACACCGACGCCGAAGGGCGGCTCGTCCTGGCAGACGCCGCCACATACGCCATTCGGTCCGGTGCCACTCACCTCGTGGATCTGGCTACCCTGACCAGCGATGCCCGAGCGGCCCTTGGGCACGCAGCCTCGGCCGCCGTCAGCAATGACGACCGTCTGTGGGGGCTGGTGGCCGCCGCGGGCGAGGCCGCGGGCGACCGGGTCTGGCGGCTGCCGATGTACCCCGACTTCCGGCCGTTGATCCAGAGCCAGAGCGCCGACCTGAAGAACGCCGATTACGGCGAGGCCGGCGTGATCACCGCTGCGATGTTCATCGGAGAGTTCGTCGAGGGACGGCCCTGGGTCCATCTCGACATCGCCGGCAGCCACTGGAATGAAAACCAACAGCACAAAGACATCCCTCGCGGCCCGTTGGGGGCGGGAACGCGGCTCTGCTACCGGCTGGCCGAGCTGATGGCGGCCCAATCCAACGGAGGAGATTCGAATGCCGTCCGATAAGAGCCGCGTTCCGGTGTTGATATCCACCTGGCTCGATCCCAGGCACGCGGAGCGAATCGCCGCGGCCGAGCCGGACCGGATCGAGTTGATCTATGAGCCCGAGCTCCTTCCGACCACCCGGTACGAAGCCGACCACCACGGGCCTCCGCGGCCGCTGACCGATGAGCAGCTCCGGCGCTGGCGGGAGCAGCTGGGTCGGGCTGAGATCAGCTTCGAGTTCGATTGGGAGCGACCCGAGGAGCTGCTCGAGAGAGCACCCCGTTTGCGCTGGGTGCAGTCGACAAGCTCCGGAATCGGTCCGCTCGTCGACCACCTGGGCCTGTCCGGTTCGCCGCTGCTCATAACCAACGCCGCGGGAATCCACGCCCAGCCGCTGGCCGAGTTCGTGCTCCTAACCGCGCTGCACTTTGCCAAGGAGATGCCGCGGCTCAACACCTGGAAAGCTGAGCGACATTGGGAGCGCTTCTGCGGCCAGGAGGTCTTCGGCTCGCGGATGATGTTGATCGGTCTGGGCCGCGTCGGATCGAGAATCGCGGAGTTGAGCTCGGCACTCGGCATCCAGGTGACCGGTCACCGAAGGACGACCGGGGGCGAGGCTCCGCCAGGGGTGCACCGGATGGTGGACGCGGCCGGACTGGACGCGGCGCTGCCCGACACCGACATCCTCGTCATCGCGGCCCCAGACACCGCGGAGACCGCCAACCTGATCGATCGCAGGCGGCTCTCTCTCCTACCGGCACACGCCATCGTGGTGAACGTCGGCCGCGGCTCGCTCATCGATGAACAGGCCATGATCGAGATGCTCCAGGCCGGCCGCCTGCGCGGCGCCGGGCTCGACGTCTTCGCAAAAGAGCCGCTTCCGGCAGACAACCCACTGTGGGCCATGCCGAACGTGATCGTCTCACCGCACTCGGCGAGCACGGTGGTACAGGAGAACGACCGTCTGGTCGACCTGTTTATCGAGAACCTGCACAGGTACCTTGACGGCCGCCCCCTCGTCAATCTTTTCGATCACGCACGGAGATACTGAGATGTCTGAGCGGCTAGAGCCCGCGTTCGCGGGGGCAATCGCGGCGTCGGTGACGCCCCTGCGCCAGGGCGGTGACGCGGTGGACGTGGATGCGATCGGACCGCTGGTTGAGCACCTGGCCGCTGCAGGCGTCGATGGGATACTGGCGCTCGGGACAACCGGCGAGGGCATTCTCTTGAACACCACCGAGCGCCGCGCGGCGGCTGAAGCCTTCGTTCGAGCCCGGCGCAGAGGGCTCATCGTGATAGTTCACTGCGGCGCGCAGACGACAGCCGCCACGGTGAATCTCGCCGCGCACGCGGCCGAGGTCGGCGCGGACGCGGTGGCGGTGATAGCACCGCCATATTTCGCGCCTGACGACGCAGCGCTCATCGAACATTTCACTGCCGCGGGGCGCGCGTGCGCGCCGCTTCCATTTTTCGTCTACGAGTTCGCTGCGCGCAGCGGTTACGCGGTGAAGCCCGCCGTGATCGAGCAGCTGCGTTCGCGTCTGCCCAACCTGGTGGGGCTGAAAGTGTCGGACGCGCCGTGGGAGCGGTTCGAGCCGTATTTGATCGACGGGCTCAAAGTATTCGTCGGGCCGGAGGCCCTGATCCATCGGGGTCTCGCGGCAGGCGCCGTGGGCGCCGTATCAGGCCTTGCCGCGGCCTTTCCGGAAGCGGTCACCGAGGTCGTGCGACGACCCACCGAAGCAGGCGCGCGCCGCCTGGGCGAGATTCGCGACCGGGTGCAGCGCTTTCCCTTCCAGCCGGCGCTCAAACACCTGCTCATCCGTCGAGGCGTGCCCATCGAGGGCCATTCTCGAAAGCCGCTCAGGGCCCTGATGCCAAACGAGAAGGCGGAGCTCGATCGCATCGCGGACGAGCTCCTGCCTGTGATTACGCGCTGACGCCCTACGCTAACCGGAGTTGGTACCTCATCCTGACCTGGCCGACGCGTCGATAGCCGACCTCCGCTCGCGCCTTGACAGCGGCGAGCTGAGCGTGCGGCGGCTCGCTGAGATGCACCTCGAACGGATTGATGCAATCGACAGGGTCGGCCCAAGCCTGCGCTCGGTCATCGAGATCAACCCCGACTGGGAGGAGATCGCCGATCGGCTAGATGGCGAACGTCGCGACGGCCGCGAACGGGGACCTCTTCACGGCCTCCCCGTGCTGGTGAAGGACAACATCGACACCGGAGACCGCATGCTGACCACCGCCGGTTCGCTGGCTCTCTCGGCCGCGCCGGCGCCGGCGGACGCCCCGCTCGTCGCCCGGCTTCGGGCCGCGGGAATGCTTCTGCTCGGCAAGACCAACCTCAGCGAGTGGGCTAACTTTCGCTCTTCGCGGTCGTCGGGCGGATGGAGCGCGCGTGGCCGGCAGTGCCGCAATCCGCATGTGCTCGACAGGTCTCCGTGCGGCTCCTCCAGCGGGTCGGCGGTTGCGGTGGCGGCGGGCCTGATTCCCGTCGCCGTCGGGACCGAGACGGATGGCTCCATCATCTGCCCGTCGTCGGCCAACGGAGTAGTCGGAATCAAGCCGGCGGTCGGCCTGGTCAGCCAGCACGGGATCATCCCTATCTCACGAAGCCAGGACAGCGCAGGTGCCCACGCCCGCCACGTACGCGATGCTGCGCTCCTCCTCGGTGCGATCGTCGACATCCCAACCGACTTCACTCGCCACCTCGACAAAGGCGCGCTGCGCGGGCGCCGCCTCGGCGTTCTTCGCGAGCCTTACACCGGCTACAGCGAGCACACCGACAAAGTCCACGAGGAGGCCCTGCTCGGCCTCCGCGACCTGGGCGCCGAGCTGATCGAGGTGGAGATTTCAACGACCGAGGCGATACGCGCGGACGATCGAAAGGTGGAGACAATGGTGCTGCAGCACGAGTTCAAGGCGGGGATCGATTCCTATCTCGCCGCCAGGCCGGGGATCGGGCCACGCTCGCTCGCAGATCTGATCCGATTCAACGAAGAACACGCGGCGGAGGAAATGCCGTACTTCCGCCAGGAAATCTTTGAAGCGTGCCAGGCCAGGTCAGGCCTCGATTCCGCCGAGTACCACTCGGCACTCGCCGCGTCGCGGCGGCTGTCGCGCGAGGATGGCATCGACGCCACACTGGAAAGGCACCGGCTCGACGCGCTTGTGGCGCCATCGCGGCCACCAGCCTGGGTGATCGATCAGATCAACGGCGACCGCGCCATCGGCGGCTCGACCCAGCCGTCAGCGATGGCCGGCTACCCGATCGTGACCGTCCCGTCGGGGATGGCCTTCGACGCGCTACCGCTCGGCCTCGCTTTTTTCGCCAGGCCCGGCTCGGAAGCTCTGCTGCTCGGAATGGCTTACGCCTTCGAGCAGCTGACCAGGGCGCGCCGGGCACCGCGCCTTCTGCCGACCCTGGACCTCATCTGACTTGTCAATGACATGGGGGGATTCTCTCGCGCGTCTTCTTTATGGGGCCTGAGGTGATGGTGAGTCATTGTTGAACGCACTGCCGCTCACATTGGCCCAAGCCGAGATCCACGGGGTGGAAGCGCTCGGTGATTCGATGGAGGATCTGAGCCGAGCTCTGAGTCCCTCAAAGGGGCCTTAGTAACAGGGATCGGCGTACATTGACACCTTCGCCGCGGGTTTGTTACGGTGTCGCCGGTTTCACCGTCCTCGGCTCGCGAGAAGGAAACTGGGGGTAGTCGTTGCGCATCGATCGCTATATGACCCACGCCGTGGTGCTCGCGATCGCGGCAGCTATGTCCAGCTACACGGTCATCGACCGCAACTTCTTTTCCAACTTCCACCCCGCTGCAGTCACCGCGGCCGCCGCTGACGAAGGTACGGTTGGCGATGTCTCGCTGGGCCGGGACAGCGTCATCATCAAACCAGTTTCCATTCCGACATCGCCGCTCGTAAGCCGCGCCCCAATCCTGCATACGGTCGTGCAGGGAGACACGCTGGAAAGCATCGGCCAACAGTTCAACCTTCCCTGGAGGGACATCTTCTGGTCGAATCCAGGCCTCCGCCTGCCGCTCACGGTGGGACGAGCTGTCAAGGTGCCTCCGGTGCCAGGCGTCGTAGTCACCGTCAAGAGAGGGGACACGCCCGCGAGCCTCTCCGCCGCCTACGGCGTGGATGTCAGTAACTTGCTCGGCTTCAACGGAATTCGGCAGGTAACGCCTGGCTCGCTGCTGGTCATTCCCGTCGATCCCGCGCTGGGTCGGAACCTCAGCACAGGTTTGCCGGCCGACCCGGTCGATCCAGGCCAGTTCCTGTGTCCGATTGCCGGCGCCCAGATCATCCAGCCGTTCGGACCAACGTCGTTCGCGATAGAACCGCCCTTCGGCGGTTATCTGCATTTCCACACAGGGGTCGATCTACTGGCCGGTTACGGCACGCCGATCGTCGCGGCTGCCGGAGGAAAAGTGACCGCGGCAGGTCCCGCGGACTACTTCGGGATCCGGGTTGAGGTCACCGACAGTTTCGGCCTGATCGAGATCTACGCACACATGCAGGAGGTAGCCGTCGCTGTTGGGCAGGAAGTTCAGCAGGGTGAGAAGATCGGCTATGTCGGCAGCACCGGTCTCTCGATCGGCGCGCATCTGCACTTTCAACTCGAAGTCGGCGGCGTGCCGACCGCTCCTGATCAGTTGATCGGCTGTTATGGAGATTCCAGCCGGCGCGTCGGCGCCAACGGACAGGTCACCTAGAGCCGGACGTCCCGCTTCGGCCCTCAGGCGACCGCGCGCAATTGACCTGTCGGTCCTTTCGTCTCTGGCGTGGCTGCGGCGACGGCTGGGATTGTGAAATGGAACACCGACCCGCTTCCTTCTGTGCTCTCGACCCAGATCTTCCCGCGGTGCATCTCGATGATCTGGCGGGCAATGGCGAGTCCGAGTCCCGTGCCGATGACCTTGCTCGGACTTTTTTCGTAGCGCTCAAAGCGTCCGAATAGGCGGTCTACGAAGTCCGCCGGGATTCCGACGCCGTGATCCTTGATGCTGACGTCCACCGCGCCGTTTGCGAAGTGCGTCGAGATCAGAATCTCTCCGCCTACTGGAGAGTACTTGATCGCGTTGGAAACCAGGTTTGTGACGACCTGGACCAGCCGGTCGGAGTCACCCAGGACGATGGGGACGTTTGCCTCGAGCTCCGTTCGGATCGTGTGGTGTGACGACACCACCGAGCTCCGTACCGCCACCCCTTCAACGACCGCATTCAGATCCAGGGGGGACATTTGCAGCTTCATCTTGCCCGCCTCCAGACGATCGAGATCGAGCATGTCTGTGATCAGCCTGTTGACGCGCTCGGCCTCCTGGAAGATGTAGCCGCTGTACTCCTTTATCTCGGCCGGTTTCATTTCTCCACCATTGATCAGCTCGCTCATGCCCTGTATGCCCGTGAGCGCGGTCCGGAACTCGTGACTGACCATCGACGTGAATTCGGTCTTCATGTGGTTCAGCTTTTCGAGCTCGGCAAGGTTCGCGTGCGCTGCGTCCTCAGCCAGATGCTTCTGGGTGCTGTCTTCAAAAGTGATGACGAAATGCTCGAAGCTGCCGTTGCGGCGCCTGACCGCGGTCGCTCTCCAATGCAGCCAGATGCGGGCATGGTCGCTGCGGATGGCGAGGTCGTCAGACTCAATTGTTTCCACTGCGCCATCCAGCAGCCGCCTGAACTCGGAGACGATTCCCGCCACGTCGTGATCGTCGAAGAACGCAGTGATGTGCGTGCCCGGAAGGTCCGTTTCCTTGATTGCCAGCAAGGAAGCCAGACGCGAGTTGCCTTCCATGAACTGGAGGTCCGCATCAACCTCGGCAAGTCCGCGCGGCGAGCTCCTGAACCAATACTTGCGGCTCTCCGCCTGGCGCTGGAGCATTTCGCGCCGGATGGCGGTCTGGCCCGCGACCGTCAGCAGGGCCACGACGGCGGCGAGGATCACCACCGTGTTGTCGCTCTCGCGCAGAGCCTCTGCGACTACTGCGGCCGAGCCTGCCACAGCCCCCGCAGTGAACGCAATGGCGAGGCCGTCCCTCCACCGGACGTCCGCGGCCCAAACGAGAGCGCGGCCCAGGAATCGGGCGGTTCCCTTTGGCTTTGCCTTGTGGGCACTTTGGGCCTCGTGTGATTGATCGGCGGGGGGCGTGCCCTTGACGATGGCAGGCATGGCCACACAGTACGAGTTCCCCAGTCAATTAACAGGTCTTTGCGGCGATATTCGGTGCATCTCCCGCCATGCTTTCCCCCATGAGCGATGTCCGACCTTCGACTCAGCACCTGGCGGAGCTCCATCTGCACCTCGAAGGCACGATCCGGCGTGAGACAGCAGTTGCCCTGTCCGCCCAAAACGGGCTGCGAGAGCCTCCTCCATACGAGTATTCGGACCTGGCCGGCTTCCTGGCCGTTTACACACAGGTCAGCCGGTGCATGGTGACGAGCCGGGATTTCGAGCGGGTCATCTTCGAGCACGGTGAGGTCATGGCGAGCCAGCACATCACCTATGCCGAGATCAGCTTCAACCCGAGTCTGCACGCAATAGATGGATGGATCGATGGCGTCGTGCGCGGCCGCGCGTCTGTGGCGCAGGAGTTCGGGATCGAGATCTCGTGGCTGGTTGAGCTTGTCCGTGGCGGGCCTGCCGCAGCCAACGAACGCGCGCTTGAAATTGCCCTCACCACTGAAGGAGTGGTCGGCGTCGGCCTGGTGGGCGATGAGTCCCTCTCCGCAGCGCCATTGACCGGCCTGGTCGAGCGCGCGCGTGCCGCCGGGCTCGGGTTCATGCCACATGCCGGTCAGGTTGGAGGTCCGGATGTGGTTCGTGAGGCCGTCGAAGTGTTGGGAGCAACCCGAGTCGCTCACGGCGTTGGGGCCGAGCGTGACGCCGAGGTGCTCCAGCTGCTGGTCGATCGCGGCGTTTGTCTCTGTTTATGCCCGTCAAGCAACGCG
>JBGPEO010000129.1:0-7824 GCA_041482895.1 Candidatus Dormibacteraceae bacterium | reverse complement strand
GTGATGTATGCGGGCCGGGTGGTGGAGTCAGGTCCCACGGCCCAGGTGATGGGACGTTCGCGGCATCCCTACACCAGGGCGCTGATCGACTCGCTACCGCACCCGGAGGCGAGCTACGGAGCGCTCGTGCCAATCGCCGGCGATCCCGCCGGTCCTGAGTCGCGTCCCTCCGGCTGCGCCTTCCATCCCCGCTGCAGCTACATGGAGCCCTCCTGCGTGGCCGCCGTTCCGCCACTCGTGCGAGTCGACGACGGGCGCGAGATGGCATGCCCGGTTGATCCGCTGGTCGCGAGCCGCGCTCGATGAGCCTGCTCGAGCTGCGCGACGTGCATGTCGTCTATCAACGCCGCGACGGCACGCCTGTGCCTGCTGTGGTCGGCGCCAACCTGGATGTCGACGCGGGCCAGATCGTCGGCCTGGTCGGTGAAACAGGCTGCGGCAAATCCTCGCTCGCGAGGGCCGCGGTAGGCCTGGTCGCGACGACGGGTGGGAGCGTGATGTTCGAGGGCCGTCAAGTTCATGTCCTCGGGCGGCGCTCACGTCCGGCACGCGAGCGCCGGCTGCAGCTCGTCTTCCAGAACCCCTATGAGTCGATCAATCCACGCCGGATGGTCGGCGCCCAGGTAGCGGATGCGTTGGCGATCGGCCGCACGGAGCCGCGATCGAATTTCCGTGCTCGAGTTGAGCAACTGCTCCAGAGGGTTGGACTCCCGGCGAGCATGGCTCGGCGTTTTCCGCACCAGCTGAGCGGCGGACAGCGGCAGAGGATCGCGATTGCGCGCGCGCTGGCGGCCGATCCGGCGATGATCGTCCTCGATGAGCCTCTATCCGCACTCGACGCTTCAGTCCAGGCTCAGGTGGCCAACCTTCTCGTCGCGCTGGCGCGAGACCTACACGTAGGCATGCTGCTGATTTCGCATGACCTCGCCATCGTCCGCCATGTCGCCCACCGCACCGCGGTCATGTACCTGGGCGTCATCGTCGAGACAGCCCCGACCGCCGAGCTCTGGAAGGCGCCGAAGCATCCCTACACGCAGGCGCTGATCGACTCGATTCCGCACGCGGACGGCGCCGGCCACCTGCCGGTCGCCCACCCGGGCGAAATACCCGACCCGGCAATGCCGCCGTCGGGCTGCCGGTTCCATCCCCGATGCCCGCACCTGATGGACCGGTGCCGCTCCGAGGTTCCCCAGCTCGTCGCGAAGGATGGCGGCCGCGAGGTCGCGTGCTGGCTGCATGAGAAACCGCTCGTCTCGCAACAGTCTGTCGACGTCCCGAGGGTGTCGCGGTGAATCCTCGATTCGAACCGGCGGGATCGGGCCGATTGGCAAAGCAGGCATACCAGCAGCTGCGTCGAGAGATCCTCCGGCAGCGGCTCGAGGCTGGCACGGTTCTCAACGAAGGATCGCTCGCCGAGTCGCTGGGGATGTCTAAGACTCCTGTTCGGCACGCCCTCTACGCCCTGCGCCAGGAAGGGCTCCTCGAAGCCGGCCCTCGGCGGCAGATGATTGTGCGCAGCCTGTCTCCGGTGCAGCGGGCCGAGCTGGTTGCGGTGCGCGAGGCCCTCGAGCGGGTTGCCGTGAGCAACGCGTGCCAGCACATGAACGATGACGATTTCGACCATTTGCGCACCCTGATCCGGCGCCAGCGCCGATTTGCAGAGGCGGGCGATGAGGACAACTTCGTCGACTGCGACGAAGAGATGCACATTGCGATCTCCGAGCGGTCAGGGCTCCATCTGGTACCCCAGTTCTTGAACCAGCTGCGGGGCTTTGTCCGCCTGATGCAGATGAGGGCACGGCGCGATCCAGGTCATTTGTTCCGTGTCCTCGAAGAGCACGAACGGCTGGTCGACGCAATTGAAGAGCGGGATCAGGAAAGAGCTCTCGCGGCCCTCGGGCATCACCTCCACACGACCGAGTACATCCTCGGAGACTGACCGCCAGGCTGTGGCCAGATGCACAATCCCGTGAAAGTCGGCCGCCGCCGTATTCGCGGGTTGCGAAGCCAGATCCGACCGGGCTGCCCGTGCGGCTGCGAGATCCCCCTCCTGAACCCATCGGCTACAAAATGCCTACAAGTCTGTCCGCTCACGAGGGCGCCGGCATCTACCTCGGATTCGCAAATTTGGCTCCGGGACTCGCTTGGCGCGCGCGCTTCGAGATCGACACACCCAGCCGCGGCCAACCAGGCGGCCACCATCATCAGCGAGTCGGGCGGCGACCTGATCCAGGCGCCAGAGCCCACAAGCCACATCGCAGACCACGCGACCGATCTCGTTATCGCCCTGATCCAGCCTGGCGGAGGAGTGAAGCGGCAACATCGTTCCACCCGTTGGCGATAGGGAGCAGATACCGAGCTCTTGCCCAGGTGATGGATGGGAAGGATGTCGCGACTCTGCACGGGCTTGAGCGTGCCGAGATCTACCAGTCCGCGCCAACGCCGTGCTATAGCTGACGTATGAATCAATTCTTCGACGAGATGGGTGTGCGTTGGGTGGCGGCGGCAGAGCGTCGCTCGGCAACTATCGAGGCGCCGTCGCTCGACTCCAGGGTGGCACTCGAGCTTCTGGAGCTGGCGCGCGTATCCGCCCATACTCAAGAGCGGCGCTTTGCGCCCCTCTCTTGCTTTATGGCCGGAGTTGCGGCCGAGCGCCTTCGCGCCGCGAAGGGCGCTCTCGACGACGCGGCCGTCGCCGCCTACATCCTCGAGGTAAGAAAGGAACTCGAAACAGAGACTCCGGCCGCGCCTAGCGAACGTTGATCACCGGGAGCTGGCGGAAGCTCTGTACCGATACGCGAGCGGCGATCGCTGACGCAACGTCGCGAAATGCTTTGGCGCCGGCCGTGTCCGGTCGGGAGACCACCACCGGTGCGCCGGCGTCGGCCTCTTCGCGAATCGCTTTCTCCAGCGGTATGCCACCCAGGTAAGGGACGCCCAGGCGTTTGGCCGCGCGCTCTGCCCCGCCGTGGTCGAAGATGTGGTGCTCCTCGCTGCAGCGGCCGCAGACGAACCAGCTCATGTTCTCGACGAGCCCCAGCGGGTTCACGTTGAGCCCGCGAAACATCTGCAGTGCTTTGACGGCGATGTTCAGCGCCGCGGTCTGCGGCGTACAGACGATCGCGACGCCGGTGAGCGCGACCGCCTGCGCAAGGGTGAGCGATGCGTCTCCGGTGCCCGGAGGGAGATCGATCACCAGGTAGTCGAGCTCGCCCCAACGGACGTCGGTCAGCATCTGCTCGATCGCTCGCGAAACCATTGGCCCGCGCCAGACCATGGCCTTATCGGCGCCCGCGAGAAAGCCGATGGACATCAGCTTGAGGCCGAAGGCCTCGAGCGGAATTAGCTTCTGGTCCACCACCTTGGGCTCGTTCTGGATGCCGAGCATTCCCGGAATCGATGGACCGTAGATGTCCGCGTCGAGCAGCCCGACCCTGGCGCCGCTGAGGCTCAATGCGCAGGCAAGGTTGATGGCCACGGTTGATTTGCCCACGCCGCCCTTTCCCGATGCGACCGCAATCGCCTGCCTGACGCCGGGGATGACCTGGTTTGGCTGCCGCCGGTTGAAGGCCGATCGCACGTTGGCGGTCATCTTGAGGTCGACCGCCGTCACGCCCGGAAGGTCGGCGACCAACTTGTGCGCCATCGTCTGGAAGCGATCCTTGACGGGGCACGCCGGCGTGGTCAGCTCGAACGTGAAGCTGACCCGGCCGTCGCCTCCGATGACCAGGTCTTTGATCATCCCCAGGCTGACGACGTCGCGGCCGAGGTCAGGATCCTGGATCGCGGACAGCACCGAGAGCACGTGGTCCGAGCTTGGAGGCGAAATCAGGGGTCCCCGCGAACTCACGGCGCAGCCTCTGAGTTCGTGGGGTTTTCGCTACTGAGCACTGAAGATCACCGCCGCGCGAAGGGCGAGCACCCCGAGCAGGACGAGGAGGGACGCGACAAGCGTGTCGGTGCCGGCGCGGGCGACGACCGCTGCGCCTCCGGTGGGACGGACGCGCATGTGACCCCTCGCCGCCACCAGCGACGACCCGATGCCTACGAGCGCGAGCAGCCACACCGGAAGGAACTGGACCGTCAGTCCGGCCGTTCCCGCCGCGATGATCGTGATGAAGAAGGCGACCAGCAGGACGAGCTCCAGGATCGAGAAATACCCGTCCGCCTCGTGGAGGCGGGCAAGGCTGAACGCGGCGTTGGGACGGTACCGGGTCATCAGCGCGATCAGCGCCGCCGAGCCGCTCAGACCAGAGGCGAGAAATAATCCGCCGAGCATCCACGTGTCGCTCCAGATCGGCTGATTGCTGACGCTGAGAAGCACGCCCGTGTAGGACGCAAGCAACAAGGCGAGGATCCCACCGACGATGTTGAACGCTCGGCCCAGGACCCCGCCCATCGGCCGGCCGGGGTCGCCCATGGCGTTGCGGTCTCGCCGGTCGAGCACGAACGACTCGAAGGCAGACACGGCCGCGAAAACGCTGAACACCACCAGCGCCCATACGCCGACCGACATCGGCGACCAGTATTTGAAGTTCAGGCCCTGGTCTCCGGGTGTGACGTTGATGAGCATGTGCCAGAACTTCCACCAGCTCGCAGCGAGGTCGGTGGTGAGGAGGACCGGACAGAACAGGGTCGCGACGAAGCTCGCGTAGAAGCCAAGGCGCGCCGCCCCCTCGTCGCGCGGCTCCCCCACCAGGCGCAGGAGCGTCGCCAGAGCATAGGAGCCTCCGGCGAGGCCGGCGAAGAAGAAGTAGAAGAGGATGTACCAGGTCCACTGCGGCGCTCGCACGAAGTGCTCCGCGGAGAGATAAATCACGATTCTCTCCGCCGCCTGAAGGCGACGATTCCGGCGATCGTGCCCAGCACGGCGGTCACGAGCCCGACCAGGTAGCCGCCCACATCATTGCGAGAGGGCAGCCCGGCGTTGCTCGAGTTCGGCAGGCCATACGTCTCGGGCTTGTCCATGAGCAAGAAGAAAGCGTTCAGGCCGCCGTAAACCGTGTCGTCGCGTCCGTACAGCTGAGCCTGCGTGATCCCTTGCGACTGGAGGGCGGCGAGCCGGACGTCGGCAGCCTGCTGGAGCTCCGCCAGAGGACCGAACTTGATGGACTGGGTGGGGCATGCCTTGGCGCAAGCCGGCTCGAGGCCGCCCTGCAGGCGGTCGTAGCAGAGCGTGCACTTGTGAGCGGTGCCGGTCGTTTGATTCATGGCGATCACGCTGTACGGGCACGCCGCGACGCAGTTCCGGCACCCGTTACAAACGTCCTGCTGGATGAAGACGGTGTCGAACTCGGTGCGGATGATGGCCCCGGTCGGACAGACATCCATGCAGCTCGCGTGCTTGCAGTGCTTGCAGACGTCGGACATCATCAGCCAGGCCCTTCCGTCGCCTGCGCTGGCGGTCTGGTCGGGCACGTTGTCGATGAACTTCACGTGACGCCAGTTCTGCGCGTCGAGCTGGCCGGTGTTGTCGTAGCTGTCGGCGAGGAAGTGCGGCGAATCGCCCTGGAGCTGGTTCCACTCTTTGCAGGCGACCTCGCACGCTTTGCAGCCGATGCAGATGCTCGTGTCGGTGAAGAAGCCGTACGACTCGCCGGGCGTGATCGTCGTGGCCATCGTCTAAAACCCCATCAGGTTGGGAGTGGTCTTCGTGAAGCCCTTCTCCCTCGCGTAAAGGTCGAGCGGGAGAGCGCTCATCTCGTCCACCAACGGGACCGCCGCCGGGTCAGCCAGGAGGTCGACGCTGAGCAGGTAGTGCCGGCACGTGTCGCACGCTTCGATACGCACGTGCGGAAAGACCGCCGTGTGCTCGGCCTTGCCGCGATCCCCAAGCCTGCCCTCGAGCCCGCGCACCACGCTTCCACGCTCACCGGAAGCGGTTCCCTCTTCGTTGAAGATCGGCAGGCGCGAGCTCGAGTCCTCGCCGCACCCGGGACAGGTCATGCGGGCATACCCCCAGCTGCTCTGACAGCGCGCGCACAGAAGAAAACGACCGCCGGCGGCAAGGTCTTCGCTGGGCACCGCGAAGTAGCTGAGCTGCGGAGGTCCGCCGCATGTCGGGCAATGGCGTGCATCGCGCACGCCGATGCAGGATGCCGCCACCTCCGGCCCCAGCGCTTCGAGCACCGGGCCAACGGATGCACGCGCGAAGTAACGGTCGACCAGTACCTGGTCTTCGTTGCCGATCCAGGCGGCGACGATCTCCCGAGGATCGCTTCTTTCGAAACGAAGAGCAACGGCCTCACGCAGCTTCTGCGGCCCTGCGGCGGCGCTCACCTCCAGTACCGACGGAACCACCATCTCGGCGACGTAAGCGACGAGATCGCGAGCCGCGGGCTTTGCCGAGCTCGCCTCGTCATAAGCCTGCTCCTGGACTCCCAAAAGGGCGCCGTAGAAGTCCAGCAGCTCGCGGGCGAATGGATACCGGCCCAACAGGTCTTGAGTGCGACCGCGACGCTCCGCGTACGGACCGGCGGAAACTGCCGAGCTCGCCATCACATCTTCTCCAGGTTGACGAGGAAAGCTTTGAACTCGGGCGTGCGCGAGTTCGCGTCGCCGACAAAGGGGGTCAAAGCGTTGGCGAGCCAGTAGCGGCCGTGGCCTGGATCGGCGTCCGCGGGGATGCCGACGTAGCCCCAGTGGATCGGGATCCCGATCTGGAACACCTTCTGCCCGGCGACAGTCAGCGAGCCGAGGCGTTTCGTGACCATCGCGAGCACCTCCACCTTGCCGCGCTTCGACGAGACGCGCACCTTGTCGCCGGTCTTGATGCCCTTGGTCTGGGCGAGCTCCCAGGGGATCTCGACGAACGGCTCCGGCTGCAGCTGGACCAGGTGCGGAACGTGCTGCGTCACGTAATGCTCGTGCTCGGTGAGCCGGTAGCTGGTGGCGATGTACGGGAAGTCGGTCACGGTGCCGAATCGGTTGGGCCGACCCGCGGCCTGGTCATAAAGGAAGGCGACGGGCGATGCGGAGTTGCTCGGGTGCAGCGGGTTGGCCACCGGCGACTCGACGGGCTCGTAGTGCTCGGGGAACGGGCCGTCGATCATGCCGTTGCTGAACAGCCGGCCGACCCCCTCGCCGTTCATGATGAAAGGCAGGTACGCCTTTGGATCGTGGGGGTTCATGGTCGCCGGGTAGTCGGGCACGTCGCCCACCCACTTGGTCCCGTTCCAGCTGATGCCCGGCCTCGTGGGATCCCAGGGCGCGCCGTTGAGGTCGGCGGAGGCGCGGTTGTACAGAACGCGACGGTTCAGCGGCCAGCTCCACGCCCAGTTGGGGTAAAAGCCCATGCCGGTGGGGTCGTTGGTCGTGGGGTCCTGGATTCCGGCGCGACGCTTCATGAGGTTGCCCGTGTCGGGGTAGGCGCCGGTGTAGATCCAGTCCCCGGCGGTCGTCGTGCCATCGTCTTTCAGGTTCGCGAACGACGTCATCTGCTTTCCGGCGGACAGATCCTTGCCGTTGATCTCCTTGGCGATCTCATCCAGGTCGGGTTTGAGCGGGTCCTTGTAGTCGAAGGTGAGGGCCATGACCGGGTCGGGGAACTTGCCGCCCTGCTGTTTGTAGAGATCCTTCACGCGGTTGAAGAGGTCGGCCAGGATCCAGTGGTCGTGTCGCGCGTTGCCCTGCGGCGGGATGACCTGGTCCTTCCACTGCGCCCAGCGGCCGCTGTTGGTGAAAGAGCCGTCCTTCTCGATCCAGTGCGTGGCCGGGAGCATGAAGACCTCGGTCTTGACCTGGCTAGGGTCGACGCCGGGTGCGTGCCAGAACTCGGAGCTGGTCGTCGGCAGCGGGTCCATCACGACCAGCCACTTGAGGTTC
>JBGPEO010000128.1:0-7855 GCA_041482895.1 Candidatus Dormibacteraceae bacterium | reverse complement strand
GTCGAGGACTGTGTGACGATGCAGCTGATTCCGAAGGCCATTCACGACATCGCCCCGCATACGGGAGGCGCGGCCATAATCAGTGCAGGAGAGTGCTGAGCGATGGCCATGACGGTTAGGACCGCACAGGCGCTCAGCGAGTCCGAGCTATCAGGAGTGGAAGCGTCCTTGCGGGTCTCGATCCCGGAGGGCTACCGAAGATTCTTGCGGGCCACGGACGGGGGCAAGCCGGTCGAGTACATGGTCATCAAGCCCAAACTCGGTGTAACGAAATTCCTGGGTGCTCGCGAGATGGCGGATGACCGCGCCCGCCTGCGTGGGCGGCTTCCTGAGACGTTGCTGCCTATCGCCGACGCGGCCGGCGGGAATCGTATCTGCATCTCGGTCGCCCAGGGCGAGGTGGGAGCGATCTACTACTGGGACCACGAACTCGAGCATCTGGGCGCCGAAAAGGCGTCCGAACGAATAGCCGCGTCTTTTGACGATTTCGTATCTCAGCTTCGGGCGCTGTCCAGCGAGGAGCTGGCGCCTGCCCGAGTCATCAGCGTGCAGATCGATCCCGAGTTTCTGAAGCTCGTTCGCGAGCAAGAGGCGCGAGATGAGAAGCGACCAACGTTACGGTGGCCTAGAGAGGGCGATTAGCTGTATAGGAGTTCGGATCTGAATGGATGCCGACTAACCGATCGATATCGTGTCTGACGTTTCCGAAGCGAACAAGATCGTTGCGCAAAAGGTCGCCGAAGCGTTTGGGCGGTATCCGAAGATCACCACAATGTGGGACGCCGACAATCGGTCGAGCGTCTACGTCGCGGCCGTGGTCGATTCGCCAGAAAAGGGGCTGACCTCCTACTCGACAGTCAACCTGTCCGACTGGCCGCTGTACGTAGATGGCCACGTGTACGCGACCCGGATCGAGATGATGGGAACGGCTCCACGTGAGCTCGAGCTCTTTGAAAGCGCAGTGAGCACAGCGGCGTTTTGCGTCATCAAGCAGAAATGGGAATGTTATCCGGGCGCGATCTTTCCGGACATTCTGGCGATGTACGACCTGTCCGCGACGATGAAGCACGTCCTTTTCACGGAACCGTTTCCAAATACACCCCTTGAGAAGTCGCTCCAGCTTCCAGATCGTCTTGTGACCTGGCTGATGATGGTGCCAATCGCCGATTCGGAATATGAGTTCGCGAAGGCGCGCGGTTGGGAGGCGCTCGGCCAGATGTTCGAGGATCGCAACATCGATGTCTGGGACCTGGAACGCAAGCCGGTCGTCTGAAAGCCGCACCAGCTTGCCTCAGCGGGCAACCGACCGTCGACAACCCAGAGCTTCGGCCCGCACGACCGTACCTCGAGTTCGGGGTGTTCATTGCTCTGGGAGGGCTGTTGACACTCGGTTTGGCGGCCGGGCTGGCCAGGTCGGCTTGGCGAGTCAAGTAATCGGAGCCAGGGATCCGCGCCGGACAACCCGGAGTGCTTGCGCCGAAACCTGCTGAATCTTTGGGATTTCTTCGCGGCAGCGCGTGCACCTCGAAGCTCAGCTCCATCAGGTAGCCACATGGCGCGAGAAGATCGCATTTAATTAGGAGCTCATGCAGGTAGCCGCGGCCGTGATGGTGACGATCGTGGCCGGCCTCCACGCCTACTTCTTGGTGCTCGAGATGTTCTTGTGGCGGACTCCCTTCGGGCGCCGGACGTTCGGGACGACCCAGGAGGCCGCGGATTCGTCGGCCGTGCTTGCAGCCAACCAGGGCCTTTACAACGGATTCCTTGCGGCCGGACTGTTGTGGGCCCTGGTCGGATATGGGATCGTGCCAGGCCGGGCCATCCTGACGTTTTTCCTCGCCTGCGTCATCGTCGCGGGCCTTTACGGAGGAGCGACCGTCAATCGACGAATCGTGCTCATCCAATCGCTCCCCGCGGCCATCGCGCTGGCCCTGGTATGGCTGTCTTGATTTACAGGGCGGCCTGGTAGATCTCCAGCAGGTCCTCGGCCGGGTACTTGCCCGCAAGCTCGCCCGCCGCTTTGCGCAGCTCGGGCTCGCCCAGGCCGTATGCGGCGATGTGCTGCGGCAACCCCAGCGACTCGATCAAACCTTGAACGCGCCCAGCCGGGTCGGTTCCTGTCGCGGCCGCGAGCAGCGCGACCCGTTCTGGCATGCGGCTTTGGAAGTAACGGATGACATGCGGAAGGAGCAGGCACGAGGTCACGCCATGCGGGATGCCGTATCGGGCGCCGATTTGCTTACCCATCACGTGGCTCAGCCCGCCGGCCGAAAGGGCAGGGAGCGTGAACGAGAACCATGCCGCGAGCTGGTTCTCGGTCCGCACCCTGACGTCAGAAGGCGCAGCCTTGGCCCTCGGCAGCGAATCGAAGAGGCGGCGGATCGCCTCCAGCGCCATCACATCCGAGAACGGATGCAACCCATCGGCCAGGAATCCCTCCACTGCATGGTCGAGGGCTCGAATGCCGGTCGAGAGCCACAACGCCATCGGTGTCGCCAGCGTCAGCTCGGCGTCGTAGATCACAGCATCCGGCAGCAGCCTTGCATCGCGCATGCCGGCCTTGTTGCCGGCGCTGTCCGTGTAACCGGCGCCGGCCGCGAGCTCAGCGGCAGAAAGGGTGGTCGGCACCGCGACGTGGGGGAGACCCCGTGCGGCGCGGCCGCCGCGGTCGGCAAGCCTGACCGCGAGCATCTTGCCTGCGTCGATCGGGCTGCCGCCACCGAAGCTCACGACGCCGTCGACCTGGGCATCATCCGCGTTGCGAATCGCCGCGTCCACCTGCTCCATCGGAGCGTGCTGGCCGACGACGACCGTCACGGCGAGGCGTGCGCCTCCGAGGGTGCTGTGGACGACGCTGAGGAGGCGCTCCTCGGCGACCAGCGACCGCGTCGTGACGAGGACGAGGCTGTGAGCGTCCAGCCGCGCGAGCTCCTCGCCCAGCACCGAAACGGACCCCGGGCCCCAGTGAATGGCTCGCGGATTCGAGTACGTAAAGAGCCCGCTCACGCCGTGGTCATACTACGGACGGGATGATCTCTCCACACAAAGGCGTCCCCGTGCTCGAGGCGGGAGAGCGTCTCGGCAAGGCCACCGCCGCGATGATCCTGCTGCACGGTCGCGGCGCGACGGCGGAGGACGTCATGACCATCGCCGCCGAGGTGATCCGCTCGGGCTTCGCCTACCTGGCGCCGCAGGCGGCGGGCAATGCGTGGTACCCGAATCCGTTCACCGCGCCGATCGAGTCCAATGAGCCTTACCTGAGCTCGGCGCTCGAGATGGTGGAGACCCTGCTGGCAAGGGTCGAGGAAACGATCCCCGCGGAGCGCGTCATCCTGCTCGGCTTCTCACAAGGAGCCTGCCTGACCCTGGAGTTTGCGGCTCGCCACGCTCGCCGCTACGGCGGGGTGATCGGGCTCAGCGGGGGTCTGATCGGCCCGGATGGCACCCCGCGCGACTATCCCGGCGACTTCGAAGGCACACCGGCATTCCTCGGCTGCAGCGATGTCGACCCGCACATCAGGAAGGACTGCGTGCTGGAAGCGGCGGAGGTCTTCAATCGAATGGGCGCGCAGGCGACCATGCGCCTGTACCCCGGGATGGGTCACACGGTGAACCAGGACGAGATCGAGTCGGTGCTGAAGATCGTCGAATCCGTCTAGCGCCGCTTCCGATCAATGAGCCGCGACCGCGGCGCGGTCGCTGGGCGCCTTGTCGTACAGCGTCGAGATCGCTGACAGGTCGAGCTCACCCGCGGTTTCCGCCGCCTTGTCGAAAAGCTCTTTCGTCTTCGAACTGAGTGGCGTGTCGGCGCCGGCTCGCCTGTAGAGCTCGGTGGCGAGGCGTAGGTCTTTCGTCCCATCGCGCAACGCGAAGGTCACGGGTTCGTAGGTGTGCTCGACGAAGCCGGCGCGGCGCGCTCCAAGCGCGGGCGCGAATCGCGTCAACACCCAGAACACGTCCTCTTTGTCGACTCCCGCCGCGGTGCCCGCCGCCAGCATCTCGGCCGCGAGGGCGCTGAGGCTCATCAAAACCGTGTTGGCGATCAGCTTCAGCTTCGCCGCGCTTTCCGGGTCCTTGATACGGCGAACTTCACCCAGCGCCTCGAGGACCGGACGAGCCCTCTCTATGACTACGTCATCGCCCGCGGCGAACAGGAGCCCCTTGCCGGTTTCCATGGCCGATATGCTCCCGAGCACCGGGCACTCGACGAACAGTGCGCCCGACCGCTCGATCAGAGGCTGCAGCTCCTTGACCACATCCGGGCCTGCGGTGCTCATCTCGATGAACACCTGGTCCCGGGCCGCCCTCACCGCGCCGCCATCTCCCAGGTAGGCAGCTCGAATCGCGTCTGCGTCGGTGAGGATGGAGATCACGACCTCCGCTTTCTCGACCGCTTCAGCCGGAGTCGCCTCGACGGGACCGACGCCTAGCGCCTCCGCGCGCTTGCGCGTCCGGTTCCAGAGCGTGAGCTCGTGGCCCTCTGACTTGAGTCTCTTCGCAATCGCGCCACCCATCTTCCCGGTCCCCAGGATTGCCACTCGCATCACAGCCTCCTTTGTCAACCCGACTAAGCCTTCTTCTCGGCCTCCTCGCCTTCTTCCCCGTGCTCGACGATGTCGCCTTCCTGAAACAGCACCTCTTTGAGCACGGCACGCCACTTCGGTTTCCGCCGAGATAGGAATTCCAGCGCCATGGCGAAGTGCTTGAACTCCTCCTGCTGGGCGTCGCTCATGATCGCCTTGGCCTGAGAGTCGTGCTCGAGCGAGATCCGCTGCTCGTACCAGCCGATCGCCTCCGCCTCTTCCTGTAGAGACGCGACCACCCGCGCAAAGGTCCTTATCTCCCCGCTCAGCTCCCCCGGCGGTTCGTGATATTGATCGGTTGGCATTTCTCTCCCCCTTTTGATGACATTCTGCGTTCGAGCAAGGAATCAGGGCAACTCGGATTAAATAGCGCAGTGGGAAACGTCCTGATCTTCATCTTGGTCGGTCTGATCGCGGGGTTCCTGGCGAGCCGCGTGGTCACGGGCAAGGGCCGAGGGTGGTTCTGGGACATCGTGATCGGCATCCTGGGCGCCATCATCGGCGGCTGGCTCGCCGGCTTAATCCATTTTTCGATCGGGTACGGCATCTTCGGACAGATCGTGGTCGCCTTCGTCGGCGCCCTGATCCTGCTCTTCGTCTGGCGCCTTCTGTTCCACCGCAAGGGGAAATAGCCCCGCCCGACATCCCTTTCTAGGAGGAGATGGATTACGGGCGCCCGGTCAAGTTCGGGGTCTTCATCACACCCGACGCCACACAACCTGAGCACCAGCTCGAGCTGGCCGCGCTGGCCGATGAGCTGGCTTTCGACCTGATCGGCGTTCAGGACCATCCCTACCAGCGCAGGTTCGTTGACACGTGGACGCTGGTCACGGCGATGGCCATGCGCACCAAAAAGATCCACGTCTTTCCTGATGTCATCAACCTCCCGCTCCGCCCGCCGGCGATCCTCGCCAAGGCCGCCGCCACCCTCGACCTCATCACGGGCGGTCGTGTGGAGCTCGGGCTCGGGGCGGGCGGAAGCTTCGACGCCATCAAGGCGATCGGCGGTCCTGTCCTGACGCGCGGCGAATCGGTGGACGCGCTCGAGGAGGCCATCCAGGTGATCCGCCTCATGTGGGGCGGCGAGCGAGGGGTCCGCTTCGAAGGCAAGCACTACCAGCTGGCGGGCGTGCACGCTGGACCCGCGCCGGCGCACCCGATCGGGATCTGGCTCGGCGCCTACAAGCCCCGCATGCTGTCGCTGGTCGGGCGAGCGGCCGACGGGTGGGTTCCGTCGCTCGGATATGTCCAGCCCGCTGATTTGCTGGAAGGGAACCGTCGCATCGACGATGCGGCCGCTAGCGCGGGCCGCGAGCCGCTCTCGATTCGCCGCATCCTCAACGCCGGCGCCGACGTGCCCGTGGAGATGTTCACCTCACTGACGGTCGAGCACGGCATGGATACCTATGTAATCGGCGGCATGGAGGATCCGGAAGCTCTCCGCTGGTTCGCGTCAGAGGTGGTCCCGGCCGTTCGCGAGGCGGTCGCGAAAGCCCGGTGAATCACGCCGACCTGGTTGCCCTCATCGAGGACGGGGTCAACGAACGCGGTGGCCAGTGGGCCGACCTTGGGTCCGGGGAGGGGGCGTTCACGCTTGCGCTGGCGGACTTGCTCGGCCCCGGCGCCCGGATCACCGCGGTCGATCGCGACTCTCGCGCGCTGCAAACGCTAGCCGGCCAGATGGGGAAGAGGTTTCCCGACGTGGCCATTGAGACGAAGACCGCCGACTTCACCCGCCCGCTGGGTTTCGCAAACCTGGATGGCATCATGATGGCCAACTCGCTTCATTTCGTCCGGGACAAAGGGCCGGTCGTCGCGTCGGTGAGAAACATGCTGCGGCCGGGCGGCAGGTTGATCGTCGTCGAGTACGGAACCGATCGCGGCAACCCGTGGGTGCCGCACCCGTTTTCGTACCAGAGTTGGGAAAAGATGGCGGCTCAGGCGGGGTTCGTCAGGACCCGACTCCTGCGAACCATCCCGAGCCGTCACCTTGGAAGCATGTATTCAGCCCTCTCCTTCTCCCCATCGGAAAGCAATCAGTAAGTCCCATCCTGATCGCCGCTCTGCGCGCAGGGTTGGGGTGAGGAGTCCTCTCCCTCTCCCCATCGGGGAGCAATCAGTAAGTCCCATCCTGATCGCCGCTCTGCGCGCAGGGTCGGGGTGAGGAGTCCTCTCCCTCTCCCCATCGGGGAGAGGGTTCGGGGTGAGGGGCTTAAACCTCTAGAAGACCTGGCTTTGCGACTCCGCCTGGCGTGCGTGACGGCCGCGGCGCCGCCACATCCGCCCGATCATCACCCCGCGGTCGGCGTTGGAACGCCCTCCGCCACCGGGGTTGAATCGCTTGGTCACGCCGCCGAGCTTGGCGCCCCAGGTGACGTACTTCTTGAACCGCTCCTCGGCCTCCTGAGCGATGCCGATCCGCTCGCCGCGCGTCTCCTCGCGGAAGCGGGCAATGCGGCCGGCGGCGGCGCCTTCCTTCTCCTCGGGCGTCGACCCGACGTTCTTCAGCTCGGGCAGTGTCCCGAGGACCACGATCTGGTCATCCTCGAGCGTGACCTCCGTTCCCGTGAACCAGCCGTCCGGGAGCCTACCGGCAAACCAGCCTTTGATCGATCCGAACTCTTCTTCATCCATGCGTTACATGATTACACTGTATTAGATGACCTGTCAAGCCGGTTTCCGTAAGCTGCAAACAAGATGGGGATGATGGGGCCAGGCGGCCACGGGCCGGTGATCTGGTGGGGCGGCCGCCGTCGCCGAAAGCCCGACACCGGGCCCG
Source organism: Candidatus Dormibacteraceae bacterium (assembly GCA_041482895.1). Classification (GTDB taxonomy): domain Bacteria; phylum Chloroflexota; class Dormibacteria; order Dormibacterales; family Dormibacteraceae; genus Palsa-870. The sequence continues at coordinate 493 of JBGPEO010000128.1, read as the reverse complement.
CCAACAGCGGCCTCACCGGTGACTCGGCACTCGAGCCGCCTCTGCCGCCGGACGGTCCAAAGGACCTTCGCGGCAGGTGGGAGAGCCTCAAGCAGTCCGTCAGCGGAACGACTGCCGCGCTGCCGCAGGTGCTGCGGCTCGTCTGGGAGGCCAGCCCGGCGACTACCGTCGGCCTGTTCATCACAACGGCCATCGCAGGCCTCGTCCCTGCGGCTTCTGCCTATATCTCCCGGTCCCTCGTCAACGCGGTTGTGCAGGGCATCCTCATCAACCACCAGCACCTGCCGGACCGGGAAACCTTTGCATCCGTGGGCGCGCCGAGCTCATTCCTGATCTGGCACAGCCCGACGTTCACCGCGGTGGGCATGATCGTCTTCCTCGCCGTCCTTCAGCTGGCGGTATTCGCGATCAGCGCCCTCCTCAACACGCTTCGCAACATCTCTCAGCAGCTCCTGCAGAACTCGGTGTCGATGCGCATCCAGCTGATGGTGAT
>JBGPEO010000127.1:0-8023 GCA_041482895.1 Candidatus Dormibacteraceae bacterium | reverse complement strand
GAAGCTCAAGGCGGACGCCGAGGCATACCTTGGCGAGAAGGTGACCGATGCGGTCATCACCGTCCCCGCTTACTTCAATGACTCGCAGCGGCAGGCGACCAAGAACGCCGGCCAGATCGCGGGCATGAACGTGCTCCGCATCATCAACGAGCCGACGGCGGCATCGCTCGCCTACGGCCTCGACAAGAAAGCGAACGAGACCATCCTGGTGTTCGACCTCGGTGGTGGCACCTTCGACGTCTCGGTCCTCGACGTGGGCGACGGCGTGTTCGAGGTCAAGTCGACCAACGGCGACACCCACCTTGGCGGCGACGACTACGACCGGCGCATCGTCGACTGGCTGGCTGAAGAGTTCAAGAAGTCGAACGGCATCGACCTGAAGTCCGACCGGCAGGCCCTGCAGCGCCTCACCGAGGCGTCAGAACGGGCCAAGATCGAGCTCTCCAGCCGGCTGGAGACAAGCATCAACCTACCGTTCATCACGGCCGACCAGACCGGCCCCAAGCATCTCGAGATGACGCTCACCCGGGCCAAGTTCGAGTCGCTGACGTCGGACCTGACCGAGCGCTGCCGCGGCCCGTTCCTCTCGGCTCTCAAGGACGCCAACCTGACCCCGCAGCAGATCGATGAGGTCGTGCTGGTGGGCGGTTCGACCCGCATGCCGGTGATCCAGCAGCTGGTCAAGAACCTGCTCGGCGGAAAGGAGCCCCACAAGGGAGTCAACCCGGACGAGGTCGTCGCGATCGGCGCCGCGATCCAGGCCGGAGTGCTCAAGGGCGAGGTCAAGGACATCCTTCTGCTCGACGTCACGCCGCTTTCGCTGGGGGTCGAGACCCTCGGCGGAGTCATGACGAAGCTAATCGAACGCAACACCACGATCCCGACCTCACGCTCGCAGGTCTTCTCGACCGCCGCGGACAACCAGACCTCGGTCGAGGTCCACGTCCTGCAAGGCGAGCGCGAGATGGCGCGTGACAACCGAACGCTGGGCCGCTTCCACCTGGACGGCATTCCACCCGCGCCACGAGGCATGCCTCAGATCGAGGTCACTTATGACCTCGACGCCAACGGCATCCTCAACGTCAAGGCGCAGGACAAGGGCACCGGCCGCGAGCAGTCGGTGACGATCACCGCGTCTTCCACCCTCGGCAAGGAAGAGGTCGAGCGCATGGTCAAAGAGGCCGAGGCGCACTCGGCCGAGGACCGCGCGAAGCGCGAGGAGGTCGAGCTCCGCAACCAGGCAGACCACATGATCCACCAGGCCGAGAAGGTCATCAAGGACAACGCGGACAAGATCCCGGCCGACGTGAAGACCGAGGTCGAAGCCAAGCTCGAGACTTTGAAGAGCGCGGCCAAGGGCTCGGACACCAAGGCGCTTCAGCGCCAGATGGACGAGTTCAACGAGTCGCTGCAGAAGATCGGCCAGCACATCTACCAGCAGGGCGGCGCCGACGGCGCGCAGTCAGCGGCTGGACAGGCGGATGGCCAGGAATCGGGCGGCGAGAAGAAGAAGGAAGACGACGTGGTCGACGCCGACTACCGGGAAGTCAACTAAGCACCTCGCACCACTAAACCCGCCAAAAAGGGCTCCGGCTTTGGTCGGAGCCCTTCGTGTGTCCGGTCCGGGCACACTTTGTCCCGGTGGTTGCCTACTTCCGAACGCGGCAGCGGGTCTGGCCGGCGGCGGGCCTTGCCGTCGGCGTGATCCTCTTCGGCTTCGACCTCGTGGTGGCGGCCCCGACGTACATCTCCCAATACGCGGTGAGGAACGACTTCCGGCTCGCCTACGCCGCTGCCACCGTGGGCCTCAGGTCGGGCTACAGCCACCTCTACGACCTGGGCGCCCAGAAGCTGGCCATCGAGGGCCTCGGCGAGGGTTTCAACCCGCAGCCCTTCATATCGCCGCCGCCGCTGGCCTGGCTGGTGACGCCTCTGCTCGTCCTCCCGTTCGAGGCGGCGCTGATCGTCTGGACGGTGCTTCTGCTCGCGGCCCTCGTCTGGACGTGGTACCTGCTCGCGCCGGGGACCAGGCTCGCGCGTGCCGCCCACCTGGCGCTGCTGCTTGGCGTTTTCCCGGTCGCGTTCGGCGTGATGGTGGGACAGCCAGGCGCATCGGTGGCGGCCGCTGTCGCGACGGCCTGGTGGCTGATGCGCCACGACCGTCCGGTCTGGGCGGGGGTCGTGCTGAGCCTCCTCATCCTGAAGCCTCAGCTGGCGGTCCTCGTGCCTGTCTGTCTGCTCGTGTCCGGCCACGCCCGCACCTTCGGCGCGTGGCTGGTGGCCACGCTCTTCATCGGGTTGGTGGCGCTGGCCCTACTGGGTCCAGAGGGTGTGGCGCGCTACCGCGACGCGCTGGCGCAGACCCAGTCGCCGGCGTGGGACATCACGCGGCGCTACTCGATCTCCGGCCCGCTCGGCCTCGGCCCGATCCTGACCGTGACGCAGCTCGCGGTCGTCGCGGTTGCTTTGCTCGCGGCGTGGCGGCGTAGGGGAGGGGGTCCAGAGCTGCCGATGGCGGCCGGGATCGTCGGATCGCTCCTCGCCACGCCGTACCTCGGCTTCCAGGACTTCCTCATGCTCATCGTGGCCGGCTGGCTCGTGATTCGGGGCGGGGCCACGACCTGGCAGGTGGTTCTGCTGGTGGCGGGCTACGCCCTGCTCCAGCTGTCGCTCGTGGTCCTGGCCATCCCGATCCTGCTGGCCGAAGCCGCCCTGCTGGCCTCGCTAGCCTGGCCGCCCGCTCAGCCGCCGCGCGATCTGGGCGGTGTGCATCGCGTCGTGGGCGGCCAGGTGGCGCACCAGCCCGGCGATCGAGACCTTGCCGACCGGGGCGAGGGTGCCTGACCGCCGCCATTCGGCCGGCTTCAGCGAGCGGAGCAACCGCAGGTGGCGCTTCCGAACTTCGTAGAACCGGGTCCAGGCTTTGAGCGCTGACAGCTTCGTGTAGTCAGGGTCGGGCATCATCCTCATGGCCGGCCGGTCCTCACGACGCATGCGCCGGACGCGGCCGAGATAGCGGTTCTCGGTGTCGAGCAAGTGGTTGAGAATCTCGGCAATCGACCAGTCGCCAAGAGACTCCGCGACCTCCTCGCTCAAGTCACCAAGCAAGAGCCCAAGCGTGTCAAGAGTCGCCTCACAGCTCCCGATCAAGTCAGCAGGCTCGTCGTAAGGCACCAATCCTCCTAGCGTGGCGAGGGCAGCCGGGTTCATCCCGGCTGCAACTTTGTCCAATATGCCTCCCAAGCGTCGCGAGGAGAGACTTTTCTGGAAGTCCAATCCCGCGGAGGATGAGCAGGCCCGTCGGCGGAGCCGACCGGCCGATGAGAAGGAACCGGCCACGGTTCCTTCTCATATTTATGGAGCCGACGGCGAGATTCGAACTCGCGACCTGCCACTTACGAGGCGGCTGCTCTGCCAGCTGAGCTACGTCGGCAAATTGGTTGGCGAAATTCCGCCTAAGGCGCGCGCCTTCGAGGGGCCCTTAGGCTAGCATCGAAGACGATGAGGACACTCGACGTGGAACGTCTCGCGGCGGGGGATTACGACCTCATCAAACCACTGCTGGTCGAGCTGCACCTCGGCGAGCAGGTGCACTACTCGGACCACCCCCAGCTCACCCGTGGGGAGATCGAGCGCCACCTCACGGAGGTGCCCGCGGCGTTTCGTGGCGAGAACGTTATCTTCGCGGTCCGGGACGAGATCGGCAATGTGGTCGGGTTCTGCTGGATCGTCCTGTATGACCCCGGCACCGGGCTCGAGGGCGAGGTGGCCGAGGTCTATGTGTCGGCGGAGCACAGAGGACGCGGGATCGGCGAGATGCTGGTCCGGGAGGCGGTCAGGCTGTTCGACGAGCGCCACGTGACACTCGGTTACGTCTGGACGCGCCCCGACAACGAGTCCGCGGTCCGGCTCTACCGGTCGGTCGGCTTCGAGCCGAATCGCCAGCTGGTCATGACCTGGTACCCCAAGGAGCTGTCCCCGAGCACCTGACACTCCGCACCAGGGTCGTCCCTAAACTCAGGAGGTGCGGTCTGAGCTGCCGGCCGGATCTTTGGCCCCCATGCGGCCCATCTGCGTTGTTGCGGACCTGCGCTCCTCGCTCACGCATCGACGGATGCGCTCACTGCGGTGCTCGGCCGCTCCTAGCATCTGGGCCACCTGGTGGCCAAATCTCTCGGCCGGCCCTCAGACCTCACCTCCGAGGTGAGACCTCTCCTGCTCGTGGCCGCGGGCATGCTCGTGACCGCCCTGGTCGCCGCCGGCGTTACACTGGCCGTCCTCCAGCTCCAGTCACGAACGAACACCCAGCAGGTCAACCTGCGGTCCGGCGTGACGATCTCGGAAGACTCGGCGATCGTCCAGGCGGCCGCCAAGGCCCGACCCGCGGTCGTGAGCGTGGTCACGCAGCAGCAGCCGACCCTGTCCCGAGGCTCGGGCTATCTCGCGACCACCGACGGATACATCGTCACCAACATCGAGGTGATCGCGGGGGCGGGGACGATGACCGTGCTGGTGCCGGGCGATTCCACGGTGCATGACGCCAGGCTGGTCGACTACGACTGCCAGACGGGAGTCGCGGTGATCAAGATCGACAAGGTCAGCGGCCTGCCGACACTGGCGTTCGCCGACCCGACCGCCCTGGTGCAGGGCCAGCTCATCGTGGCCGTCGCAGGTCCGTTTGAAGGGGGCGCCGTGACTCCGGGTTACGTCAGCGCGATGCACCAGGTGGTATCGATCGCGAACCCGTCCGCCACCCAGCATCCGCTGGAGCTGAGCGACACCATCCTGACCAGCTCGGTCATCAACCCGGGAACCTCGGGAGGGCCGATGCTCAACGTCGGCGGCCAGGTGATCGGCATCGCGATGCAGTCGCAAGCGTCGACCGGGACAAGCGGGTTTGGCCTGAACGTGGCGGACGTGCAGGACGACGTCCAGCAGATTCTGCAGACGGGACAGGTGGTCGTGTCGTCGCTCGGAGCCACCAGTACCGATCTCAGCCCTGAGCTCGCGTCGCTCAGTGGCCTGCCCGTGGGAAGCCAGCTCGTGACACTGGACCAGGTTGGACCCGCCGTCTCCGCCGGCCTGCAGGCCGGCGACGTGATCACGCAGCTCGACGACGTCAAGCTCGACGCGGCGCACCCGCTTAGCCTGCTGCTGCGCTCGCGGTTTCACCCCAATCAGAAGGTCACCGTCACCTATACACGAGGCGGGTCCTCGAGCCAGGCTCAGCTCACGCTGTCCGGCCAGCACCCGACGTGCACGTGAGCAAGGTGGCCGCGGCCAGCATCCGGGAGCAGATCGCCGAAGCGCTGAGGGAGGCGGCGCGAGCCGCCGGTACGATCGGATTGGACGGCAACGTGCCCGATCTCGAGCTCGGGCGCGCCAAGTCTTCCGAGCGGGGCGAGTACGCGAGCTCTGCCGGGATGAAGCTCGCGCGGGTGCTCAAGGAGCCTCCACAGGAAATTGCGAGCCGGATTGCGAAGGCGATCGTTGTCCCCGAGGAGGCGGCGACAGTTGAGGTAGTCGGCGGTTACGTCAACTTCCGGCTGTCCACGCCGTGGCTGCAAAAGCTGGTCGAGCGGGTCGCCGCCACAGGACCGCGCTACGGGGCGATGGACATCGGGCGTGGCGAGCGGCTGCAAGTCGAGTTCGCGAGCATCAACCCGACCGGTCCCCTTCACATCGGACATGGCCGCGGCACGATCCTTGGCGACTCGATCTGCCGGCTGCTCGAGTTCACGAACCACGAGGTCCAGCGTGAGTACTACGTCAACTCCGACAACACGCAGACGAGGAGGTTCGGCCTCTCCGTCTACGCGAGGCTGCACGGCACGGAGCCGCCGGAGGGTGGGTACACGGGCGAGTACGTGACCCAGATCGCCGAGATGGCGCGCCACGACCTGCCGGGCATCGAGGAGCTGCCCGAGGCGGAGGCGGAGCCAAAGCTCCGGTTGTACGCGATGCAGAAGATCGTGGATCAGATCAAGGCCACCGTCGCGCGGTTGAACATCCACTACGACGAGTGGTTCTGGGAGAACACGGTCTGGGAGTCCGGGCTCGCGCAGCGCGCCATCGAGCGCCTGCGCGAAGAGGGCTACCTGAAGGAGCGCGATGGCGCGCTCTGGTTCGGCCCAGCTCTACAGGAGCTCGAGGGCGAGCCCGGGCAAAAAGAGTTGGTGGAAGAAGAGGATCGCGTCGTGATCCGCTCCAACGGCCAGCCGACGTATTTCGCCTCCGACCTCGGTTACCTGCTGAGCCGCTTCGAGGTGCGTGGATTCAACAGGGTGATCGAGGTCTGGGGAGCGGACCACCACGGATACGTGCCCCGCATGAAGTCCGCCGCCGCGGCCCTCGGGATCGACCCCGCCAGGCTGCAGGTCATCCTGCACCAGATGGTGAACCTGAAAGAGGGCGCCGCGGGCAGCGCATCAAACAGGATGTCGAAGCGCGCCGGGCGCTTCGTGATGCTCGACGAGCTGATCGATAAGGTCGGCTCCGACCCCGTCCGCTACTTCTATCTCCTCCGCTCGCCTGACACCACAATCGAGTTCGATCTCGAGCTCGCGGTCACCCAGAGCAACGAGAATCCGGTCTACTACGCCCAGTACGCCCACGCGCGGCTGGTCAACGTCGAGGCGACGGCGCTCGAAAAGCATGGTCATCTGCCGGAGCATGCCGACATGTCGCTCCTCGTCGAGGCCTGGGAGCTGGACGTGGCCCGCCAGCTGGCCTTCTGGCCGGAGGTCGTAGAAGATGCGGCCCGCCTGCTGGAGCCGCATCGCATCCCTTACTACGTGCAGGATCTCGCGACCGCTGTGCACCGCTTCTACCACGCGGGCAACGAGAAGAGCGAGCACCGGGTGGTGGTCGACGACCCGGCACTGACCCGGGCGCGATTGGAGCTGTGCCGCGCGGCGCGTCACACTTTGAAAACCGCGCTCGACCTGCTGGGCGTCAGCGCGCCCGACCGCATGTAAAGACGCAGGGTACCTCCCTCTCCCCCTCGGGGAGCAATCAGTAAGTCCTAACCTGATCGGGCTTGCCCGCAGGGTAGGGTGAGGGGCTTAAGTCCCCACCAACATATAAAGGAGAGGCACTTGGACGTCACCTGGCTCGGACACGGCTGCTTCCGGCTGCGAGGCCGCGGCGCGGCCGTCGTCACCGATCCCTACCCGCCCTCGATCGGGCTCAAGCTGTCGCGGCTGGATGCCAATCTCGTGACGGTCAGCCACGAGCACGACAACCACAACTACACGCAGATCGTGCGAGACGCGTATGAGATCCGCGGTCCGGGCGAGTACGAGGTGGCCGGCGTGAGCGTGATCGGAATTCCCAGCTTCCACGACTCCGAGAAGGGCGCCAAGCACGGGCGCAACACGATCTACCTGATCGAGATCGACGACGTTCGCGTCTGCCATCTCGGTGACCTGGGCGGCGTCCTCGACGATGCGGAAGCAGAGGGGATCTCGGCGCCCGACGTCCTGCTTGTGCCGGTCGGCGGGCGCACCGTGATCAACGCAGCCCAGGCGGCCCAGATCGTCCGGCAGCTGGAGCCGCGCTACGTCATCCCCATGCATTACGCGATCCCGGGCCTGAAGCTGGAGCTGGACCCGCTGGACCGCTTCCTCAAGGAGATGGCCGTGGCCGCGGCAGAGGCGCAGCCCAAGCTGTCCGTGCAAGCCTCGTCGGGCGAGTACGAGACGAAAGTCGTCGTGCTGGAACCAAAAGTTGAACCAAAGTCTTAGCCGCTAGCGTCGCTGGGGCGGCCGGGTTCAACCCGGCCGCAACTTTGTCCCTAATGCCGCCCAATCGTTGCCTAGAGTTCTTTCAGTAAATCCAATCCCGGGGAAGGTGAGCAGCCCCGTCGGCGCAGCCGACCGGGCGATGCAATCAGTAGGTCCCATCCGCCTCGCCGCTCTGCGCGCAGCGGAAACCGCCAGGTTTCCGCTCATGTAAAACCCGGTAGACTCCTTAAAACCGCCCTGGAGGTCTGAATGTCGAAGTACGTTTTCGTGACCGGGGG
>JBGPEO010000126.1:0-8239 GCA_041482895.1 Candidatus Dormibacteraceae bacterium | reverse complement strand
GAAGCGGTCGCTGTCCACGGGCCGGATGAGGTCACGGTCGGCGAGGTTCTCGCACAGCTGCCTCGCCTGCTGCGCAAGCCCGGTCTCGAGCGCGGCCACCCCTGCTGCCCGGAAGGCGCGGCCGAACACGCTGCCGAGCTGCAGGACTCGCCGCTCCATCGGCGGCAGCAGGTCGAGCCGGGCGAGCACCGTGGCCTGGACTGTGTCCGGCAGGCGCTCCAGCGATCCTTGCTCGAGGTACGACCTCACGAGCTCGCCCGCGTAGAAGGGGTTCCCCTCCGAACGCTCGGACACGACTTTGATCACGTCTGGGGCCTCGGTGTCGAGAAGGTGCCGCACAAGGTCCGCGATCGCCGTGTCTCGAAGCGGTTCGAGCGCGATCGCCAGGTGGTTGAGCCGCCCGCCGCCCCACGCCGGGCGGCGATCGAGAAGCTCGGGCCGCGCGAGCACCACCATGAGCACCGGCGCCTCGCCACGCGGCTGCATCACGAACTCCGCCAGGTCGAGCAAGCTGTCGCTGGACCAGTGCAGGTCCTCGAAGACGATGACCAGCGGGGCCCGACGGGCCGCCGCCTCCAACGCCGAGCGCCACGCCGCGAACAGCCAGTCTTTGTCGACGCCCTCCGTTCCCGCTTCGCCGATGGTGGCCGCCAGCAGCTTCGTGTCGCGGTCCGCGTTGTCGACGCCCAGCCCGCGGAGCCAGTTGCCGATCGCTTCGCGCACTTGCTCAGGCGTGGCTTCGTCCCCGGCCCCGGTCAGGGTGAACAGCACCTGGCGCATCGGCCAGTAGGTGAGCTGCTGGCCGTATGGCAAGCACTGTGCCGTCGCCACAACGGCATCCGGCGCGAGCGACGGAAGCCAGTCGAGGAACTCTTCGACGAGGCGTGTTTTACCGGTCCCGGCAGGCGCAATCAGGCTGACCATCGAGGGCCGTCGCTCGCCGACCGCACGCCGCGCGACCAGCTGCAGCTGAGCGAGATCGTTCTCGCGCCCCACCAGAGGCAAGCGCACGCGCGGCTGTGCTCTCTTCTTGCGCGGGCCGAGCACCTCGCGAGCGACGACGGGGTACGTCTTTCCCTTCGCGGGAACCTGGATGACATCACCGAACTCGAACCGGTCGACCGCGGCGCGCACCGTGCGATCGCTGACCAGGATCGCCCATGGCTCGGCGGCCTGCTGCAGCCGCGCCGCGACGTTGGTCGCGTCCCCGGTGATCAGGAAGTCGCCGGCCGACTGGTCGCGGCTGGCGACCACCTCGCCTGTGCTGACGCCGAAACGGATTGCGAGGCGCCCGTGCAGACGCTCGTCGCTGCGGATTCGGTCGCGCATGGCGAGAGCCGCGGCGATCGCACGCTCGGGATCGTCGCCGTGCGCCGTCGGAAGGCCGAAAACCGCCATCACCGCGTCGCCGATGAACTTCTCGACCGTGCCGCCGTGCTGGATGACGGTTTCTCGCGCGAGGGTGTAGTAACGCGACAGCAGGCGGCGCATCTCCTCGGGGTCCAGCTCCTCGCCGAGCGCGGTGGAGCCAGCCATGTCGGCGAACAACACAGTCACGATGCGACGCTCCTCAGTCGAGATGGACATACCGGCCGCCTAGCGTACAGAGGGGCGGCCAGACACCTCGACGAGATATTCGGCGATCCAGGTGGCCCAGGTCCGGGTGAAGCGGCGAGCAGCGCAGCGAACGCATCGGGAATGCGTGAGCGAGCAGCGCAGTCGCTGAACCCGGAGATGGGCCGCATGGGCGCCGAAGATCCGTCGACGGAGGTCCGGCCTCGCCTCTCCTGTCAGCTTGTGCCGGCCAGGCCTGCCCGTACGCGACGATCGCCGCCTGTACTCGGTCGCGGAGCCCCAGCTTGTCGAGAACGTGCGCGAAGTGGCTCTTCCGACGCTCAGGAATCGGCGCGGTAGTCGAAGCTCGCGGTGAAGCCGCAGACTCCCGAGTAGCGGAACTTCAAGCCGGATTCCTCCACCGAGAGCAGTTTGGCGTGCACCTCGGTTCCTGGATGGTCGTGGCCTGGGATGCCACACGACACTGCGCCGTCCGGCGCGGCCGGATCGCCAGCTTCCACCTCGATCGCGGCCTCGACTTCGATGCGTTCGTGGCCGCGGCGGTGGTCGAGCCGGATCCTCGCGGGCCGGATCGAGCGGACCTCCCCGATCGCCATCGTGTAGTTGGCCATCGGCGTACCGCCCGCTTTGCCGAGGAAGATCTCGGCCAACGCCGACTGGGCTCGCGTGGACGCCCGTTCGTCGACCAGCAGGGCAACCTCCCATGGCTTCCAACGGGGTCGATCCTCGTACGAACCGGCCATCACCACGGCCAGGCCGTCGAGCTTCTCGTCGCCATGATGACCTTCCTGCACCCACCACGACAGCGCGAAATCGCAGACTCCATGAGTGGACTTGCCGCCTTCCGCGCCGTCCGTGCGGCGGCACGGGCAGATCGCATCGCAGTTACAGGACTCGAAGTAGGTCCTGGCCACCCGCCACATTCGCCGAAGGTAGAGCGTGCCGGGTCGGGCGTCAATCCCCGAAGATCAACATCAGGATCGTCTTAGGAGGTGCAGCGATGAGCCCGACGGACCGTGGATCGATGAAGATGCCCAGGCCAAGCGAGGAGGCCAAGGCGGCCTTCAGCAAGCTCGTAGCGGATGAGCCTGCGGTGACTCTGAAGCCGATGTTCGGCCAGCTTTCAGCCTTCGTGAACGGCAACATGTTCTGCGGGATCTTCGGAGAAGAGCTGCTGGTGCGCCTGCCCGAGGCCGAGATTGCGGCGGTGAAGAAGCAGGGCGGCCGTGACTTCGAGCCCATGGCTGGGCACAAGATGGGTGGCTACGTCATCGTGCCAGGGGACTGGCGCGCCAAGCCCGCGCCCGCGGTCGCACTGATCAACAAGGCACTCGCCCACGCGCGGGCGATGCCTGCCAAAGCCGCAAAGAAGCCGGCAAAGAACACGGCCCCCGCGAAGAAGACGGCGACGAAGAAAAGCTAGCGGCGCTTGCCCTTTCGGTCAGGAGGCTTCGGCGCGTGGAACTGCTGGGGTTTGGCCGCCTGCCCTTTGACAGGCTGCGGCGCTTTGACAGGCTCGGCCACTGAAATGGGCGCTTCCGGCTTGACGGGTCCGTCCGCCTTGACCGGTTCGCCGGCCTTGACCGGCTCGGCGACCGGTGCGGGTAGCTCGATGGGTTTCGGCGGCGCCTCGACCTGCTTGCCCATCGAAACCTTGCCGCTGAACGTTGCCCCGTCCGCGACGACGAGGCGCGCCACGCGCACGTCTCCCACCAAGGACCCCGCCTTACCGACCACCAGCCGATCGTGCGCGGTGACAGGTCCCGTGACGCGGCCCCCGTCGTCGATCTCCACGCTGCCGGTGACCTCGAGCCCGCCTTCCACGGTGCCGACAACTCGAAGATCGCCCTCTACATAGAGCTGTCCCACCAGGCGGTCGCGCGGGCCAAGGACGATCGAGCTCTGGGCGCCGTCGGACCCGTTTCCCGCCGATGCGGGGGTGCGGTTTTTAGCCGCCGGAGCCGTGCTGCTCAATGTCTCCCATTCGTACGTGGCCGTTGAGGCTGGCCCCGTCTTCGATCTGGAGCCTGCGTACGACGATGTCCCCGCTGAGCCTGGCATTCTTGCCCAGCGTGAGCTTGTCGTGAGCATTCACCGAGCCTTCGACCTGGCCCTTCACGGACACGTTCGCGGCCTCGATCGAGATCCTGGCGGTCGCGCCCTGCGCCACATCCAGGTTGCCGGTGACCTTGAACTCGCCCTCGGCGCGGCCGTCTACGTGCACGTCGCCTTCGTAGACCAGCTTGCCCTCGAGGCTGTCGTTCGGCCCCATCGTGAACTTGCGCTGCCCGCCGCGTCTGGCATCGCCGTTGTCCTCGACAGAAGCCGCTGGCGTGCTTTCTGCCACTGCTTCTTGAACGTCCATGAGATCTAATCCCCCCCGACTTGAATAGGCCCAATGCAGGCCGGAGTCAGGCGTTAAAGGTTAGCCCATGTCGGCTGCAATTCGCCGACGAGAATGCTCAGTTTTTGCCAGGCTACTAAAGGGAAGTCTCGCTCACCCGAACTCGCCCAACAGGCCATTGGGCGCGAGGCCCGTCATGCGCGACGCCACCGCGAGGTACGGCTCGTGTCCGTAACCCTGCTGCATGAGCCGGGGATGGTCGCGAATGGCGACGCGCCAGTCTTCCAGCTGGCTCCGATGGCAGTCGATCGCGCGCAGCTTCATCATCACCTCGTCGGTGTCGAGGTCGAACGTGACGTCGACGTGGTCTTTCACGATCAGCGGAAGCGGCCGGCCGTCGCCGGCCAGCCGTGCAGCTTCCCTGTAGAAGTCAGCGGCCTGCTGGTCCACCGCGAGGTGATACAGCGCCGGGCGATCCCCCTCCGACATCGACGTCACCGCGATATCGGTCGAGGCTCCGACCGCGATGTGGTCCGGATGCCCGTACCCGCCGTCCGGTCCCCATCCGACGACCGCCTTCGGGCGCAGCCTCGTGATCTGCTCCCAGATCCGCTGCGTGATCTCCTGCGGGTCGCATCTGTCCACTCCGCCGTCGGGGTAATCCCACAGCTCGACGCCGCTGATCGCCAGCGCCGCAGCCGCCGCCTCGAGCTCCGCGGTTCGAATTTGCGGGAGATCCTCCTTCCTGGCGCCGAGCGGCTTGCCGCTCCAGCCCGCCTCGACACGCGTGGCGCAGATGAGGTAGACCGGGATTCCGGCGCGGGTGTGCCGCAGGATCAGGCCGCCACACCCCATCGACTCGTCGTCGGGATGGGCCATCACGACGAGGATCCCCGGTGTGTTCTGCATCACCGCCAAGATAGTGCGCGAGGACTACCCGCTGCTTCTGTCTTCGATCTCCCACGCGTGGTCGAGCGCGTGCCATGCGGTTCGCCGCGCCGCGAACGGAACCGGCCATTTCTCGGTACGGTTCGGGTTGTCGAAGCCCTCGAGGAGGGTTTTGCGGAAGGCGCGGATCGCCGGCTTGTCCTTTCCGTCAGGTTGCTTGAGGCGGAGCCCGATCGCCTTCGCGTACTCCACCTCCGCGCCGAGGACGTGGTCGAACATCGGATCGCGATCTCTGCCGCCACCCCGCGGCCCTTTGCGCAGCTCCGCCGGGGCCTTCGCGATGACCCCGTCGAGGTACGCCCAGCAGGCCTCGACGAGATCGCGCATACGCTCGGCCTGCTGGGGCGTGATTGGTTTCGATTCGTCCTTCGCCGGGATGCCGGGCGCGCCGAAATCGGTGGTGGCGTTGCCGTCCATTCGCTCGACGACCTTGAAGACGGGCTCGCCGGCTGGAAGTCGAACCCTGGCCAGCTTTGCCACCGCGGCGTAGCGCGGTGCGTACGCTGCCAGGGCTTCGAGAGCCGCGTGCTCATCCTTGCCGGAACGGGACCAACCTGGCCAGCCGGCGGCACTCGCGAACGCGCGCTTGCCGCCGACCTCCAGGTAGACCGAGATCTTGGTGGTTGCCTCGTTCGGCACGAGGCCTATTTTCGGCGGTTAGGTCTTCTCAGCGGCCTCGCGGGAAGCCGACTCGGTCGCTTCGTGGGACGCCGTCTCGTTCGACGGACCGCTGCCGGGGCCGCCGGGGCCACCCGGGTGGAACGTGCCGTTGTTCTCAGCGGTCTCCTGGGCTGCGCTCTCACCGTTTTCGTGTGCGGTCGCCTCGTTCGACTTGAAGGGGCTCGGCGACGGCGATGCGGCGGTGGCAGCGGCGTTGACGTTGAACGGCAGTGACGTTTTGGCGAAGACGGTCGCGCTGATGACCCCGCCGAAGATCATCGATGCGACCACCACCGATCCGAACATGAGGCTGCGGGTCCTGTTCATGCCCCCATCCTCTGGTCGCAAGCTCATAACGGCCTTGGAATCAGGTGTGAGTTTTTGGACCGCTATTGTTTATGTCCATGGCCACGACCAGCACGTTGAAGGTGATCGAGCCGGCGACCGAGCAAATTCTGGCTGAGGTCCCTGAAGCCGGAATCGAAGAAGCCGACCAGGCCGTCGCCCGCGCCAAGGCCGCCTATCCCGCCTGGCGGGCGATGGCACCTCGGGACCGGGCGAACGCCTTGCGGCGGCTGGCGACCGCGGTCGAGCGAGAGGCCGGCAAGCTGGCCACGCTCGAAGCTCGCAACGTCGGCAAACCGATCAGCGACGCCCGAGGCGAGGTCGGCATGGTGGTTGATGTCTTCAACTACTTCGCCGGCGCACCCGAGCGCCTCTTCGGAAAGACGATCCCGGTCGCGGGGGGCGTCGACATGACGTTCCGTGAACCGCTCGGCGTCGTGGCGCTCATCGTCCCGTGGAACTTCCCGCTCGCCATCGCGTCCTGGAAGGTCGGTCCGGCCCTGGCAGCCGGCAACACCATCGTCCTCAAGCCGGCGACCCTGACGCCGCTGACCGCGATCGAACTGGAGCGCATCGCGCTCGAGGCGGGCATTCCCGAGGGCGTGCTGAACGTCGTGGTGGGCGCCGGCCGGACCGTCGGTGAGCGCCTGGTGCAGCACCCGGACGTGGCTAAGGTCGCGTTCACGGGCTCGACCGAGGTCGGAAAGCGAATCGGGCAGCTCGCCGCGTCCTCGATCAAGCGCGTGACCCTCGAGCTCGGCGGGAAGTCCGCGAACATCGTCTTTGCCGACGCGGACATTGAGCAGGCCGCCGCGTCCGCGCCGCTCGCCGTTTTCGGCAATGCCGGGCAGGACTGCTGTGCGCGGTCGCGCATCCTGGTCGAGCGGTCGGCGGTCGATCGCTTCATGCAGGCACTCGAGAAAGCGATCCAGGCTCTGCGAGTTGGCGATCCGCTCGACGACAAGACCGAGATGGGCCCGCTGATCTCGGCCGCCCACCGCGACAAAGTCGCCTCGTTCCTGGGTGACGGCGCGAGAGTCGCGATCCGCGGGCATTCACCCAGCGGACCCGGCTACTGGTTTCCACCGACCGTGCTGTCGCCCGTCGCCAACACCGATCGCGCCGCGCGCGAGGAGATCTTCGGCCCCATCGTGACCGTGATCCCGTTCGACGATGAGGCCGACGCAATTCGGATCGCCAACGACACGGTCTACGGCCTGTCCGGTTCGATCTGGACGAACAACGCGGGACGTGCGATGCGCGTCGCGCGAGCGCTGGAGACCGGAACCATCTCCATCAACTCGAACAACTCCGTGCGCGTGACGACTCCGTTCGGAGGGTTCAAGCAATCTGGCATCGGCCGCGAGCTGGGCCCACATGCCCTGGAGCACTACACCGAGCTCAAAAACGTCTTCCTGTCTACGAGCTGAGACCGTTTTTGAGACCCGTTTGGGACTGACCTAGACCCGGTTCCGGCGGAAACTGCAGGCGATGGCGAAATTGCTCTCCGTCGAGCACCTCATGACGCTTGCGGTGATCGGCGCGATCATCACAAGCCTCGTCATTGCGGCGCGTCTCCGACCTGGACCGTGGACTTTCGTCGCGTGCCGCGTCCTCGCGATTGTCATCCTGGCCAACGAGGCCGCGTGGTGGATCTGGCTTGCCGACCACAACACATGGTCCGCGAGCTACGCGCTGCCGTTTCAGCTGTGTGATGTGGCAGCGATCGTGTCGGCGGCGGCGCTCTGGTTCCGGCATCCGCTGCTGGTCGAGCTCACCTATTTCTGGGGCCTGGCCGGCACGGCGAACGGCCTCATCACGCCAGATGTCTCAGACCACTTCCCCAGCTTTGGATTCATGCAGTACTTCATCGCCCACGGAGCGATCGTGGCCGCGGCTCTGCTGCTGGTGATCGGGCTGCGGATCGCTCCCCGACCTGGGGCGGTTCTGCGCGTGTTCGCCCTGACGTTCGGGCTTCTCGTGCTCGATGCGGGCATCAACCTGGTGACGGGCGGGAACTACATGTACTTGCGTCACGCGCCGGGCGCCCACAGCCTGCTCGACGTGATCGGTCCGTGGCCCTGGTACATCGTCGCCGCGGCCACCCTCGCGCTCGTCGTGTTCGCCATTCTGGACCTGCCCTTCACCGTCAGCCGCCATCGCCACAACCAGCCGGCCGGGTAGAAGAGGTGGAGCGGGCGATGGGAATCGAACCCACGTAAACAGCTTGGAAGGCTGCCGCACTACCATTGTGCTACGCCCGCTTTTCGACCTCTGGCCTGGTAGCCCGGAGGAGATTCGAACTCCTGATATCCACCTTGAAAGGGTGGCGTCCTAGTCCACTAGACGACCGGGCCGAGGCTCAAG
>JBGPEO010000125.1:0-8248 GCA_041482895.1 Candidatus Dormibacteraceae bacterium | reverse complement strand
CTGCACCCACCAAAACGCGTTGCACGGGTTATCGCTAACCACCGTGAAACTGGTGGCCGATAGAGCGCCGACGGCATTGGCCCCGATTTCGAAAATCCACGGACCACCGCCGGTGAGAGTCAGGGTTCCAGTCAATGCCGCAGCCGCATCGAAGCAATAAGTACCTGGCCCGAGCGTCACGCTGGCAAGCGTGCCGGTGAGCGTGTTTGCCGGCGTGCATCCGAGACTGCCAGCGATCGTGCCGTATGCCTTGAGAAAGTCAGAGTAAGCGCCATCGGCGTTTTGAACCTGCATCTTGCACCTGGTCGAAGTCACCGCAATACCGGTGACAACACCAACAGGTCCGGTTACGTTGGAGTCAGTACAGGTCAAGGCCTTTCCGGCCAGAACCGCGAAGTCCGCCGCCGATCCCAGTGCGGGCGCGGTCGCGGTCGCGGCCTGGGCGGCCATCGGCGACATGGCCGCGAGCATGGCGATGGTGACAAGCCCAAGAAATCGAACCTTGTAAGTCAAATGTCTCACTGCTTTGCTTCTCCTCAGGCCCATTCGGACCATGCCCTAGCCACAGCGGTGAATCTGGCGGTAGGGTTCCCGCCGACCTCAGCCTCGCCTTACCCTCGTAACAATTTCAGCAACACTTCAGAGTCGAGCTACCACTCCCCCAAGCGGCGCATGTCGGGAGTCCTGGCGTCGGGGTCATAGACCATGCGGTAGAGGGCCCCGGCCCAAAGCGTGGTCGTCCGCGAGGGTTGGATTCGCGGATGCGGCCTCAACCGCCCCGGCGGCCGCTCACCATGGGCCCCATCGAGGTGCCAGCGTTCCAGCGCCTGGGCCGTGTCCCGGAAAATCGCGACCGCTTCAGCGGGATCGAGCAGGCCTCGATCGTCGCCCTCCGCGCGGCCGAGGTGCTCGCGCCACAGCTGCAGCCGCAGACCTCGGGCGAACTTTCGGGCGCCGTCTCCAAGGCCCGCCGGATCATGGGGTTCGCGACCATCGCGCTCGTCGTCGATCACGGCGCAAGAGATCTCGGAGTCGTGGCTCCAGGACCGCCGATTGAAGTTGTCCGATCCGACCGATGCCCAGACGTCGTCGATGACGCTGATTTTGGCGTGGACGTAGACAGGAACGCCGGCGAGATTCTCGATGTCGTAGATGGCGACACGATCGCCGCCCGCCTCAAGAAGAACACGCACCGCCTGCTCGCGTCCAACCTGGTTCGGGCGCAGGGTGAGGGTTGAGGCCTGGTCAAAGAATCTCGGTACGACGGCGATTAGATGCAGGGACGGACACGCAACAAGTGCGGCCGCAAAGATCTCGGCCACCTCCTTGGACCAGAGAAACTGGTCTTCGAGATAAATGAGCCGGCGCGCTCTTCCGATTGCTTTCTGAAATCCGCGAGCGACGCTGCGCTCGCCATGGGGCGCGAACGGATAGCCGCCGCGACGACGCGCGTAGGTGCGCAGGACCTGGACCGCGTGCGTTCCACATGGCGTGGGGTCGGCGTGCATCGTCGGCAGGACGCTTGCCTTGCGATGCGTGTGGCGCAGCAGGTCGTGCACGAGCCCGAGTGGATCGCGGCTGAGCGGCCCATGGTCATCCCACCGTTCGCGAAAGCAATATTCGAGGTCCCCCACGGCCGGGCCGTGGACCGCCAGCTGCGCGTCGTGCCACGGAGGTCTCGGCCCGTAGACCGGCGCCATCGTTTGGTGCTGCGGGTCGCCTTCATGGCCGGCGTCGTCGCGCCGGCTGTGACAGAGGTCTATGCCGCCGACAAAAGCAACGTCGCGTTCGGTTCTTTCAGCGTGGCGGATGACGATGAGTTTCTGGTGATGGGAGCCGCCGAGTCGCACGCGCTGGTCGAGAAGGACCTCGCCCCCGGCCGAGTTGACGAGCTGTCCGAGGTGGCGGTTCTCCTTGGCGCTGAAGCCGAGTCTGTCCATGTGAGACCGCCAGAGCAATCCCCTGACCATCACGCCGCGACGGGCGGCGCCCGCGAGAACGGCTCCTATCTCCGAATCGGGATCGTCGGTAAGGTGCTGGTCGGGGTCGCCGCGCCAGTCCGTGAAGTACAGCTGGTCGCCTTGGCCAAGGTCTCGAATCGCGTCCAGAAGGCGGCGGAAGTAGGTGGCTCCGTGCACCAGGGTTTCGACCTCGTTCCCGGTGCTCCAGGCCAGGCCATCCGCGCGCCGCCGATCAAGTCCGGTGAAGTCGTTGCCGCGCTCGGAGCTGGTTAGAAACGAGCTCTCCAGCGCATCGCCTGGCATGGCACGAAGATACCTCGGGATCGAGCCACCTCATGCCGGCCGCCGGCGGCTATTACTGCGATTGTTACCGGTTTCGGCCCATCCTCACTGGCCGGATGCCTGATAGCAAGAGGAGCTCAGATCACAAGTCGGTGCGCGACCTGCTGGGCGTGCGGCTGCATCGCGGCCGGGTGGACCTGGACGCAATCGATCCATCGGAAACCAATGGCGTCAAACGGCACCAGGCAGACGGGCGGACGCTGGCCGATGAGGAGCATGTGATGTCGCTCCAGGAGTGCCTCTACGCCGAAGGCAAGCACTCGGTGCTGATCGTGCTGCAGGGAATGGATACGAGCGGCAAGGACGGCACGGTGAGATATGCGCTGCGAGGCCTCAACCCTCAAGGCGTCAGGATCGTTTCGTTCAAGGCCCCCACTCCCAGTGAGCGGCGGCACGATTTCCTGTGGCGGATCAGGCGCCAGCTGCCCCGGCCCGGCGAGATAGCGATCTTCAACCGGTCTCACTACGAGGACGTGTTGATCGCCAGGGTCAGGGCGCTTGCGTCGCCAGAGGTGATCGACGCGCGCTACGCGATCATCAACCGCTTCGAGGCTGAGCTCGCGAAGCACGGGACAGCGCTCGTCAAAGTATTTCTTCACATCTCTGCTGAGGAGCAGCGAAAGAGGCTGCTCGCTCGCCTGGGCGAACCGGAGAAACACTGGAAGTTCAGCACCGGAGACATGAGCGAGCGACCGCATTGGCCTGACTACCAGAACGCGTACGAAGCTGCCCTCGCGCGTTGCTCCACTGTCGGCGCCCCGTGGTACGTCGTTCCCGCCAATCGCAAGTGGTATCGGAACTGGGCTGTCTCCCAGCTTCTGATCGAGACGATGGAGGATATGAAGTTGACCTATCCCAACCCGCACCTGGACGTACGCGCCCTGAAGAAAAGCCTTCAGGCGGTGGCCTGAATGGCAACCATCCAGGCCGGTAACTCAGCAGTCAAGCGAGCGGCAACCAACCCTGTGCTCGAGCTCCTCGAGCGACTTGGGTACGTTGTCCGGGGGGCTCTTTATGCGGTCATGGGACTGCTCGCCCTCCGAATCGTGCTCAGCGTCGCGGGCGGAGCAACCACCGATCTGACCGGGAGCCTCGTGGTCCTGGTGAGCAATCCTTCCGGAAAGCTGGTGCTGATCATCGTCGCGGTCGGCCTGTCGGCCTACTCGTTGTGGGGTTTCACCAGGGCGATCTACGACCCGCTGCACCGTGGCAGTGACGCGTCCGGTTACCTCGCGAGGCTCGGCTTTGTCACAAGCGCGCTGTCCTATGCGGCTATAGTCCTCTTTGCCGTTCAGCTGCTTGCGGGGTCAGGCGCAACGACAAACGACGGCACCCAGAAAACGATCGCTGCAGTCCTCACCCATCCGGCGGGTGGAGCACTCACGATTCTCATCGGTCTGGTCGTGATCGGGGTTGCCCTGGGACAGTTCCTGGAAGCCTATCGGGCCACCTTCGCACGAGACCTGAAAGGCGCGGAGATGAGTGCCACCGCAAGGGATATCGCGGTGAAGCTCGGCCGGTTCGGGATGTTCGCCCGAGGCGTGATCTTCCTGGTCATCGGTTGGTTTGTCGTACAGGCAGGCATTCATCACGACCCGGCCCAAACGCAAGGCTTCAGCGGGGCGTTCGTGTTTCTGCTGGCCCAACCGTTCGGGCGCATCCTGTTGGGCATCGTCGCATTGGGCTTTGTGGCGCTTGGCCTGCACTCGTTCGCATGCGCGCGCTGGATCAAGTTGATGAAGATTTCGAGTTGAGCGCAGTCGCCACCGCTGTCCCGCTATCAAAGGCGAGGACCGCGCCCGTCCGATCGCCACTCCTGCCCAAGGACAGGTACTTGAACCGTGAGCTCTCGAGGCTGGACTTCGACAGCCGTGTGCTCTCGATGGCCGAAGACCGCGCCCGCCCCCTCGCCGAGCGGATCCGCTTTCTCGCCATCGTGAGCGACGGGCTCGACGACTTCTTCCAGGTGCGGGTGGCCGGCCTTCACGAACAGCTCGTGGCGCCCCTGATGTTGACCTCGCTTGACGGCATGACTCCCGAACAGCAACTGGAGGGAATTGGAGAGCGAGTGCGCCACCTGAGCGAACGCCTTTCGGACGCCTTCAATTCGGACATAGTGCCCGCACTGGCGGCCGCCGGCTTCAAGTTGGTCAATGCAAGCGATCTCTCGAAGGCCGACCGTCGCCTTCTCTCCGAAGTCTTCCAGGAGCGCATCTTTCCGGTGCTCACTCCGCTGGCCGTGGATCCGGCACACCCGTTTCCGTACATCTCCAATCTCTCGCTGAACCTCGCGGTGATGGTTCGCGACCCGATGCGGCATCAGCCGCGGTTCGCGCGGGTCAAAGTGCCTCCGCTGTTGGCGCGCTTCATCGCTCTACCCGACGGCGAGCGATTCGTGCCGCTCGAGCAGGTGATAGCCATGCACCTGCCCGCTCTGTTCCCCGGCATGGAGATCGTCAGCCATCACTTTTTTCGCGTGACCCGTGACGCCGACCTCGACCTGGACGACGACGAGGCCGAAGACCTGATGGCCGCGGTCCAGGCCGAGCTCCTGCGCAAGCGTCGTAAGGGCCGAGCCGTGCGGCTGGAGGTTGCTCCGGACATGTCCCCCGACGTCCTCTTCCTGCTGCTCCACGAGCTGGAGCTAGGATCCGAAGACGTCTACACCGTGACCGGCATGCTGGACCTGACGAGCCTGCTCTCGATCCACGTACCCGGCGCCCACCCCGAAAGGCCATGGATGCCGGCGACCCAACCAAGGCTTCGACCGGATTCCGGCGAGCCCGTCGACTTCTTCGGGGTGCTGCGCAGCGGAGACCTTCTCGTTCATCACCCGTACGACTCGTTCGTGACCTCGGTCGAGGCTTTCGTGGAACAGGCTGCTCGAGACAAGGACGTGTTGGCGATCAAGGTTGCGATGTACCGCACGTCGGGTCCTGAGAGCCCGATCGCCTGCGCGCTCAAGAGCGCCTCCCAGTCGGGCAAGCAGGTGGTGGCGCTCGTCGAGCTGAAGGCGCGGGGCGACGAGCAGGCGAACATCGAATGGGCCAAGTCCCTGGAAGGGGCCGGCGTCCACGTGGTCTATGGCCTGGTGGGGCTCAAGACGCATGCCAAGCTCATGCTGGTCGTGCGCCAGGAAGGCGAAGCCGTGCGGAGATACGCACATATCGGGACCGGCAATTACAACGCCGCCACCGCCGGCATTTTCGAAGATGTCGCTCTGCTGACTGCCGATCCAGAGGTGACCGCCGACATCGCCGAGCTCTTCAACTACCTCACCGGTTACAGCCGTCAGACCACCTACCGCAAGCTCCTGGTCGCCCCAACCACCCTGCGGTCGGGAATGGTCAAGCTGATACAGGAAGAGGCGGCTAAGCCGGATGGCCGGATCGTGATCAAGGTCAACAACCTCGTCGATCCGGAGGTGATAGACGCTCTGTATCGAGCTTCGCAGGACGGTGCCCGGATCGATCTGATCGTGCGGGGAATCTGCTGCCTGAAACCGGGCGTGCCCGGCCTGTCGGAACGAATCCGCGTCCGTTCTCTCGTCGGCCACTATCTCGAGCACTCGCGGATCTTTCGCTTTGGTGCTGAAGCCGGCCGCCGCACGCTCATCGGGTCGTCCGACCTGATGCCTCGCAACCTCGACCGGCGGGTCGAGGCGGTGGTGCCTGTGACCGACCTCGATCTCAACCAGGAGATCGAGCAGTTCCTGGAGCTCGAGCTGTCCGACGACACTCTCGCCTGGGAGCTCGCCGCTGATGGAACCTGGAGCAAGATTCCCGCCGGACGGGGAATCAACACCCAGGACCTGATGCGGCGTGCAACGCTGGGAATCGTCGGAGATGAAGGAGTTGAGGCCGCATGAGCACAGCCACACTGTCATCGAAGAGCAGCGTCAAACACGCATCCAGCCTGTTGATCTTGAGCTCCAAGGCAGGGTCGATGACGCCCGAGATCGAGGCAAAGCTGCGCAAAGCTTTTGACGGCAGCCTCATCGCCGAGTTCGATCCCAAGATGGATCTCGAGAAGCTGGTCGGCGCCACAGCCACGATCATCGTGGCGGGCGGAGACGGCACAATCGGCTGGGTCGTCCGCCAGCTTGCCGACACCAAGCATCCGCTCGGCATCCTGTCGCTGGGCACCTTCAACAACTTCGCCAAGTCCCTGCATCTGCCGACGACGGTCGATGCCGCGATCCGGGTCATCAAGACCGGAAAGCTGCATCCCATCACGTTGGGCCGCTTGAACGGAAAGATCTTCCTCGAGGCTGCTGCAATCGGACTGTTCGGCGAGACCATCGCAGCGGGCGAGTCCGCCAAAGATCGAGCGTTCGGAGCGTTCGCTGAGGATGTGAAACACATCGCCGAGGCGAGGCCCTTCACGTATGAGCTGAGCGGCGATATCAGGGGGAGCGGCACCGCAATGTCACTCGTCTTCACAAACACGACATCGATCGGCTCGCAGATGCCGGTGAGCGACAAGACGCCCAAGGATCCATACCTGGAGCTTTCGGTGCACGCGGGAGGGAGTCGCACGGACATCGTCAAGCGGGTACTCGCCCGCGCCATCCTCTCCAAGCACAAAGAGGGCGGCCTGGGCCAGGTCTTCAGGTTCCGCAAGCTCGAGGTCACGACCAAGCCGAAGGTGCGGATCTACGCCGACAACGTCCAGCTCGGCCGCACGCCGGCCACCATCACCGCGGAGCTGAGCGCATTGCGAGTGATCCTTCCAAGGTGAGCGCACTGCCCAAGGACGCAGCCGCGCCTCTCGCCGAACCCAAGCAGGCCGCGGCCGAGGTCATTGCGGGGCGGCCGGGTCCGACGGCCAGGCGATGGCTGGGCCCAACAGCGCTGGTCGTCTTCGTCCTGTTCGCAATCGACACCTTCCTCGTCGTGCAGAACGATGTGCTTCCGTTCGACGTACCGATCGCCAGGTTCATCCAGCAGCTCAACTGGGGCCCTCTCGTCTATCCAATGCAGCTGATCAACGCGAGCGCCGGCATCTGGCAGGTCCTCCTCGGTGCTGTTGCCATCGTCGCGCTATTCGTCCTGGAACGCCGGGCCGGCTGGCTGATGTTGATCGGGAGCATCTCGAGCCTTCTCGACAACCTCATCAAGCTCGTCATCTCGCGGCAGCGGCCGCCAGCGGACCTCGTCCATATCCTGTCGCCTACGACCGGCTTCAGCTTCCCAAGCGGGCACGCGGTCTTCTTCACCTGGATGGCCTTCATGATCGCCGTGTCCGTCGCTCCGAAGATCAGGGCTGTTTTCCGCCCGATCCTCTGGACTCTCGTCGTGATCGTGATCGTGCTCACGGGCATCTCCAGGGTCTGGGCGGGCGCGCACTGGCCGAGCGACGTGATCGGCGGCGTCCTGCTCGGCATCGGTTGGTCGGCATTCGTGCTGTGGCTCCCCGAGCGCTGGCTGCCGTCCCCCAGCTTCCGATGGTTTCAGGGCCGCCGGCGGGCAACGTCATGATCCGGGTTCCCACGCTCGCGGTCGCGATCGCGTCCGCGATCGCGGTTGGCGTTATCACGGCGATCGTCGTCATGCATCCCTACCTTCAGTTGGATGCGACCGTCGAGCGCAATGTCCAGGCGACCAACCTGGGCCCGCTCACGCTGACGTTCCCCTTCTTCACCTGGCTCGGCGGACCCGGCGGGATCCCCATGCAGATAGTGGTCATCCTCCTCGTGCTTCTGTTGAATCGTCGCGCCTGGTTCCTGGCCCTTGCCGCCCTGGCCGGCGGTCTCTGGTACGAGGCCATCGTCCACCTGGTCAACAGGCCGCGCCCTCTAGTCGGCCAGATCCTTCGTGTGACCGAGCATCCTGGTTCGACCAGCTTTCCCAGCGGGCATATCATTTTCATCACGATCAGCGCGGCCGTGTTGATGCTGTGCCTCGGCCACAGGTATCTGCCCCGGTGGGCGAGACCGATCGGCT
>JBGPEO010000124.1:0-8281 GCA_041482895.1 Candidatus Dormibacteraceae bacterium | reverse complement strand
TTGCCCACCTGGCGCCGGTTAGCTGGCGAAGGCGACGCTGGAAACGAAGACGTTGACCTCCCCCACTTCCAGGCCGAGCATCCGCTCCGTCGCTTCGACGACATTGGTCTGGACCGAGGCCGCAACCTCTGCCAGCTTCGAGTCCGACTCCACCCTGATGAAGACCTCGAGGTGGATGGAGCGATCGGACTCGATGTGCACGCGCACGCCGCGGTGCGCGGCCTGGCGGCGGACAAAGTCGCCGAAATGCCGTGCGGCAGTCTCATCCATGCCCTCGACGCCTTCGATCTCGCAGGCCGCGAGCGACGCGATGCTGGCAATCACCTCGTTGGCCACGCGGACCGCGCCAAGGGAGCCGTTCTGACCCATACAGGGTCATTATCCGCTAGGCGCTAGGCGTTAGCTTCCAACCAGCGTCGCCGGGGCGGCCGGGTTTAACCCGGCCGCAACTTTGTTTCAGGCACTCCCAAGCAATCGCTTGGAGCGAATATTCAGTAAATCCCTACAGCGGGAAAGAGAGCAGCAGCGCGAAGCGCTGCGATGCAATCAGTCAGTCCCATCCTGCTCGCGCTTGCGCGCAGAGGGAACCGGCAGGTTCCCTCTCATATTTATGCCCGCTCCATGTAGGTCTGGGTACGGGTGTCGACCCTGATCACGTCGCCGGGCTGGATGAACAGTGGAACCTGGATCGTGGCGCCGGTCTCCAGCTTCGCGGGCTTGGTCCCTCCCGACACCGTGTCTCCTTTGAAACCCGGATCGGTCGAGACGACCTTGAGCTCGACGTTGATCGGCAGCTCGACGCCGATCAGCTTGTCCTGGTACCTGAGCAGGTAGGCCGGGCTTCCCTCCCTCAAGAGGGGCAGCACCGATTCCAGGAGGGATTCGTCGAGCGGCACCTGGTCGTAGGTCTTCGGGTCCATGAAGTAGTGGTGCGCGCCGTCCGCGTACAGGTACGTGGCTTCGTTCTTGTCGATCCGCACCGACTTGAACTTGTCCCCGCTGCGGAAGCTCTGCTCGAAGTTCGCCCCCGTGAGCAGGTTGCGCAGCTTGGCCTTGATCACCGCGCCCGCGCGCGCGAGCTTGATGTGTTCGACGGTGACGACCTGCAGCAGCTGGCCGTCCATCTCGAACATCGTCCCGTTGCGAAAGTCGCTGGTGGAAATCACTTTGTCGCCAAGGCTAAGCGGTGGCAGCGGTCACCGAGAGATTTGGAGATCCAGGTGGTCCGAGCCGAAGGCAGGGGTGGCCCTCCTAGGAGCGCATCGGTAGATGCGTGACGACGGAGGGCCGGGCCCCCTAACGCGCGGATCGGGCTGCCTGGGCTCCAAAGATCCGGTGATCCGTCTGTCACTGCTTAGCCAAATACTCCATGGCTAATTCGTAGCCTTTGAAACCCAGCCCGGTGATCACGCCCTGCGCCGCGCGCGCCGTCACGCTCTTTGACCGGAACTCTTCGCGCGCGTGGATGTTCGAGATATGGACTTCGACCGTCGGAACCTCGAGCGCCTGAAGGCAATCGTAGAGCGCCAGGGAGTAGTGGGACAGGGCAGCCGGGTTGATCACGATCCCGAGCGCGCCCGGCGCTTCCTTCTGCAGAAAGTCGATGATGGCGCCCTCGTCGTTGCTCTGAAAAATGCTCAAGGTCACGCCGAGCTCGCGGGCCTTGGCGCGCAACGCCTTGACCAGGTCGGCCATCGACCGCTTGCCGTAGATGTGCGGTTCGCGCTTGCCCAGCAGGTTCAGGTTGGGTCCGTTCACGACCACGATCCGCTTCATGCGAGCGCTCGGGTCACAGCACGGCGCACCAGGGGGGACGGAACCGCGTGACCGATCTCGGCACGACCAAGGCGGCGCGGCAGGACCCACGCGACCTTGCCTCTCCGCGCCTTCTTGTCGCGAGGGATCGCAGCCAGGACGCGGGCGGGGTCGACGCGGGGGAGCCTGTCGGGCAGTCCGTAAGCGGTGAGCAGCTCGTCCTGAGCCTCGACGAGGCGCTTGCTACACAGGTCCATCGACAGCGCAATCTGGGCTGCCACCCGCATGCCGTACGAAACCGCCCGCCCATGCGAGATGCGAAATCCGCTGGCAGCCTCCAGGGCGTGGCCGGCCGTGTGTCCGTAGTTCAGGATCGCGCGCGGACCCTTCTCTCGCTCGTCCTTTGCGACCACCAGCGCCTTGGCTGTCACGCAGCGAAAGACCACGCTCTCGAGCATCGCGCGGTCGCCGGCGAGGAGGCGCGGGCGTTCCTTTTTGAGGAGGTCGAACAGGCCGTGGTCCATGGCAACGGCGTACTTTACAACCTCGGCGAAGGCGTCCCGATAGCTGGCCGCGGGCAGGGTTTCGATGCAGGCCAGGTCCGCGATGACTGCCGACGGCTGCCAGAAAGCACCGATGGCGTTCTTGGACCGGGTCCCGTTGACCCCGGTCTTGCCCCCAATGCTCGAATCGACCATCGCGAGGAGGGTGGTCGGCACGCCCACCAGGCGCACGCCTCGCTGCCAGACGGCGGCAGCAAACCCGGCGAGGTCTCCCACCGTGCCGCCACCAACCGCAATCACGCATCCGCCGCGGTCGATGCGCTGGCGCTCTAGGAAGGCGAGCACCTCCTGAAGCTGGCTCATCGATTTCGACCGTTCGCCGACGGGAATCACGTGGATGGCGGTTTTCAGGCCGGCGCGCTTGATCGACTTGGAGACTTTCACCGCCCACGGCCTGACGTTGGAGTCCGTGATGATCGCAACACCGGTCGGGTCCAGCCTGGTGACAACGCCGCGCAGCTCGCGCTGGATGTTGCTGCCGATCACGACCGGGTAGCTTCCGGTCGACGAGTCGAGGATCAGGCGGACCAAAGCTTCATCACCTCGTCCGCGACCACCTCAGCCGGGCGATCCCCGTCCACGCGGTGTGCGGCCTGCTCATAGCGGGGCCGGCGCCTCTCGAAAAGGAAGAGCACCTCATCGCGGGAGCGCCCTGAGGCGAGCGGTCTTCCGGGCCTGGCCTGGATGCGCTGCCACATGGTTTCGAACGGAACCTCCAAGTAAACGGTGCACGCCTCGGTGTCCACCAGGCGCCAGTTGCCGTCGTCGATCAGGGACCCGCCGCCAAGCGCCACGACGGCGCCCGGCTGCAGTGCATGAGGTAGGACGCTGGTTTCCAACGCACGAAACGCGGGCTCTCCTTCCGTCGCGAAGATCTCTGGGATGGTCTTGCCGGCCTCGTGTTCGACCATCGAGTCAAGGTCGTGAAAGGGCGACTTCGTGCGCTCGGCGACGACCGCTCCCACCAGGCTCTTACCGGAACCCATGAAGCCGACGAGCGCCAGCGGGCGGAGAATTAGACGCCGCTCGGGTTGGCCGGCATCGCAGACGGTGCCGCCGACGCTCCACCGCCCCGGCGCTTCTCCGACTGCATGAACACCTGGTCGCGAAACGCGCCGGGGTTGGGCAGGTGGTTGAGCACCTCGGCGCCCTGCGCGCCGGCTGCGTCGACCTCGACCCGGCCGTACCCGAGCATGCGTCCGACGACCGACATCCGGGTCGTGCAGTCCTGGACGCGGTCGATGGGGATGACCTTCTCCTGGCGCCCGAAGACCCCGGTCTCGATCTTGATCCGCTGATCGGTCAGCGTGTACGTGGTCGACTGCCAGCGGATCCACACCACGATCAGCCACAGCAGGGCGAGCGCCACGACGCCCAACGTGAAATACGTGCGGAAGTGCAGCGGCAGGTTCCACGAGTTGTAGTTGTCGAGGAGGATGGTGAAGTCTGCTATGAGGACGAGGACCACCGCAACGATTGGTAACCAGATCGACTTGATCAGGACGACCCAGTGCGGGTGGTCCTTGAGGATCAGGTTCTCTCCGGGAAGTAGGTTGCTCATGGCCGCCTATTGTCCTCTACCCAACTGAAAGAGGACGATCAGCGCTCCCGCCGCCAGGTAGGGGCCGTACGCGATCGTACCCTTCATCGAGCGGTGCCACACGATGTAGCCGACCGAAATGACACCGGCCAGGAACACGCCGTAGAACAGCGCCTGGACGGTGGGCAGCGGGCCCAACAGCAGTCCCATGAACAGGGCGAGCTTGACGTCGCCAAAGCCGAGCGCTTCGGCTTTGAAGATGGCCGAGCCGACCAGAGCCAGGAACAGGAACAGCAACCCCGCCACCAATCCCGTCGCGATGCCGGCCCACCACGGCTGTTGAAACAGGCTGGCGATCAACGCCAGGGCCATCGCCGGGAACATCACGCGGTCGAGGATCAGGCGGTGCTCGAAGTCGAAAAAGATCACCTGTACGAGCACCTGCACGAACACGCTCCGCAGGGCGAGCAGCGGAAGCGAGACCGGCTCGGCCGCGAACAGCCCGAACAGAATCGCGCTGACGATCGGAGGCCCATAGACCTGCCATCGCTTGTGTCCCGGCTCCAGGCCCTCGAGCCTGGCGAGCCGCACCGAGCCCCAGCGCATGGCCCAACCGGTTGCCGCGCCGACCACGGCCCAGAGAATCACGAAGAGGATCGGGACGACACCCAGGGTGCCACTCGCGACCGCGCTGCCACCGACAGGATTCATTTTGGGAGAGTTTGGCGCATGTCGTCGATGGGGGCGGATCTGCCGGTCCAGGCTTCGAATGAGCGAGCACCCTGTGCGAGCAGGATCTCCCAGCCGTCGGCGGTTCGCAGGCCGAGGGAGCGCGCTTTGCGCACAAGCGGCGTGCCGCCGGAGACGTAGACGAGGTCGACGACCGCTCCATCGCGCGGGAGCGCGGCGGGTCTGATTGGCATCTCGTCTCGCCTGCCGAGCGGTGTCGCATTGACCAGCAGGTCGGCCCCTCTGACAAGGCCGTGCAGGGTTCCGTCATCCCAAGCGATGACGTGTCCCGGCACGTCGGTCTCATCCGGGTGCCGGGACACGAAGGTCACGTGCGCCCCCTCAAGCGCGACCGCCGCCGCGCGCGCGGACCCGCCGGCGCCGAAGATGACCACGTTCGCGCCCCTGGCCTCGATTCCGACGCTGACGATCGCGTCGCGGATCGCCGCGATGTCGGTGTTCGAGCCAACCAGCCGGTCGCCGTCGCGGACGATCGTGTTGACGGCCCGCGCTTTCACGGCCTCCGCGTCGAGGGAGTCCATCCGCTGCATGACCTCCTGCTTGTAGGGAATCGTGACGTTTGCGCCCGCCACGTCTTCCTGGTGCAGGCGGCTCAGCGCCTCAGGAAGGTCGTGCGGTGACACGTCGAGCAGCTCGTACGTCCAGTCCAACCCCAGCGCGCGAAACGCCGCATTGTGCATGTCGGGACTTCGCGAATAGGAGATTCCCTGACCGAGCAGGAAGACCCTCAGCTTCCGCTCACGCCGTACTTCTGGATGTCGCGATCGAATTCCTGCTGGTTGGTCTCGAAATGCGTGATCAGCTGCCGGTCTGTGAAATAGAAGAGGTACTGCGTTTGCGGGGGATTGATGCACGCGAGCAGTGCTGCCTTGCCAGGGTTGCTGATCGGTCCTGGCGGAAGGCCGCCGTGCGTGCGCGTGTTGTAGGGCGAGTTGAGCCCCAGCTCGGCGGCCGTCGGTTCGGGAGTCAGCCTGCCAAGCGCGTACAGGAGAGTGGCGTCGACGCCCAGCGTCATGCCGATCTTGAGCCGGTTGTAGTAGACGCTGCACACGTTGCCACGATCGGTCGCCGTGGTCGCGTTCGCTTCGCGGTCCACCATCGAAGCAAGGATCACGATCGATTGGATCGATTCGACGGGCCGCGCGGGGGTGGCCAGGGCGATCTGCGCGCGCAGGTCGGGCGAGAAGACGACGCCGAACTGGTCGAGCTGCTCTTTGATCAGCCCCTTCACGCCGGCGGCCGGGTCGACGAGGTAGGTGTCCGGGAAGAGATAGCCCTCGAACGGAGCGTCGGGGTTGCCCGGCTGGGAAGGCAGGAAGTTGTACGTCGCACGCAGTGCGGGGTCCTTGGCGGCCGCGATGTAATCGGCGCCGGTGCCTACGCCCTTGCTCTCCACCACCTTCGCCTGCTCTCGAACGGGAAAGCCTTCAGGGAACGTGATCGACCGCTGGGCGGCCTTTCCATGCTGGAGGGCGTTCACGATCTGGGCCAGGGACATGTTGCGGTTGAGCACGAACACGCCGGCCTCCAGCTTCGACCCGACGTTGGTCAATCGCGTGTACATGTCGAAGGCGATGGTGTTCCTGATCAGGCCCAGGTTGAACAGGTCCTGCCCGATCTGGGTCGGGGTTTCGCCTGGGTCGACGTGGAACACGATCGAGTGACTGGTCGGTGAGATGGGGGTGTTCACGTTGAGGCTCCACCAATCCAGGCCTCGCGAGGTGCCGAACCCGAGGACCGCGATCACCAGGACGATTACGAAAAGCCGCCTCACTCGACCTCGTCCGCTTCGAGCGCGGTCATCACCCGTCTGAACTCGTCCCCATCGACCGTCTCCAGGCCGCCGCCCGTTTCGCGCAGCAGGAGCACCTGCGACGGATCGTCGACCGCCTCGACCAGGTAGTAGTGGATCTCCTGCACGTCAAAGGCGTCGTGCATCCGGAACCTGCGCTCGACCCCGGTCTCGTCGATGAGGGTGATCGATTCGGGATCGTCAGCCGGCACGTTTGGAGTCCAGGTGGCCCTGAAGCAGCAGGGTGGCCGCGACCCCGTCGATGCTGACGCGCCGCTTTGCCCGCCGCATGCCTCCCGCGATCAGGGACCGTTCCGCCTCGGCGGTGGTGAGACGCTCATCGACCATCTCGACCGGCAGGTGAGAAGCCTGCCGAAGACCGTGTGCGAGCCGGCGAGCAGCCGCCGCTTCGGGTCCGTGCGTTCCGTCCAACCGCAGCGGCAGGCCGACCACGATCCGGCGCGCCTCCTGGGCCTGGGCGATCTCCGCGAGACGCGAGGCGAGCGTGGCAGTCGGTTCCGCGGGAACGGTCGGGAGAGCCTGTGCGATGGTCTCGGTCGGGTCGCTCACGGCCAGGCCGACCCTTTTCGACCCCGGGTCCACCGCCATCACGCGCATTACGGGGATGGCGCGGGCGAGGCGGCCGGAGTGGTTCCCGCTGCGGTCGCCGCGGGCACTGCCGACTGAACGATGTAGTGCAGGGAGATGCGACCGATCAGGAGCGGCATCAATGGCAGCGACATCGGCTGCTCCTTGATGGTGACGGAGCGAATCGGCAGCCGCTCGAGATAGAAGCGCGCCTGCGCGAGCGGACGGCCGACGATCTGCGAGCGGATCTGCGCCTCGTCGAGTCGTGGGGCGACATAGGCCGCGGCGCTTCCGACGAAGGTCATGTTGCCGCCCGAGGTGTCGTTGAGGATGCGGTACTGGACCTGGATCGGGCTCTCGGTGAGGAGCTGCTGGTTGTTCGGCACCCGCTGCGCCAGGTAGGCCTGGTAAGCCTTCTGCACGTCGGAGTCGCTGTAGAAGTCACCCTCGCCCGTGATCGTCATCGTCCCGCTGAAGGTCGGCACCTTGTCGTTGGGCTGGTGGTCGGTGGTGTACTGCGGCGCCCCGTAGATGATCGTCTCGCTGAGCTTCTCGCCCGGCTGGCCGGCGCCGACCAGTGTCTGGGCGATGGCCTGGTGGAGCTCTTGCTCGAGCTGTGCGCGGCCGGCGTCGAAGTCCGCCTCCGTCATCTGCGGGGTGGTCGATGGATCAGTGCCGCCACCGGTTGCCTGACCGTTCGTAACGGTCAGCTTGCTTGGGTCGTAGGTGTTGCCTTCAATAGTCGTAATGGTGTTGGAGCCAACATTGCCTGCCGAACCCGCAGTCACCGCAATCACGTTGACATTCGCTGTTTTTTGCCACGGGACGATCACGTCACCTGATGTCTGAGCAAATTCCAGCTGATTGGTGTTGAGCAAACGCTGGCCGCTACGAATGAGAATTCCAGGCGACCCGTAGCCGAGATGGCCTTGCGTCGGCGCCGCAAACAAGTTTGAGTACGTGACCGCACCCTGCGCCGGCGCCAGGGGAACCACGATCGAACCGGTCGTCTTGAAGCCCTGCGAGCTCGACTTCGAGATGACGTTCGCGCGGACATGGATCGCCTTGCTGGCCGGCGTGGCCTGGATCTCGACGTCCTTCTGGGTGAAGGGCGCGGCCTGCGCGATCAGCGTGACCGAGGCCGACGGGACGTAGATCGCGGCCCCGAAAAGTCCGACCAGCAGCAGCGTGGCCGCGGTGATGTACAGCAGGAAGCGCCCGGGCTTCAGCTCCGTCGCGGTCTTGGTCAGCAGCCTCGTGGGGGCGGCAATGCCGACGTGGGTGGTCGGCGAT
>JBGPEO010000123.1:0-8342 GCA_041482895.1 Candidatus Dormibacteraceae bacterium | reverse complement strand
CGCCAACCAATCCGGACGGACGCACGCGTTCCGGGCGATGCAGGACAGCGCCGAACAGGCTGCGCCGCACGACGGGCTGGGGATCGTGGGATTCGCCGGCGTGGCGGCGGGTGGCATCTTCATGCGCGACGTCCTGCCGATCGAGAAGGTGCTGCTCCTCTACGAGCCCTTCGCGGCCGCGGTCCCTTACGAATCGCTTCAGTGAGCCCGCGTCGCAAATAGGCCGGATTCATTCCGGCCGTCCCCAGTACGCCATGCATCGCCTCGCGTCGCAGGGAGTGACTACTAAAACAATCCGATCCCGGGGAAGGTGAGCAGGCGTGTTGGCGAAACCAACGCGCCGATGCGATCAGTAAGTCCGAACCTACTCGCCGCTTTGCGCGCAGCGGAAACCGCCGAGGTTTCCGCTCATTTTTCTAGGCAGTTCGCATCCCGGCGGCTTTCTCCAGGCCCAGCTCCTCCACCGAGACCTCTCGCATCTTGAATTTCTGGACCTTGCCTGTGACCGTCATCGGAAACGAGCCGACGAACTTCCAGTGCCGGGGAATCTTGTAGGTGGCGATCTTGCCCTTGCACCAGGCCGCAAGCTCTTCGCCTGTGGCCGTGGCGCCATCGCGGGGCTTCACCCACGCCATGACCTCTTCGCCGTACTTCTCCGATGGAATTCCGATCACCTGCACGTCGGCGACATCGGGATGGCGGTAAAGGAATTCCTCGACCTCGCGCGGGTAGATGTTCTCCCCGCCGCGGATGATCATGTCCTTGATCCGGCCGACGATGTTGACGTAGCCCTCCTCATCCATCGTCGCCAGGTCGCCGGTGTGCATCCAGTGCGCGGCGTCGATGGCCTGGCGCGTGGCCTCCTCGTTGTTCCAGTAGCCGAGCATGACCATGTAGCCCCGGCTGCACATTTCGCCGGTGGTGCCGCGTGGAACCACCGCGCCGCTTTCCGGATCGACGATCTTGATCTCGACGTGTGGATGGACGCGCCCGACCGTGGCCACACGCTTTTCGAGAGGATCGTCCGTGGCGCACTGAGTCGAAACCGGAGATGTCTCGGTCATGCCGTAGGCGATCGTCATCTCCGGGATGTGCATCACGGTCTGCACCTTTTTCATGACCTCCACGGGGCAGGGTGAGCCGGCCATGATGCCGGTTCGCAAGGTGCTGAAGTCGAACTCTTTGAAACGCGGGTGCTCGAGCTCTGCGATGAACATCGTCGGCACGCCGTACAGCGAGGTGCAGCGTTCCTTCTGCACGGTGTCCATGGTGATCACCGGGTCGAACGCCTCCGCGGGCACGACGATGGTCGCGCCGTGTGTCGTGCAGGCGAGGTTGCCGAGCACCATGCCGAAGCAGTGATAGAAGGGCACGGGAATGCAGACGCGGTCGCGCTCGCTGTACTTGAGAGTCTCGCCGATGAAGAAGCCGTTGTTGAGGATGTTGTGATGGGTCAGCGTCGCGCCCTTCGGAAAGCCCGTGGTGCCGGATGTGTACTGGATGTTGATCGCGTCGTCGAACTGCAGCGAGGACTCAACCTCGTGCAGCCTCGCCTCGCGGACCATCGCGGCGTCCCGCTTCAGTGCGTCCCACCCCTCTTCGATCACGAGCGCCTCGCGGAGGGCGGGGCACCTGCCTTTGACCTCGGCCAGCATGCCTTTGTAATCGGCCTGGCGGAAGGCGGCCGCGAGGATCAGGAAGCTGACCTCGGACTGGTTGAGCGCGTACTCGAGCTCGGACGTCCGGTATGCCGGATTGATGTTGACCAGGATCGCGCCCATGGCGGCGGTCGCGTACTGGACGACGACCCATTCGTATCGGTTGGGAGACCAGATCCCGACTCGATCACCCTTCTTGACGCCTCGCGCCATGAGGCCGCGCGCCACGACCTCGCACTCCTCCACCAGCTCGCGATAGGTCGAGCGGCGGTCCTGGAGAGCCGCGACGAGCGCTTCGTGATCTCCAAACCGCGATGCGGTCCGCCTCAGGTTTTGAAAAATGGTCTCGCCCAGCAGCGGAACATCGCTGGCGCCGTGCACGTAGCTCATCTCAGGCATCTCGACCCTCCCTGCGCTGATTGTGCGCCTGCCAGGTCATCCGGGGAAAACAAACCCCTTGACAACTCCATCACTCCGTCGCAATTTGGAGCCAGTTCGGACGTCCGGGTCCACCGACAGCCCACGCAAAGGTTGGCCTCCACAAGAAGGCAACGGCCGTAAAGCGGCGCAGAAACCAGCGGCGTGTCACCCGGTGGCATCCGGTCGAGGCGGTGTCCGCTGCAGGCGCCGCCTCGTTTACTGTCCAGCGGGAGGGCACATCTAAGACAATCCCGGCGTGACCGGGCGCTCCCCCCTCGAAAATCGCCGGTTTCGATCGCTGCTCCTGGCCATTGCGGGCATACCGATCCTTCTCCTCTACATCTGGCAGAGCATCGTCGTGCCGATCGCGTTCGGCGGGTACCTCGGTGACTTCAAGGAGAGCTACCTTCGCGCCGCTGCTCAACTGGTCGCGGGTCGCGATCCGTACGACCTCTGCCAGACGCTCGGCTGCCTCGAGCCGACCGGCCAGCAGTACGTCACGCCGCCGCCGGTGGCCTGGCTCCTCCAACCGCTGGTAGGCATCGACAGCCACCTGGTCGCCGCAGGCACTGTGGTGTTCCTCAACGCATCGCTCGTGATCTTTCTCCTGTGCATGCTGCGTGCTCTGCGCGTGGTCGACTGGCAGATGCGCGCGCTCCTGGTGCTCGTGGCGATCGCGTTTGAACCGGTGAACGGCAACATCGTCGAGGGTCAGATCAACCTGGTCCTGCTCGCTCTGTCGGGAATCTGGCTTCTCGGCTGGATCGCCGGTCGCTGGTGGGGAGGCGTGGCGCTCGGATTGGCGGTGGCTCTGAAGCTGATCCAGGCGCCGATGGGGCTTCTCCTCCTGTGGGCAAGGCGCTGGTCGATGCTGGGCGCCGCCGTTGCCGCAGGCCTGGCCATCTCGGTGATCGCGGCGCCGCAGTACCTCCTCGAGTACCTCCTCAAGGTTCTGCCCGCGATCAGCCAGGGCACCGGCTTTTTCGAGAACCACTCACCAGGCGGAACGATCGCGCGCCTTTTCGACCCGACCACTTTCCTGGGCCCGACGCGAGGCGCTCCGCTGCCAGCGCGCATCATTATTTTCGCTATCGCAATCGTTGCCTTGGCCGTGACCTTCTGGATGCTCGGGCGCCCGCGAGCAGACTGGTCCGGGCGGGCGTTGGAAGTGGCGGCAGCGACGGCGGTCGGCCCGCTGGTCGCGAGCTATTCGTGGGGCACGCACCTCGTGCTGCTGCTGCTGCCGATGCTCGTGCTTGTCGAGTGGGGGGTGCGCCGGCGGGACTGGACGGTGCTGGGGCTGGTGGCGGCTGGATGGCTCCTGATCGGGCCTGGACACAACTGGTTCCAGACCCTTCTGGTCAACGGCTACTCGAACCTACCCGTGCTTCGCCTGATGGCCGAGTTCGGGGTGGTTGGGATCACGAGCATCTGGGTCGCGAGCCTGGTCGCGATACGGCGTCAGCGAACCGACTTGATCCGGCTCACCAATACGGTGCCGACGAACAAGAACACTACCGCGCTCGAAAAGACGACGCGGTAGCCGGCGTTGCCGCCTACGCTGCGGTTGAGGGAGTCGATCAGCGCTCCTCCGAAGAGGGGGAGGATCGCCTGCGGCAGCGTGAGGGCGACATGGAACAGCCCCATGTCCTTGGCCGACTTGGTCTTGTCCGGCAGCGTGTCCACCGCCAGCGCCCAGTCGACCGCGAAGTAGAGCCCGTAGCCGATGCCATACGCGACGCCGAGCGCGAAGACGAGCGGGATCGACTTCGGGTAGAACAGGATGAAGGTCAGCGCGACAAACGACTGAGCCGCGCCGGACAGGTAGACGAAGATCTTGCGCCGGTTTATCCGGTCGGAGATCTGGCCGCCGAAGAAGCCGAACGGCAACGCGGTGGCGACTACGACCAGCTCCCAGTTGCCTGTGAACCGGCCGGCGGCCGCAGAGGTCGTGGGCGCCAGCACGACATCCTTGAAGAAGTTGACGAGAAAGTAGAGCACGACAGTGATCCCTGACGACACCATGAATCGCGTGAATATGACCCAGGCAAAGTCGCCCTCGTGGAGCGGACGTGCGAACTCCCTGATCGACTCGCTGAGAGACCGATGGGGCGGAGGCTCGATAGGCTGCATCCCCTCGGCACGCGCTGCCCAGACCGTGGGTATCAGCGATAGAACGGTGACCGCACCCAGCACGAGATAGATGGCGCGGTTGCCGGTCATCAAACCGGTGACCCCAAGGCCGCCGCCGATTCCGAGCTGGGTCATGGTGGCCAGAAAGCCGCTGGCTTTGCCCACCTGCATAGCAGGCACAACGTCCGGGATGATGCCGGCGTAGGCCGCCTGGGCGCCGTTGAGGAAGACCTGGATGATGGCGTAGCCGACGATGATCTGTGGGTAGCTGCCGGCCGTCATCAGCACCACCAGGCCCGGGATCGTCAGAAGCGTCCCGGCGACCATGATCGGCCGCCGGCGGCCGAACCGGGTGTTCAGGCGGTCGGACCAGGCGCCCACGAGCGGAGGCACGACCATGGCGAGCAAGCCGCCGATGGCGAGCGCCACGCCGATGGCGGTGTTCTGCTGTCCCTTCGGGACAACCTCGTCAACCTGAGCCTGTATCAGGATGGTGGTCAGGGG
This sequence comes from Candidatus Dormibacteraceae bacterium, assembly GCA_041482895.1. Classification (GTDB taxonomy): domain Bacteria; phylum Chloroflexota; class Dormibacteria; order Dormibacterales; family Dormibacteraceae; genus Palsa-870. The sequence continues at coordinate 3,627 of JBGPEO010000123.1, read as the reverse complement.
GAGCCAGAGGAAGTTGGTCCCAAACCAGAAGGCGCTCAGCGCCGCGTGCTGCAGGTTTCCGAACTCCGCCGGTTTGGGCCGGGGCGTTGCGCTTGTTGGCATGGCGCAAGGCTAAGTGGTACGCACCGAAAGTGAGGCGTGTCTGAGCGGCTCTGGACCCCGAATGCCGGCGTTAGGGGTCCGGCCCTTTGGAGTCACGCATCTCCGATGCGCTCCTCCTCGGGCCACCCCTGCCTTGGCCTCGGCGCCCAGACCGGCTGCCTCCGGCAGCCTGCCGCTCATACATCGCCATCCTTTCGTTGCGTACCGCAGTTAAGTAGCTTTCGTGTGGGACCGAAAAGCTGTAGGCTTTGGCGGCCCCCATGCCGAGTGTCTTTTCGCGCGCCAAGCAGGTATTGATCGATGTGCCGAGACACGGCAAGCTTGCCTATTGCCTTTTGCGTGACGACCGCGTCCCGGCCGCTCCGAAAGCGGCGCTGCTGGCCGCGCTCGGCTTGATCGTCAGCCCAATCGATTTCCCGGCTTGGATTCCAGTCCTCGGAGAGCTGGACATGCTTGCCCTGGGCATCCTCGCGGTCGAGACGTTTGTGGCGGCATGCCCGGAGGACGTGCGCAAGGAGCTCGAGGCCGCGATCGAGGCCAACCAGAGCGTTTTCGATCGAGACGTGCGTGACACGGTCGGCGCCGCGCGCTATGGCGCGGGGCGTTTCGTGAACCGGGTCCGCTCCCGCATGAGGCGCAAGGATGAATATCAATCGGTATCGGAGGGGCTACGGAATTGAAGGTGATGCTGACCAAGGACGTGGAGAACGTCGGCCTGGCTGGCGACGTGAAGGAGGTCGCTGATGGCTACGGCCGCAACTTCCTCCTTCGCCGGAAGCTTGCCGTGCCGGCGGGCAAAGGCGTCGAAACGGAGGCCAAACGATTGAAGGACGCCGCGGTCAAGCGCGAAACCAAGGACCGCGTCGAGGCCCAGGCGCTGGCCGACGAGATCGACAACAAGACCGTCGTGGTGCGGCTGAAGGTTGGCGCCGAGGACAAAGCCTTCGGCTCGATCACAAACCAGGACATCGCGGCCGCGCTCAAAGCGCAGCACAGAGTTGAGATCGACCGCCACAAGATCGACATGAAGGAGCCCATCAGGACGCTGGGCGAGCACGAGGTCTCGCTCAAGCTGCACCGCGACGTGGCCGCCCACGTGAACGTGATCGTCACCCAGGACCGATAGGGCTTTGGTGGACCGCGGCGGCCGAGCAGACCGCATCTCGGGGCTCAGGACGCCGATACGTGCGTCAGGGGGCCCGGCCCTTCGTCGTCACGCATCGACGGATGCGCTCCTCCTAGGGCCACCCCTTCCTTCGTCTCGGCGCCCTGACCGGCGACCTAGCGGTCGCCTGCCCCGAGCTGCGGCCCACCCGACCACCGCGGTCCACTGATAGTGGCGATCACGGTTCCTCTCGTCCAGGGGAGGGTGCCACCCCACGACCTCGACGCCGAGATGTCGGTCATCGGGTCGGTTCTGCTCGACCCGCTTTCGGTCGCCAAGGTGCTTCAGTTCCTCCACCCCGAAGACTTCTACCGGGAGAACAACGGCCAGATCTACCGGGCGGCGCTCGATCTCTTCGCCGCCGGTGAGCCGATCGACAACGTCACCCTGGCGGCGCAGCTGCAGACCATGGGGCTGCTCGACCGCGTGGGCGGCCGCGCGCAGCTCGCTTCGATGCAGGGCGCGGTGCCGACCGCCGCGAACATCGAGTACTACGGCCGCATCGTCAAGGAGAAGGCGTACAAGCGCCGGTTGATCTCGGCGGGCTCGAACATCGCCGGGTTCGGCTACGACGACTCGGTCGAGGCTGAGGAGGCGATCAACCAGGCGCAGTCACTCGTGTTCGGGGTCGCCGACGACCGCGACCAGCGCGAGCTGATGCGGCTGTACGACCTGCTGGGCCCGGCGATGGAGCGGATCTCGCTGCAGATGGAGAGCGGGCAGGGAATCGTGGGGATCCCGACGGGTTTCCACGACCTCGACCGGATGACGGGCGGGTTCAAGGACTCGGACCTGATCATCATCGCGGGGAGACCTGCGATGGGAAAGTGCATAAAACATGACAGTCTTGTTGTCAATCCCGAGACCGGCGAACGTCTGACCGTCGAAGAAGCCGTAAAAGGCAACTTGTCCGAGGTCTTCGGATTCAGCTCGGATGGTGCGATCAGGCCGAACAAGGTCAGCGAGTGGGTCGATAGCGGCGTCAAACCTTGTTTCAAGGTGACCACGCGCAGCGGAAGGTCAGTCGAAGTGACGGGACATCATCCATTCCTGACGGCGCGTGGCTGGCAGCCTCTCTACGACATCGTCGCCGGCGAGCTCATTGCTGTCCCCCGAGTGGTCAACTGCTTTGGCCAGGACCGGTCGTGGTCGCTTGGGCAGGTCAGGCTGCTGGCTTACTTCATCGCAGAGGGCAGCCTGACAAGCACCACGCCTGGTTTTACGAATACTGACCCCGAGATACTTAACGATTTCCACGGTCAGATCGCAGAGTTCTATCCGACGCTGCACGTGCGCCGCCACGCGATCACCTATTACCCGTCCGGTCCGCGCAGCAAGCCAAATCCACTGACCGGCTGGCTCCGTGGGCTCGGACTCATGGGCAAGCTGTCGGGCGAGAAGCGGTTTCCCGGTTGCGTATGGCGGTGGGAGCGCGAGCGGTTGGCCGAGTTCCTAAGAGCGTTGATGAGCTGCGACGGAACCGTCTATTCGATGGGAGGATATCCAAGGATCGAATTTGCGGTGGCTTCGCAAGGCCTGGCCGAAGATCTGCATCACGCCCTGGTCAGGTTCGGCATCGTGGCCAAGCTCTGGAAGAAGAAAGATCGCTGCTGGCGCGTCGAGATCACGGAGCCGGCGTCGGTGGATCTTTACCAGCGGAACATTGGATGGATCGGCGAAAAGTCTCGTCGGTTCCCGGTGAGTTCGACCTATCGTCGAGGGAACCTGGGTCTCCTGCCGAAGGAAATCTGGCAAGAGATTCGAGCGGCCGCCGAAATGCGGGGACTGACATTGAGCGCGGTCGCGAGAGGCGCCGGCGAGCGAGGCGCCGGCGAGCGAGGCTTTAACCCGCACACGTCGCGGGGCATTTCGCAGGGACGCCTCGCCAACTACGCCGATGTGCTTCGCGACCGGGCGTTAGCGCAACTGGCAAGCAGCCAGATCTATTGGGACGAAATCACCTCAATCGAGGCAACCGGAGAACACCAAGTTTATGACCTCGCCGTCCCAGAAACCCACAACTTCATCGCCCAGGACATCCTGGTACACAACACATCCCTCGCCCTCAACATTGCGTTGTACTCGGCGCTGGAGGCCAACAAGTCGGTTGCGATCTTCAGCCTCGAGATGTCCAAAGAGCAGCTGACCGAGAGGTTGCTCACCGAGCAGGCGCAGATCGACGCCCAGCGGATGCATCGCGGTCTGTTGACGGAGGCCGAGTTCGACCGCGTGTCGAATGCTCTGGGGCCTTTGGGCGAAGCAAAGATCTTTATCGACGACACGCCGGTGATGGACGAGCTCAGCCTTCAGCTCAAGGCTCGCCAGGCCAAGATGCGGCACGGAATCGACATGATCCTGAT
>JBGPEO010000122.1:0-8415 GCA_041482895.1 Candidatus Dormibacteraceae bacterium | reverse complement strand
GAATGCAAGGAAGGCGATGGGCAGCACCAGCGACGACTTCATCGCATCGATGTAGGCGCTGACGAAGACGTCGTGAGCAAGGGCGCTGATCTGGCTTGCCACCGCGGGCGGCAGACCGGGAGGGAGCTTCGCGCCGTTCTGACCGGTGCCTATCTCGAATCCGTTTGAAGCCACGCTGCTGAACGCCGCGATGAACTGTGCTCGGAACGCAACCGGTAGCGATGCGGCGTGGCTGACCGCCTGGTCGTGGAGGGTCGTGGCCAGGGGGCTCTGAAGGAGCGCACCGACCACGGCGCTACCAATCGCCGCGCCGAGCTGGCGCGTGGTGTTGAGCACGCCGGAGGCCGCGCCCGCGACGCGAGGTTGGATGTTGCGCATGGCGACCGTGGTCATCGGGGCGAAGGTCATCCCCATGCCGGCGCCTGCGATGATCGCGGGAAGAAGAAAGGTCAGCCAGTTGGAGTTGGGACCCGCCACGTACGTGAACGTCCCGAAGCCGATCGTGAATAGCGTGATGCCGGCCGTCAGGATGTACTTGCCTCCAATGCGGTCGGCCATGCGACCCGCAAACGGGGCAAAGACCATCGACGTCACAGACATAGGGGCCAGCGTGAGGCCGGCGGCCAGCGCGGAGAAACCGCGCACCGACTGCAGGTAGATCGTGATTGGCAGAAAAAGGCTCAGCATGCCGAAGCTGATGGCCGCGGCGATCCAGTTGGCGACCGCGAAGTTCCGCTCCGCGAAGAGCGAGAGTGGGACCAGGGGCTCGGCCTGGAATCGTTCCCAGACCACGAAGACGACGATGAGGGCTACTCCTGCGACGATGATCTCGGGAATCGTGACGCCGTATGCGTACTCGCCCCAGTTGTAGCGCTGCCCTTCGATGAGGCCGAAAACGATCGCGAACAAGCCTGCCGTCGTGAGGACGACGCCAACAATGTCCCAGCCGTGGTGCCGGCCAGGGCGAAGGTCGGGGATGATGACGAAGGTCGCGATGAGAGCGGCGATTCCGATAGGAACATTGATGAAGAAGATCCAGCGCCAGTTGATGTAGGTGATGATGGCGCCGCCGACTGTCGGCCCGGCCAGGGTGGCCAGCCCGGCGACACCGCCCCAGACACCGAAGGCCGCTCCGCGGCGCTCGGGCGGGAAAAGAGACGTGATGATGGAGAGCGTCTGGGGAGTCAGCAACGCACCGCCGACGCCCTGGAGAATGCGGGCGGCGATGAGCTCGCTGACATTCTGTGAGAAGCCGCAGAGCGCGGACGCCAGGGTGAAGACGAAAAGTCCGATGGCGAAGAGGGTGCGCTGCCCATAGAGGTCGCCGAGCCTTCCCGCGGTGATCAGCAAGACCGCGTACACGAGGATGTAGGCGTTCAGCACCCACAGGATCTGATCCAGCGTGGTGTTGAGGCCGGCGCTCATGGCCGGGATCGCCACGTTCACAATCGTGGTGTCCAGCAGGATCATGAAGAATCCCGTGGTCAGGACAACGAGTACGAGCCACGGGTTAGTGCGTGCTTGAGCCATGCCTTCTCCTCAACACTTCATGGCCGGAACCCATTCCAGCCCTCCATTCCAACTTCCCTTCAGTGATCTCGCGCTCGAGCTTGCGAACCCAATCTCGCTCCGCCTTCAGCATCGCGATCTTGTGCTCCAGCTCGATGAGAGCCAACCGCGTCACCCCGCTGGCGTGCAGCTCGCCCATGATGTTGGTCAGCTTTTCCGCCGTCGCGCCAAGTGCGGTCACACGCTCGGTCAGGAGCTGAGCTGCCCGCGGCGCATCGAGATGGTGCATGAACATGAGCCCGGCGGCGAAGTTGACGTACTCGCGTGTGGGTCGGGCAACGATGTCGCTGACGACACTGACGAGAAGCTCGCGGCCTGGCTCCGTGAGCTGGTAGATCGTTCGCTCAGGCCGGCGGCCTTCCTTCTCGCGCTCGACCGACGCGATCATCCCGGTGCGCTCCAGCATCTCGACCGTGTGGTAGAGCGTGCCGAAGTTCAGCCTGACGAACTCGTCGTGATGGCGCTCGCGCATCGTCGAGGCGAGCTCGTATGGGTGCATCGGCCTATCGTCGAGCAGCTCGAGGACCGAGAGGGCGAGCGGCGAGATGGTGGGCGCGATTTCCGACATATTCCAGACGGAATATACGACAACGAATGGAGCGCGTGGGAGGTTTGTTTATCCGGCGGCCAGGTCGACGGGCTCCGCGCCGATCGGCTTTTCGTACCAGGCGACGTCCCAGAACCGGTCGAATTTGCGGCCCTGCTCGGTGAAGTGGGCTACTCGCTTGAACCCGAAACGCTCGTGCAGCCCGATGGAGGCAGGGTTCGGCAACGCGATCCCCGCATAGGCTCGGTGCACCTCCTCGCCCTCGAGAGCCTTGAACAGCGCTTCGTAGAGTCGCGATCCAGCGCCCCGGCCCACCGACTCGGGTGACAGGTAGACGCTCGTCTCGATCGAGGTTTCGTACGCCGGCTTCGGCCGGAAACGGCTGCTGCTCGCAAATCCGACGATCCGGTCGGCTGAAACCGCTACCAGGACGCGGTAGCGCCCGCTGGTGTCGTAGTGCGTGAACCATTCCTGGCGGGCTTCCGCCGACATGGGCTCGACGTCGAACGTGTAGTGGGTCTCGACGACGTACTGGTTGTAGATGTCGTTCAACGCCGAGAGATCGTCGAGGGTTGCCGGCCGTACTTCCACTCTCGTGTTGATCACGATCTCAGTCTATTGCGCGGGTCCGAATCGGCTCAGGCCATGGGGCCCACAATTGCGATATGGACCGGATCCTGCTCGAGGGTATGTCGTTCCAGGGCCGGCATGGCGTCCGGCCTGCCGAACGCGAGCGGCCGCAGGAGTTCAAGGTCGACGTCGAGGTCGACTGCGACCTGAGCGAGCCCGGAAAGACCGACCGAGTCGAGGACTCTGTCGACTACAGGCGCATTCGCGCGATCGCCAAAGAGGTCATCGAGGGCGAATCGCAAAATCTGATCGAGACGCTGGCCGCACGTATTGCGGAACGCGCGTTGGAGCTGCCCAGGGTCTCGGGAGTCACCGTACGCGTCGCGAAGCGGCCCGAGAGCATGCAGCCCATAGGCGCGGCAGCAGTGAGCATTAATAGGACGCGCGCATGACCATCGTTTATTTCGACTGCTTTGCCGGCATCTCTGGTGACATGACCCTGGGCGCTCTGATCGACTCAGGCGCCGACCGCGCGCTGCTCGACGCCTCGGTCGAAGCCCTCAGGCTCGGCGATGAGGTCCGCGTCGAGCTGCGTCACGAAACTCGCGGCCATGTTGGGGGCACGCGCGTTCTCGTCCACACCGTGGACCGGGTCGAGCGGACTGTGCCGGCCCTGCGCGCCGTCGTCGAGGAGGCCGACGCGCCCGAGCAGGTCAAGCGACAGGCCATCGATGCCATCAACCGTCTATCGCAGGCCGAATCTCGCCTGCACGGATTGCCTGAGGATGAGCTGCACCTCCACGAGCTGGGAGGCGCCGACACGCTCGTCGACCTGATGGGCGCCTTCTGGCTGCTCCACGGAATGGAGGTCGACCAGGTCTACTCGTCAGCGCTCCCGGCGCCACGCGGTCGCACAGATCGCATGCCGCTCCCGGCGCCTGCCAGCGTTCGTGTCCTGGAGGGCACCGGAGCCGTCTTCGAGGCGACCGAGGAAGGCCGCGAGCTCGTCACTCCCACGGGCGCGGCCATACTCGCGGCCGGCGCGAGGTTCGAGCGTCCCGCGATGGCCCTGCGCTCGATCGGATATGGAATCGGCGCCCGCGAGTCCCCCGGGAACGCGCTCGCCGTGTGGGTTGGTGACCGAGTCGAGACCAATGCCGGCGTCACCCTGATCGAAACCAATCTCGACGACATGGCGCCGAACCTGATCGCGCCGCTGTGCGAGGACCTCATGAGCGCTGGAGCGCTGGACGTCAGCGTGACCCCGACCCTGATGAAGAAGGGCCGGCCTGGCCACCTCATCTCGGTCCTCTCGCCCCCAGAGCTCGCCGCACAGCTCGCCGAACATCTCCTCCGGCACTCCACCACACTCGGCGTGCGGGTCACGAGCGCCCAGCGCGTGATCGCCCACCGGAAGACTGTCGAGGTCCAGACGAAACTCGGCGTGGCACGCGTGAAGGTGAAGGAATTCGAGGGCAAGCCGGTCGACGCGTCGCCGGAGTACGACGACTGCCGGCGGATCTCCCTCGAGACGGGCATTGACCTTCGTGAGGTGATGCGCGTCATCACCGAAGCAGCGCGCCAGGAGCTCGGCCTCAACTGAGTCGGTTCGACGGACCCGGAACGACCCGCGACAATTAGCCGGTGACCGCACGCGTCCTCGACGGGAGAGCCGTCGCCAAGCAGATCTTCGAAGAGGTTGCTCAGGCGGTCGCCGCACGTGTGGCTGCCGGCGGCTCGAGGCCGAAGCTCGCGACGGTCCTGGTCGGCGATGATCCGGGTTCAGCGCAATACGTCGAGCTGAAGCAGAGGAACGCACGGCAGGCCGGCATCGAATCCGAGGATCACCGACTGCCGGTGACCACGACGACCCAGGAGCTTGTGAACCTGGTCGCAGCTTTGAATGCGGACGAAACCGTCAGCGCAATCCTCGTCCAGCAGCCCGCGCCAAGCCAGATCGATATGACGCGTGTCGTGCTCGCTCTCGACCCTGTGAAAGACGTGGACGGTTTCCACCCAATGAATGCGGGACGTGTCGCACTTGGATTCGCCGGCGGTGTCGAGCCGTGCACGCCCGCGGGCATCATCGAGCTGCTCGAACGCACAGGGATTCCAATCGATGGCGCGAACGCGGTGGTCGTCGGCAGGAGCAACCTCGTCGGCAAACCAACCGCGCTGCTGCTCATGCGGCGCAACGCCACCGTGACCGTCTGCCACACGCGGACCAGGAACCTGTCGGGTCACACCGGCAACGCAGACATCCTCGTGGCGGCTGCAGGAAAGGCGAATCTCATCACCAGGGACATGGTCAAGGCGGGCGCGGTGGTTGTGGACGTGAGCACGAACTGGTCTGACGGTCGCCAGGTCGGAGACCTCGGACCTGGCGTCGCAGAGGTGGCCGGCTGGCTGACGCCGAACCCCGGCGGCGTCGGACCGATGACCAGGGCGATGCTGATCAAGAACACATACGAGGCCGAGGTGCGCCGGCGTCCGTAGGCCGCGATATCGCTGCCCGTCAGAATGGGCGCGGTATGTCGAAAGGTCCTTCGCTGGAAGCTCAGCGACTGATGAGCGGATTCCGGGCGTACCAGATGACCGTCGCCGCTTGCCGGTTGCTGCTACCTGACCTGGTCGCCGGCGGCGCGAAAACCGCTAATGAGCTCGCGGCGCAAACCGGAACGCATCCCGGTTCGCTGCGCAGGATGCTGCGCGGGCTCGCTGTATGGGGCGTCTTTGTGGAGATGCCCGATGGAAGGTTTGGTCCGACCCCGTTGTCAGACAGCTTTCGATCGGACAAACCTGGCCTTCGCAACATGACGATCATGCTCAGCGAAGAGGGTTACCAGGCGTGGGGCGACCTCATGTACTCCTTGCGCACCGGTAAGTCTGCTTACGAGCACATGTACGGAAAGAGCCACTTCGACAGGATCGGCGAGGATCCTGCGATGGCGGCGCACTTCAACGCAGCCATGGTCGAGTTCTCGACCCGCGTGGCCGCGACATTCGCGGCGGTCTATGACTTCACCGGTGTCCGAACTGCCGTGGATGTCGGTGGGGGCAACGGGGCCGTGTTGATGGCCGTCCTTCGAGCTCACCCTGATCTGCGAGGCGTCCTCTTCGACCTGGCTCAAGGGCTGGTAGGGGCCCGCGAAAAGCTCGTGGCGGCGGGTGTTTCAGAGCGCGTGACGCTCCAGGAAGGGAGCTTCTTTGCAGCCGTGCCTTCGGGGGCCGACCTTTACATGCTCAAGTCGATAGTGCATGACTGGGACGACGAGCGCGCGCTAGCCATACTTCAAAGCTGCGTTCGCGCGATGCACTCGAAATCTCGACTCGTCCTTCTGGAACGAAAGCTGCCTGAACGAGTCGAAAACCCCGATGAGGCGTTTACGACCGTTATGGGGGACGTCCACATGATGGTCGTCCTCGGCGGGAAGGAGCGGACGGCGAACGAGTATCGGGAGCTTCTGGCTCAGGCCGGCCTCAGCATGATGCGCGAGGTTCCGATCGAATCAGATATCACCGCGTTTGAAGCCGTGCTCGCCGCCTAACCGTCAACTCATGACATACGCGGAGGCCCTCTCCTATATCTCGAAGCAGGGACGCTTTGGGATGAAGCTCGGTACCGAGAGGACCCGGGCGATCCTCGATCGCATGGGCGCGCCCGACCGCGGCCTCAGGGGTGCCCTGATCGCCGGCACCAACGGGAAGGGCTCGACGGGAGCGTGCCTGGCCGCGATCCTCCGGGCGGCCGGACGAAACGTCGGGTTCATGCCGAAGCCGCACCTGGTCTCCTACACCGAGCGCATCGAGCTCAACGGCCGGCCAATCTCCGAGCACGAATTCGTCGAGACGCTGGAGTCCTTGATGCCGGTGCTCGACTCCATCGCCGCTGAGATGGGCCAGGCGACGGAGTTCGAAATGCTGACTGCGATGGCGCTTGCGTTTCTGGCCCCACGAATCGACCAGCTGGTCTGCGAGGTCGGGCTGGGCGGCAGGCTTGACGCGACCAACGCGCTCGATCTCGGTGTGGCGGTGATCACCAATGTGGACCTGGACCACCAGAAATACCTGGGCGACACCATCGAGCAGATCGCCCACGAAAAGGCGGCCATCATCAAGCCCGGCAACAGTGTCGTCACCGGCTGCGAGGGCTCGGCCCTCTCGATCGTCGAGGAGCATGCGCGGTCGGCGGGTGCACCGGTGTGGGTTCTCGGTCGGGAGATTCAGGTCGAGTCGAAGTCGCGCGGATGGGATGGTCATGTTATGGACGTGACTGGACCTGGCTTCGAGCACAGGGACCTCTTCCTTCCGCTGGTGGGCGACTATCAGCCTGCCAACGCCGCCCTCGCGATCGCGTCGGCGCACGTGCTCGACAGCGTCACCGACGATCGAATTCGCGCCGGGGTGGCGGCGACGGTCTGGCCTGGACGCCTGCAGGTCATCGCCAACCGGCCGCGAGTGATCCTGGACGGCGGCCACAATCCCGCCGCGATGACGAAGGCCGGAGTCGCACTTCGCCGGCTGATCGGGACCGAGCGCCTGGTCGCGGTCTTCGCGATGCTGACCGAACGCGATCCTTCGCAGCTTCTCGCCGCGCTGCGAACGCTGAGCCCGGACGGCGCAGTGTTCACCGAGCCGGCCAGTGCAGCCGGCCACGCCGTCAAAGCCGACCTGCTCGCGGAGATGTACGGCGCTCAAGGTCACGCGATCGTCCCGGCGGCCGCAGCTCTGGACCGAGCCCGCGAAATGGCAGGGCCGGGCGGCAACGTGCTGGTCTGCGGTTCCCTCTACCTGGTCGGAGAGGTGCTCGCACTCAGCGCCTGAGTCACCGAAGACCTAGCGAGCGCGAAGGAATCGACCGCAAAGAAAGGCACTGCCGGCGATCATGGGGAGGAGCATCACCAACCCAAGGGCAGCCCACTGCCAGCCCGCGCTGATCGCAAGCCCGCCGAGGAGTAGAACCGCCAACCCGAGGCCGGCCACGCCGATCGTGAATTCCCTGCTCGATGGCGGTCGGACTGGCGCAGGAGTCGACGGCCTCGGTGCCGGACGGGCGGCTCCTGCCAGCAGTCCGTAGAGAAGGGCGCTCACCCCCACGAGGCCGGCCATCAGGGTGACGACCTCCGCGATGAGACCGTCGCGGGTGTCCGCCACGCGACTCGCAGCAGCGAACGCGATGACGATCAGCGCGGCGCCCGCTACCAGGGAGAGGCGGCGCACTCTAGGCCGTGGGGCGGGCGATGCTGGCCCGGAGGCGGCGCATTCCCCTCAGCCAGCGGTCATAGTCTTCGGCTTTGCGACGAAAGTATTCGGCCACCTCAGGGTGGGGAAGGATCAGAAACTTTTCGTCGTGGATTCCCCGCAAGACGATTTCGGCCACGGTGTCGGGCTCGAGCGCGCTCTCGGTCAAGAAGTTGAGGCCAAGCTTCCGCTCGGCGGCGAGCATGTCGGTCTTGACCCCTTGCGGGCAGAGGCACGAAACCCGCAAGCCCTGCTCGCCGTGCGCGATCGAGAGCCACTCGAACAGCGAAAGGGCGGCTGCCTTGGTGACGCCGTACGGGGCTGCGAAAACGTGGTTGAGCAGACCGGCGGCGGAAACCGTGCCGAGGAGATAGCCCTCGCCTCTCTTCAACATGCCCGGCAGCGCGTGACGTGCGACGAAGACATGGCTCATCAGGTTGACGTCCCAGATGCGCTGCCACTGATCGTCGGATGCCTCGGGCCCGCCG
>JBGPEO010000121.1:0-8592 GCA_041482895.1 Candidatus Dormibacteraceae bacterium | reverse complement strand
CGCCGCTGAATCGCCAAAGGAAGGACCGCCGGCTAATAAGAACGCTGCCAACAAATAGGCAACTCCGCCGTACAGCAAGAATGTTGCTATGCCGAGGGTAAACATGCCGACGAGAGCGTCCATCGGCGTCGTCAACGACCATATGAAATAGCCCCCAAGCGCGGCACAGGGAATCGCTTTCAAGAAGGACGCCGATATTGCTGCACGGCGCAACGTGACTTGGCGGGGGTTTGACTGCATATTTCTTTCTCGCCCCTCTCCCCGACCCTGCGCGCAAGCGGCGATAAGGATGGGACCTGCTGATCGCTCCCGCTATGCGGGAGAGGGGGACTAATGCCCCAGTAGGTACCCCATCCGGCGGGGCATTCTTGCCAGCTGATTGATCAGCGGGTTTGGTCTTCGGCCTTGCTCTTCGGCCGTTTCCTTTGCGATCATCGCTCGCCTTACGACTGCTGCTCCCCAGGAGCGGAATGGCTGTGGGGGGAACAGTCTCGGGGGTGGGTTGACCATCGGCAGCCTGGTCGTGTCGGTGTCGCGGCCCATCACGAGGTCGGCCAGGACCTGTCCCGCCAGGTGCGTTGGTGCGACGCCGTTGCCCGTGTAGCCCAGCGCGTAGAAGAGGTTGCCCGGCTCGAGGGTGCCGAACACCGGCAGGTGCGTGGGCGAGACGTCGATCGGTCCTCCCCACGCGTCTTCGAGGGGGACGTCGGCGAAGCTCGGGAACATGAGGCGAAAGCCCTGCGCCGCCTCGGTGACAGCGCGGGCGTCGTGGGTGAACGCGTCGTCGATTGTTGGTCGCGCGCGTCCACCTCCGCCGCCAAAAGCGATGCGGCCATCACGCGTCGTCCTGAAGTAGCGCAACGAGGTCCGAAAGTCGGAGATGAGCTCCCCGCCGGTCCAGCCGATCGCCGCGAGGCGCTCGGGAGCCGGCGCGGTCAGCACGATGTAGGAGCTCCACGCAACGAGCCTGCGCTGCAGCTGCGGCCAGCCGGTCGCCCAGGCGTTGAGCGCCAGCACGACGTTTTTCGCGCGCACGGCCCCGTGCGGCGTTCTCACCACTGCGGGCGGTCCTGCCTCGACGCCGGTCACCGTGGTCCCTTCGTGGATCTTCACCCCGCGCTCGAGGACCACGCGACGCAGGCCTCGCACCAGCAGACCGGGCTGCACCGATGCGCCGTCGCGCATGAAGGCTCCGCCGCGAAATGCCGGCGAGGCGCAGCGGGCGCGGACCTCGGCCGTGGTCAGCTCGCGTATCTCGTCTGGGGCGCCGACCTCGTGGGCCAGCGCGACCATCTCCTGGCACAGCTTCTCGTGCGCATTTGCGGTGATTGCGTACATGTAGCCGGCGCGCTTGAACCATGCGCCGATTCCGTGGGTCCAGCAGAACTGGCCGATCGAGTTGATGCTCTCGGAGATGGCGCGACATGATTTAACCGCGGCCTCCGCCCCATAGAGCGTGACCAGGCCGTCCAGCTCGTCCCACCATCCACTTGCGAAACCGCCGTTGCGGCCGCTGGGCCCTCCGCCGCAGATGTCCTGTTCCAGGACGACGATCCCGAGATCGGGTTTGATCTCGCTTAGGAAGTAGGCTGTCCAGAGGCCGGTGAAGCCCCCGCCGACGATGACCACGTCGGCTTTGATGTCCTCTTGCAGGGCCGGGCAGTCGGGGCCGGTCTCGTGGGCGAGGGCCTCGCGCAGCCACCAGCTGCGCTGGGCGCCGGGCGTGAGGGCGTTGCCGGCGAGGTTAAGCTCAGCTTGGGGGGCGGTCATGCCCAATAGTCTGAAGCTGTGAATCTGTTGAGATCGGCGAGCCGGTAGCAGACAATACCCGGCATGAGTTTTACAGAGCTTCTGCAGATCATTGCCCTGATTGTCTTCGTAGTCGCCGCGATCGGCTTGAGTTACAAGAAGACAGACCTGATCGCCGCCGGTCTAGCCCTTTGGGTGCTTTCTGAGCTAGTCGCAAGAGGGCTCGGAAGCCTGAGCTTGGGACTCATCCTGTTGATCCTCGCTTTCATCGTCTTTGTGTTGGGCGCCATCGGATGGGGTTACAAGAAAATCGGCTTGATTGCCGTCGGTCTGGCACTCTGGGCGGCATCGGTCGTGATTCCCCAGTTCATCCACTGACGTGGCTTATTCAGCCGGCGGCGCCTAGCCCGCCACTTTCCGCACGTTTGGCGCCACCCGTGCTCTTGCCGGGTTCTTTTTGCGAATGTCTGGCGCCAACCGTGCGTTTCCGCGCTCTTCGGACTAGCGCGCGGCTGGGACTCTCGCGGTTCCGCCTCCGCCTGTTAGGCGCGCGGCTATTACTACCGGGATGATTGTTACCAGGATTACGAACGAGACCACCACGTTCACTTCTGGGAGCAGGATTCCGTGGCGGATCTGGCCGAAGATCCAGATCGGCAGCGTGCTCTGGGCGCCCGCCGTGAACGTGGTCACGATCACCTCGTCGAACGAGAGCGCAAACGCCAGCATCGCGCCCGCCACGACCGCGGTGGAGATCAGCGGCAGCGTGACGTCACGGAAGACCTGGAACCCGTTCGCTCCGAGGTCCATCGCCGCTTCGATCAGCGAGCCCTGCGTCCGCCGGAGTCGCGCGAGCACGTTGTTGTAGACGACCACCATGCAGAACGTTGCGTGGCCCACGATGATCGTCCAGATCGAGAGGGTCACGCCGCCGAAGCTGAAGAACGCGTTCAGCGCGATGCCGGTGATGATCCCAGGGAGTGCGAGCGGCAGGACGAAGAGAAGGCTCACAGCGTCACGTCCGAAGAACGACGCTCGATTGATCGCGAAAGCCGCGCACGAACCCAAGACCAGCGCTATGGCGGTGGCGGCGAGGCCGGCCTGGACGGAAAGCAGCAGTGCCGTGCGGACGTTGGGGTCGTTCCACGTCGCGCCGAACCATTTGGTGGTGAGGCCCGGGATGGGCCAGCTCTCGATGTTCGATGTATTGAATGCGTAGAAGAAGATCAAGAGGATCGGGATGAACAGGAAGAGAAGAACGAAGGCCGCCCAGGCCCGCAGCGCCATCGCCGACCAGAACCCGACGCTCACAGCGCCTCGAAAGCGCCCAGGCGCTGGGCCGTCAATAGGTAGACGGCCATGATCACGACAGGAACCATGGCCAGCGCCGCGGCGAACGGGATGTTGTTCGCGATGCCGACGTTGCTGTACACGACGTTGCCGATGAACTGCGAGTTGGCCCCGCCGACCAGGATCGGCGTGATGTAGTCGCCGAGCGTCAGTGAGAACGTGAAGATCGACCCCGCTACGACGCCAGGCAGGGCCAGCGGCAGAACGACATCAAGCGTCGTGCGCCAGCGCCGCGCGCCGAGGTCCGCAGCCGCTTCGAGCAGCGAATCGGGGACTCGCTCAAGGGCGGCGTAGGTGGGGATGATCATGAACGGCAGCCAGATGTAGGAGAAGACCAGCCACATTGCGGTGTTCGTGTAGCCGATGTTCGCCGCGGGCAGCCCGATCGATTGCAGGCTCCAGTTCAGGACCCCAGTGTGGTTGAGGATGAGGATCCACGCGTACACCCGCGCGAGGTAGCTGGCCCAGAGCGGGAGCAGCACTGCGGCGAAGATCAGGCTCTGCGTCCGGCGCGACGCGACCTTTGCCATGTAGTAGGCGAGCGGGAACGCCAGGACGATGTCGGTCACGGTCACGAGCGCCGCGAGCCCGGCGGTGCGGCCGATGATCGTCCGGTAGGTCGGTTCGTTGAGGATGACCTGGAAGTTGTTCGTGTTCCAGACCTGGACGATCTGCGTCGTGAAGGGATCGATCGACCAGAAAGCGGTGATGAGCAGCAGGACCAGCGACGCCAGGTAGACCAGGACGAACCACGCCATCGGCGGCGTGAGCAGGAGGAGCGGGCGCAGCCACGGGAAGCGCCACAGGATCGAGCGAAAAGGGACGGCCCCGCCCCCCTTGGGACGAGGCCGTCTTACCGCTTCAGCTGACATTTAGCCCTTGATCGTGGTCCAGGCCGAGACCCACTGGTCGTACGGGATGCAAACCGTGGTGCCGTCCGGGCACTGCGCGATCGGCGTCTTCCAGAACTCGATCGAGTCGAAATACGCGGCCCCCTTGTCGGCGTGGTACTGCGCGCACGACCCCGCCTGGAGCGCCTCCATCTCGGCGCACGCCTTGATGTTGACGGGCGTCTCACCGAAGGAAAGAGCCTGCATCGCCTGCACCTTGGGGGTGCTCACCCACTTGGTCCAGAGGTATGCGCAGTTGGGGTGCGTGGCCTTGGTGGCCAGCATCCAGGTGTCCGCCCACCCCGTGGCGCCCTCGCTCGGGATGGTTTCCTCGACGGGTGCCCCTGCCAGCTTGAGCTGGATGGTCTGGTAGGGCCACGCCGCGCCGACGGTAACGTCGCCGTTCTGGAACAGCGAGATCTCGTCTGTCGCCAGCCCCCAGTACTTCTTGATCAACGGCTGCTGGGCCTTCAGAAGGGCGACCGCCGCGTCAAACTGCGGCTGCGTGAGCTCATATGGATCCGTGATTTTGAGGCTCGGCTTGGTCTTGCTCAGGTACAGCGCCGCGTCGGCGATCTGGATCGGGTTGTCCGGCACCGTGACCAGGCCCTTGTTGGCCGGGTCATAGATGACGGCCCAGCTCGTCGGCGGGTTGACGAACTTCTTGGTGTTGTAGAGCAGCGTGTTGGGACCCCACTGCAGGGAGATGCCGTAGTGGATCCCGGCGATGGTGTTGTACGGGGGAGCCTGGAAGTACGGCTGGAAGTTGGTCCAGTCCGGGATCAACGCGGTGTTCATGGGCTTCACGTCGCCGCTGTAGATGAGGCGGAGGTCCGCGTCACCCGAAGCCGAGACCATGTCCCAGTTGCCGCCGCCCCCATCCTTCATGAGGCTCACCATCTCGTCCGATGAGCCGGCGGGATGCTGGTTGACCTTGCAGCCGGTCGCCGTTGTGAATGGATCGACCCATGACTTGTCGGCGTAGCCGTCCCACAGGACGAGGTTCAGCTGGCCCTCGCCGGCCCCGATCGAAGTCGGCGGCGCGATCTTTGCCGTCGGCGGCACCTGCAGGGTCGGCCCGCTGGGCGTTGCGGTGGACCCGCACGCCGTCGCAGTGAGCAAGATCGCCGCGGCCGAACATCCGAGCCGGATCCAGCCGGCCTGTCTAACACCCATCTTCCTTATTTCTCCTTCGTCTCGAGTACGTACGTGTGATCTGCCGTCCAGGCCAGCCTTACCCGCCGGCCCTGGAAGCTCGCCGCGTCGCCCGCGGCGTCCATATTCTGGCGTACCGCGACCAGGTGCTCGCCTCGGTCGAGACGCACGACGTAGCGCGTGGACATGCCCACGTACACAACCTCCTCTACCGTGCCGGGTTCCACCTGCATGCCGGGCCCTGGCGCCTCGTCCTCGGTGAGCATGCGGATCTTCTCCGGACGGACCACGAACCGCACGCCGTCCCGAAGCAGCACGTTGGAGATGCCGATGAACCCGGCGACGAACTCGGAGGCGGGCTTTTCGTAGACCTCGACCGGGCTCCCGATCTGCTCGATGAGCCCGTTGGACATGACCGCGACGCGGTCGCTCATGGTCAGGGCTTCCTCCTGGTCGTGGGTCACATAGACAAAGGTGATGCCAACCTCCTTCTGGATCTGCTTCAGCTCGATCTGCATCTCCTGGCGCAACTTCAAATCGAGGGCGCCGAGTGGCTCGTCGAGGAGCAGCACCTCCGGCTCGTTGATGACCGCGCGGGCGAGGGCCACGCGCTGCCGCTGGCCGCCCGAGAGCTGGTTGGGGCGCCGCTTGTCCAATCCTTCCAGCCTCACCATGCGCAGGGCGCGGTCGACACGTTTCTGGCGCTCGGCGCCAGGGATGCCCTTGATCCGCAGGCCGTACCCAATGTTCTGGCCGACGCTCATGTGCGGGAAGAGCGCGTAGTCCTGGAACACTGTGTTGGTGTCCCGGAGGTGCGGCGGCAAGTACGTGACATCGCGGCCGCCCAGCTCGATGCGGCCCGCGTCGGGACGCTCGAAGCCGGCGATCATCCGTAGAAGCGTCGTCTTGCCGGAACCCGAAGGGCCGAGGAGCGTGAAGAACTCGCCCTCCTCGATGACGAGGTCGACGCCCGCGACCGCGACCACGCTGCCGTAGTTCTTACGGATCCCCTGAAGCCGCAGCGCGGGAGTGTCGCTCAGTCGAGGGACGCCATTACGTGCTTGATCTGCGTGTACTCCTCGAGGGAGTAGATCGACATGTCCTTGCCGTACCCGCTCTGCTTGTAGCCGCCGTGCGGCATCTCGTTGACGAGCGGGATGTGCGTGTTGATCCAGACCGTTCCGAACTGCAGCCGGCGAGCCATCCGCAGCGCGCGGCCGACGTCGCGCGTCCATACCGATGCGGCGAGGCCGTAATCGACGCTGTTCGCCCACTTGAGCGCCTGCTCCTCGTCGCTGAACTGCTGCACCGTGACGACCGGACCGAACACCTCTTTCATCACGATCTCGTCTTGCGGTCCGTGCGGCACGACGACCGTCGGCGCGTACCACGAGCCGGCCTTCTTGATCCGCGCGCCTCCGGTGAGTACTTCCGCTCCGGCCTTGCGCGCGCGATCGACGAAGCCGGATACGCGAACCGCCTGCTCCTCTGACACAAGAGGGCCCATCTCGGTGTCGTCGGCAAGCGGGTCTCCGACCTTGAGCGAGCTGACCGCGGGGACGAGATCGGCCAGGAGCTTGTCGTGGATTTTCGGTCCGGTGATGATGCGGGTGGCGGCCGTGCAGTCCTGGCCGGCGTTGAAGAAGCCGCCGATCTTGATCCACTCCACGACCTTCTCGAGGTCGGCGTCGTCGAAGACGATCACGGGGGCTTTGCCGCCCAGCTCGAGGTGGACCCGCTTTAGCGTTGACGCGGCCGTGCGCGCGATCTCTTTGCCGGTGGCAACGTCGCCGGTCAGCGAGACCATCGCGACTCCCGGGTGTCGGACCAGGCCGGCCCCCACCGGCTCGCCGTCGCCGGTGATCACGTTCAAGACGCCTGGGGGCAGGATGTCCGCCGCCAGCTCCGCGAGCCTTAGGGCCGTCAGCGGAGTCCATTCCGACGGCTTGAGAACAACCGTGTTACCAGCGGCCAGCGCGGGACAGATCTTCCACGCGGCCATCATCAGGGGGTAGTTCCAGGGGGCGATCGAGCCGATGACTCCGAGGGATTCGCGCCGGAGGAAGCTCGTGAAGCCTGCCATGTACTCGCCGGCCGCCCGGCCTTCGAGCGCGCGAGCCGCGCCCGCGAAGAAGCGGAAGCAGTCGGCGATCGGCGGGATCTCCTCGGACTTCGTCGCCGCGAGCGGCTTGCCGACATTGTCGGATTCGATGCGGGCGAGCTCGTCTCCGTGCTCCTCGATAGCGCTCGCGAGCTTGAGCAGTCGCTCGCTGCGGTCGCGAGGAGTGCTGTCGAACCACACGTCGTCGTAGGCCTTGCGCGCGGCGGCGACGGCGCGGTCGACGTCTTGCTCAGTTCCCTTGGGCACGTGCGCGATGACCTTGCCGGTCGCCGGGTTGATGATCTCCTGCGTCTCGCCGCCGGTGCCGGGCGTCCACTCGCCCCCGATGAACATTTCGTGGCGCTTGAGCGTGGTGCTCACATTCCCCTCCCTACTTCCGACCTGCCTTGGACTCGGTTGCGACCTCGCCGAGTGCCGCGCCCAGGATGTCGAGCCCTTCGTGAAGCTGCTCGTCCGGGATCGTAAGCGGCATCAGCGTCCTGATGACGTTGTGGTGCGTGCCGGCGCGAAGCAAGATCAGGCCCTTCTCTCGCGCGACAGCGAGGACTCGCGCCGTCTCCTTGTCGGCGGGCTCTTTCGTTGCGCGGTCGCGCACCAGCTCCATTCCCGCCATCGCTCCTACCACGCGCACATCGCCAACGATGTCGTGCTCGGCTTTCCAGCTCTCCATGCGCTCTTCGAGGATCGAGCCGATGCGCATGGCGCGTTCGGGCAGCTTCTCGTCGCGCATGACGTCCATCACGGCGATGCCCGCCGCGCAGGCGACCGGGTTGCCGCCGTAGGTGCCGCCGAGACCACCGGGGTCCGGAGCATCCATCACCTCGGCACGCCCGACGACGCCGGACAGCGGGAAGCCGGCGGCCAGGCTCTTGGCGACCGTGACGAGGTCGGGCTGCACGCCCGAGTGCTCGATGGCGAAGAACTTGCCGGTGCGTCCGAAGCCGCTCTGGATCTCGTCGGCGATCAGCAGGATGCCGTGGCGCGAGGTTAGCTCACGGAGGCGGCGCAGGAAGTCGGGCGGCGCGGGGACGAAGCCGCCTTCGCCCAGGACTGGCTCGATGATCACCGCGGCGACCCGGGAGGGCGAAACCTCTGATTCGAACAGGCTCTCGAGCGAAGCGATGGCGCGATCCGTGTTCCAGCCGCGGTACTCGTAGGGGAACGGGGACTGGTAGATCTCACTCGCGTACGGGCCGAAGTTCTGCTTGTAGGGGCTGACGGAGCCGGTGAGGCTGAGGGTGAGGAGCGTCCGCCCGTGGAAGCTGCCGCGGAAGCTGATCACGGCGGGGCGGCCGGTAAAAGCGCGGGCGATCTTGACCGCGTTCT
>JBGPEO010000120.1:0-8620 GCA_041482895.1 Candidatus Dormibacteraceae bacterium | reverse complement strand
AGACATCAAGACGCTCATTCGCACCGTCGTAGGAAAGTAGATCCATGCCTGACGTCAACATGCCGAAGCTCTCCGACACGATGGAGGAGGGCACGATCGTCGAGTGGAAGAAGAAGACCGGTGACGAGGTGAAGGCGGGCGACGTGCTCGCAGAGGTGGAGTCGGACAAGGCCACCTTCGACCTCGAGGCCGAGACGGGCGGCGTGCTGTCGATCCTGGTCGAGCAAGGCGTGCCGGCCAAGATCGGGGCGCCGATCGCCACGATTGGCGAACCATCCGCGGCCCCGGCGAAAGAGAAGGCGAAGACTCCTCCCGCCGCGGCCAAAGCGAAGCAAGCCGAGGCTCCCCCACCGGCGGTTGAGAAAGAGAAGCCGGCCGCCGCCGCTTCTGCCCCTCCTCCGGAGGAGCCGGCGCAGGATGAAAAACAAGAAATCGACGAGAGAGCACCTGAGACCGCCGTCTCGAGCGCTGACGATGGGCAGCACGTCAAAGCCTCGCCGCTCGCCAAGCGGATCGCTGCCGAGATGGGCGTCGACATTGCATCCCTGAAGGGCAGCGGGCCTGAGGGCAGGATCGTCAAAGAAGACGTGCTCGCTGCTGCGGGCGGCAAGACGACGGGCGAACGACGCCGCCCCACACCCGCCGCTCCGCGACCATCCGGTCCGGACGTCGAGGTCATCGAGCCCACTCGCATGCAGGCGACCATCGCCAGGCGGATGGCGGAGGCCAAGTCGACGGTGCCCGAGTTCACGGTCACGGTCGAGGCCCGAGTCGATGAGGCGGTCAGCATGCGTCAGCAGTTGAAGGAATCCGTCCCCGGCGCCGACAAGGTGACCATGACCGACATGCTGGTGCGTGCTTGCGCGCTCGCGCTGCGGAAGTTTCCGGAGGTCAACACCTCATGGGCCGACGGGCGCTTCCAGCGCAAGCGCGCGGTCAACGTCGGCCTCGCGGTCGCTCCAAGCACGGGCATGGGCCTCCTGGTCCCCGTGGTTCACGACGCGGACATGAAGGACCTGATCCAGATCTCCATCGAGTCGCGCCAGGTGATCGAGCGCGCCCGCTCAGGCCGGCCCGGGGAAGGCGACCTCAGCGGCGCGACGTTCTCGATCTCGAACCTCGGAATGTTCGGGGTCGACGAGTTCGTCGCGATCATCAACCCGCCGGAGGCCGCGATCCTCGCCGTGGGTGCCATCAAGGACGTGCCGGTGGTCGAGGACGGGCGGATCGTGCCCGGCAAGGTGATGCGGATGACCCTTTCCGTCGATCACCGCGTGTTCTACGGAGCGACGGCCGCGCAGTTCATGGCCGAGGTCAAGCGCCTGATCGAAAACCCCGTCACCCTGGTGGTTCCAGCGGCCCGATAGCAGACGCATAATTGCGCTGATGTCAAGGCGCGATTCGGCGCTGGTGGGTGTTGTGCTCGCAGTCTGGGTCAGCGTCCTTTCGGTCTACGTCGGTCCGACCTACCTGCGACCCCTTCCAATATGGGCAAAAGTCGTGCTCGCGGTCGCCGGTGGCTTGTTCATCGCGACGGTGGCCGTATACAGCCGGCGCCGGGCGCGCCGCGCTAGCTCGCTTTAGGCACAGGGTCCACCGCCGGAGCGAGCGCTTCGATTCGGGCGTCGTCCGGCTTCTTCGCCGCCGGCAGGAGCAGGTGCAGCCGGAGGTCGCCGGACTCGTCGAAGTCCGCCCAGAGCCTGCCTTTCATGGCCACGGTGAGCTCCCGTGAGATGGAGAGACCAAGGCCGACGCCGCCGGCGGCCGCCGAACGGGAAGGATCCGCTCGGTAGAAGCGCTCGAATATCCGCTCGGAATCCGGCTTGTGCGCGCCGGTGGCATTGGCGACGATGACCTCCACGCCTGAGACGTTCGAGAGCGTCGAGATCTTGATAGCGCTCCCTTCTGGCGCGTACTTGACCGCGTTGTCGAGCAGGTTGTCGATGACCTGGTGGAGGCGCTCGGGGTCAGCCGCTACCGGGGGTATGTTCTTGGGCTCGGCGACGTTCAGCTCGAGCCGGCGCTTCTTCGCGCGGGGCCGGATCATCTCGAGCTCTTGCTCAAGCTGGCCTCCGAGGTCCACCGCCGTGATGTGCAGCGAGATCGAGCCGCCCTCGACCCGCGCCAGGTCTAGCAGCTCCTGAGCCATGCGAAGGACCCGCTCGGATTCTTCGTGGATGATGGTCGCCGCCCGGGTGCGCTCGGTCTCGCTCCAGAGGCTGCCGTCGACCAGGGCCTGGCTGAACCCGATCAAGCTTGTTAGGGGCGTCTTCAGCTCGTGCGATACGTTGGCGAGAAAGTCGCGCTGCGTCTTGCGCGCGCGCTCGACTGCCTCCGCCATGCGGTCGAATGCCGCACCCAGCATCCCGATCTCGTCACTTCCTCGGATCCCTACGCGGCGGGAGTAGTTGCCGGCCGCGATGTCCTCCGCCGCGCCCGCGAGCTGTGTGAGCGGCCCCGTGAGCGAGCGGCTGACCAGGAGGATGAGGAGCATCGCCGCCACGAGCGCGGCCCCACCCGCTTCGAGCAGGCGCCCGGCCAGGTCGCCGGCAGCAGCCGAGGCCGACAGAGCCTGCGACTGGGCCAGCACGACGTAGGTGGCGGCGAGCGGGTCGCGTGCCGGCGGGATCTTGACCGCGGCCGCGATGTATGGCTGGCCGCCCAGCGTCGTCCGCGCCTCGCCCACATTGGCGACACGCTTGGAAGGGGTGATCGGGACCACCGTGACGAACATGTCCGTGCCGCCGCTGTCGTAGACGATCCGACCCTGCGCATCAAGGAGCAGCAGGCGGTTGCCGCTCAACGTGGGCACGACGAATGAGTTCAACCGGTCCTCGAAATCGACAGGCTGGTCGAGGCGGCAGCCGGCCGGGCCTGGGTTCACGTTGGCCGGCCGGGTGAAGCATTCCAGGTTGTGGACCTGGGCGGTCGCCGTGACCACCCCCCTGTCCAGCTGGTCCTGGACCCCCTGGAGCTCGAGGTCGCGGACCAGGACCCAGGTCAGCAGCCCGCCGAGGAGCAGGCTGACGGCGACGATGCCGGCGGCGGCCGCCAGGAGGCGCAGCCGGAGAGTCAGCTGGCGCTCAGCTCCAGCCGGTAGCCGACGCCCCAGACGGTCTGGATGCTCGGGTCGGTGATGCTCGCCGCGGCGAGCTTCTCGCGGACCTGCTGGACATGCACGTCCACGGTGCGAGTGTAGCCGGGAAAGTCGTAACCCCAGACCAGGTCCAGAAGCTCGCTGCGCTGGAAGACGCGGCCGGGATGCTTTGCGAGCAGGGAGAGCAGGTCGAACTCCTTCGGGCGCAGCTGGACCTTTGCCTTGCCGTGCCGGACCTCGTGGCGCTCCAGGTCCACCTCGAGCTTGCCCGCGCGGATCAGCTTGGGCTGGTCCGGTTCGACGCGAGCGCGCCGGAGGAGGGCCTTGGCGCGGGCGACCAGCTCCTGCGGGTGGAATGGTTTGGTCAGATAGTCGTCCGCCCCGACCTCGAGCCCAACCACCTTGTCGGTGACCTCGTCGCGGGCGGTGAGCATGATGATCGGCACCTGGCTCACCTTGCGGATCTCCTTGCAGATCGTGAGACCGTCGATACCAGGCAGCATGATGTCCAGGATCACGAGGTCCGGCTTGATCTGGCCGAACCTGGCCATGGCCTGCGCGCCGTCGCCGACGCCCTCGACCTCGTATCCCTCGCGCGTGAGGTAGAGCCGCGCCAGCTCGACGATGTGAACCTCATCGTCGACGACCAGGACCTTGGAGCTCACCTGCGTGGCCATACCATCAATAAATCACCTGCCCGTCAGACGGTTGTCGTCGGGACATGATGGAAATGTAAACGCGTGAGGGTTTCGTTTCGCCCCCCACCCTGACCCTCCCCTGCAGGGGAGGGGACTGCGCTACTTGCCTCGTTTAGCGTCGGTTCGAACCGCTTGTCGCGTGGCGCCGGCACGTTTCTCGGTATCTGAACGAAGCACCAGCTTCAACGGGTTGCCGATCAGGCCGAACCGATCGCGGATCTTCTTTTCGAGGTAGCGCCTGTAGGAAAAATGGAGCAGCCCCGTGTCATTGACGAACATCACGACCGTCGGGGCCTCCCCTGAGGCTTGCGTCGCGTACCCCAGCTTGAGCCTGCGGCCCTTGAAGCTCGGCGGGGGGTGTGACAGGAAGGCCTCGCGAAGGACCCGGTTCAGCTCGTTGGGCGGCATCTTGATCCGGCGCTGGCCTACCACCTCCAGCGCGGCCGGAATGATCCCGCCGATGCCTTCCCTCGTCTTGGCGGAGACGGCGACCACCGGCGCGAACGGGGCAAACTTGAAGTCCTTGCCGAGCACTGTCCGCCAGTGGGCGGGCTTGCGTTCGGCTAGATCGACAAGATCGATCTTGTTCACGACGATGACCAGGCCCTTCCCGGCTTCCAGCGCGTACCCGGCGACGTGCTGGTCCTGGGCCAGCACGCCGGCGGACGCGTCGATCACGAGGAGCACCGTGTCAGCCCGTTCCATGGCGTGGATGCCGCGCATCAGGCTGTAGCGCTCGATCTGGTCGCGGTTGGACGACTTGCGCCGGATGCCCGCGGTGTCGATCAGTACCACCGGGATGCCGTCGTAGACGAGCTCGGTGTCGATCGGATCGCGCGTCGTCCCCGGCACCGGGCTGACCAGGGCTCGCTCGTCACCGAGCAGGGCGTTGAGCAGCGACGACTTGCCGACGTTCGGCCGTCCCATGATGGCGAGCCGGTCGGCCTTCTCGTCTAGCGGAGGCTCGAGCTCCGGTGGCGGCAGCGCCTCCAGCACGCGATCGAGGAAATCCCCGACTCCGATTCCGTGCTGGGCCGAGACCAGCGACGGTTCTTCAAAGCCGAGCTCGAGGATCTCGTGGGCGAAATGCCGCTCGCTCGGGGAGTCAGCCTTGTTCGCGGCCACCACAACGCGCCGCCCGGAGCGGCGAAGCAGCTGCGCGATATCGCGGTCGACGCCGGTCAGGCCCTGGCGGACGTCGAGCAACAGGACGATCACCTGCGCCTGGTCGATCGCGACCTTGCTCTGGGCCTCGATCGCTTCCTGCGAGGAGTCTTTGGCGCTGTCCAGGTCCAGTCCGGCGGTATCGACCACGGTGAACTCGCGGCCGCGCCAGTCGGCGACGCCGTACAGGCGGTCGCGCGTCAGCCCGGACTGAGGATCGACGATCGCCTTTCGCCAGCCCAGGATGCGATTGAACAGCGTCGATTTACCGACGTTGGGGCGGCCGACGATGGCGACGATGGGGCGTGGCACGCGGTCAATTAGACCGGTTTTGCGCCGACGACCTCCAGAGGCTCCGGCCCGAGCGGCCCGTAATCGCGCTCGGTGACGAACGCGTTGACATCGATTGGTTTGCCGTTGTCAACCGAGACTATGACGTACACGTATCCGCTGTACGAGAGCTCGGAGTCAGTCTTTGACGCCTGCGCCGGGTGATCTGGATGGCTGTGGTAGTACCCGATGATGTCCAGGCCAGCCAATCGGGCTTCGCGTTCCACCTGGATCTGGTCAACCGGGTCCAATTCGTAGCGGTCGACTGTCCGTTCTGCTGTCCATGACCAGCGCGACCGGGGTTGCCCGATTATGTTTCCAGCTCTCCTCACCTCTGTCACCAGGTCGCCTTTCGGTGGACCGATCATGATGCCGCAGATCTCGTTCGGGTAGCCCTCGGCGCCGTGCTCCTCGATGGCCTCGAGCGCCGTCTTGCTTATCTTCATCCGTGCCGGGAACCGTACAGGCCGGTGGAGAGGTAGCGGTCTCCGGAGTCGGGGAAGACAGTGACCACCACGCCCTCGCCGATCGTCGCCGCCAGGCGCCTCACAGCCCACAACGCCGCGCCGCTCGAGTGGCCGACCAGCACCCCCTCGGTGCGGGCGACGGCGCGAGCCAGCTCGTAAGCGGGCTCCGTCGGACAATCCCAGATCTCGTCCGCCAGGCTCGGATTCCAGATCTTCGGCACGATCGAGGTCGGGATGTGCTTCAACCCTTCCAGCCCGTGGAACGAATCCTCCGGTTGGACCGCGATGGTCCTGATCGATGGATCGTGCTCTTTGAGGCGGCTGGATGTGCCGACGAACGTTCCCGTGGTGCCGAGGCCCGCGATGAAGTGCGTCACGCGCCCAGCCGTCTGCTGAAGGATCTCCACCGCGGTGCCATCGTAGTGAGCCCGTGGGTTGGCCGGATTCGAGTACTGGTCTGGATAGAAGTAGAGTTCGGGGTCGGCGGCGACGAGCTCGCGCACGAGGCGGATCGCGCCGTCCGATCCCTCGCCGGCATCGCTGTAAACCACCTCCGCCCCGTAGGCGCTGATCAACGCCCTGCGCTCCGCGCTCACGTTCGCGGGCATGACCAGCTTCACGCGATAGCCTTTGGCGGCCGCGACCATCGCGTATGCGATCCCGGTGTTGCCTGAGGTCGAGTCGATGATCGTCGTGTCGTGCGTGAGGGCGCCGCGCCGCTCCCCGTCCTCGATCATGGACAGGGCCGCGCGATCCTTCACAGACCCGCCGGGGTTGAACCACTCGGCCTTCGCGTACACCTCGACGCCCGGAAATTCGCGCTCGAACATGCGAATGCGCAGCAGCGGCGTGTTTCCGATCAGCTGGGTGATTCCCGTGGTCACGATGCTCGGCCGCATGACAGAAAGGATAGAAAGCCGGAGTCAGCCGAAAGCGTGGTCAACCGTTGAAGTGAACGAGGATGAAGGCGCCCACGACGTACACGGCGGCGAAGCCGTAGCCAATGAGGGATCGCCGGTAGACGGTGCCGCCTTCGGGGGCGAGGATGTTGAGGATGGCCTTTCCGATCAAATAGCCGGCGCCGAGCAGCGTGATCGTCGGCGAATGTCGGAGGACGCCGAAGAGCAGGATGGCGCTCGCGACCAGCACCTCGAACAGCTGCAGCGCGGTGTAGACAGCCAAGGAGCTACGAGGCGGCCAGCGCCTGGGCGAAGTCATCGATGATGTCGTCCGCATCCTCGATCCCGACCGAAACCCTCACGGTCCCCGCCGTCACGCCCAGCTCCGCGCGCTCCTGTGGGGTGAGCGACCGGTGCGAGGTGATCTCCGGGTAGGAGATCGTGGTCTCGACGCCCCCAAGGCTCGCCGCGAAAGCTGCGAGGTGAAAGCGCGACATCATGCTCTGCACCGCCGGCCGCCCTCCCGCGAGATCGAATGCCATCATCCCCCCCACTCCCTGCGGCATCAGGCGCCTGGCGACCGCGAACGAAGGCGATCCCTCGAGCAACGGATGGTGCACGCGGGCGACGCCTGCCATCGTCTGCATCGCGTGAGCGAGTGCGAGGGAGTTCTCGCTGTGCCTGCGCATCCTGACGTCGAGCGTCCTCAATCCGCGAAGCGCAAGCCAGGCATCGAACGGGCTGAGGGTAGTACCCGTGCGAACGGAGCGGGCGCGCGCCGCGCCGATGACCTTTGCATCGCCGGCCGCCACGCCCGCGACGAGGTCAGAGTGACCACCGATGAACTTCGTCGCGCTGTGCATCACCGCCGTCGCGCCGAGCTCGAGCGGCCGGCACAGGATGGGTGACGCAAAGGTGTTGTCGACGAGAAATGGCACGCCGCTCTCGCGTGCCATCGCCGCAATTGCTTCGATGTCCGGCACCGCGCAAAGGGGATTGGTGATCGTCTCCGCGAGGATGAGGCCTGCGCCTTCGAGCGCGCGACGCACAGCGTCCAGGTCTCCCAGGTCGACGAAGTGGATTTCGTAGCCGGCGGGCTCGAAGTCCTGGCGCAGAAGCGCCATGGTGCCCCCGTACAGCTCGCGGGTGGCGACGATGGTGGCGGGTCGCGGGACCAGGGCCAGCATGACAGCGTGCAGCGCGGCCATGCCTGAGGCGGTGGCGAGCCCGGCCTCGGCGCCTTCGAGCTCGGCCACGGCTTTCTCGAGCATGTCGCGATTGCTGTTCGAGTTGCGCCCGTAGTAGTAGCCGGGGCGCTCTCCCTTCGCCACCGCGTCGTAGTCGTCCAGGTCCGTGTACACATGAACGGCGGCTGGACTCAGGTCGGGCGCCAGCGGGCTCCGGGCTTTCAGGTCGTGGCCGGCGTGCACCGCGCGCGACGGCTGCTTCAAGTCGACCCCAACCGCGCGCTTGGCACCAAACGTGCGGAATCTGAAGCGACAAGCCGCGCGCTTGGCACCAAACATGCGGAATCTGAAGCGACAAGCCGCGCGGTTGGCACCAAACGTGCGGAACCGCGCCCGGGACTCATCGCAGTTTTGAGCGACCGGCGTAGACGGCAGCCTCGCCCAGGTCTGCTTCGATGGAAAGCAGGCGGTTATATTTCGCGACCCGCTCCGATCGGGCGGGCGCGCCCGTCTTGATCATCCCCGCGCCTGTCGCCACAGCGAGGTCGGCGATCGTCGTGTCCTCGGTCTCGCCCGACCGGTGCGAGATGACCGAGCTGTACCCGGAGCGGCGCGCGAGGTCGATCGCGTCGAGCGTCTCGGTCAGCGTGCCGATCTGGTTCACCTTCACGAGCAGCGAGTTGGCCACGCCTTTCTCAATGCCTTGCTTCAATCGCGCAACGTTGGTCACGAACAGGTCGTCGCCGACCAGCTGGACGTTGGCGCCGAGCCTTTCCGT
>JBGPEO010000119.1:0-8682 GCA_041482895.1 Candidatus Dormibacteraceae bacterium | reverse complement strand
GAGCTCGGCGCCCTCGTGCCGCCCGACCAGATCCTCGTCATGGGAGGGCTCACAGTCGAACAGGCGCGTGCAGCGGCCGGCGGCGGCTGGGGCATCGCAGTCTCGAGCCACGAGCTCGCGTTCGCGTTACGCGACGCTGCCAAGGACGTTCCGGTCCATCTGAAGATCGACACGGGTATGGGGCGGTTTGGCTGCCCGCCGAAGGAGGCGCCGGGTCTCGCGCAGTTGATCGTTCAAACATTGGGCCTGCGCCTGGCGGGCACATGGACCCACTTCGCAAGCGCCGATTCCGACGATGCGACGACCCGCCGGCAGTTCCACCTCTTCACGGAAACCCTCAACCGCTTCGACGTCGACCCAGGGGTTCGCCATGCCTGCAACTCCGCCGGCGTGCTGCGCCACCCTGATTTCGCCCTCGACGCCGTGCGCTGCGGCATCGCGATCTACGGCTGCGAGTGGCCGGGCACCAAACCCGCCCTCGCGCTCCGAGCGCTCGTCACCCACGTCAAGACGGTCGAGGCCGGCGCCACGGTTGGCTACGGAGCGACCTGGAAGGCGCCCGGTCCCAGGCGTGTGGCGACGGTGGCGATCGGGTACGCGGATGGCGTGCACCGTGCTCGTTCCAACCGCGGCGAGGTGCTCGTGCGCGGCCGGCGCGCGCCGCTCATCGGCGTCGTCAGCATGGATGCCATCACCCTCGACGTCACCGACGTACCCGGTGTGCAGCTGGGCGATGTGGCGACGCTGATCGGAGCCGACGGCGAGGACCGGATCACCGCCGAAGAGGTGGCCGGATGGTCGGGCACCATCTCATACGAGGTGCTGACCAGCATCGGCTCTCGGGTCGAACGCCGCTATTCGGAATAGCCACCACCCCCTTGTGATTCCAGATGAGGCAAGGCAGGTGACCCTAAACTGGCACTACTGATGGCGGAAAGTCCCGCACAAACTGCCTTTGCGGAAGAGGCATTGACACATCTCGACACCCTGTACCGAGGCGCCCTCCGGCTCACCCGTGACCCGGACCAGGCACAGGACCTCGTCCAGGAGGCGTACCTGCGCGCCCTTCGCTACCAGCACAGCTATCAGCAGGGCACGAACATGAAGGCCTGGCTCTTCGCGATCATGCGCAACCTGTTCTGGGACCGTTTCAAGGGGTCTCGGAAAGAGGACGTGAGCCTCGATGACGTCGGAGAGTTCGTGCTCTACGAGAAGCTTCGCGACGAGGGTGCGCGGCCCGAGGCCGACGTCCTCGACAAGCTCGCCGCGTCGGAGGTCGTGAAGGCGGTCGAGACGCTTCCGCCGCTGCACCGGGAGGTTGTACTTCTAGTCGACGTGGAAGGGTTTTCCTACAAGGATGCGGCGCAAGCGCTGGGCGTTCCAATCGGCACCGTGATGTCCCGCCTCCACCGCGCCCGCCAGCAGCTACAAAAATCCCTCTATGACTATGCGGTCGAATCAGGTATCGTCCGCGGCAACGGCGGGCAACAGGTGCCGCAGTCGTGAAAGGAAGGACGTTCGATGAACTGTAAGGACTGCGCGGACAAGCTCGATCGCTTCGTCGACCGCGAGCTGAACTCTACGGAGGTCCTTGAGCTCCAACTCCACCTCGAAGGCTGTCCCGACTGCCAGGAGCACTACGACTTCCAGACTGAGCTCAAACGGCTCGTCCGGCACTCGTGCGACTGCGACACGCCGCCCGCCTTTCGCGAAAAACTGCGCCAGCTCCTCAGTTAGTGGCCGTCACGGCCCGGGCGCAGCCGCCGCTAGCCGCCGCGGCGCAGCCGCCTCTTGCCTCGAAGGCGCCGTGGTGGTTGATCGTGTCGTTCGCTGTCAGCACCCTGCTCGCGCTGGCCTGGGCCGCCGCCTGGACCCTCGCGGTGATTTACGGGGACTACTCCTCCCACCTGGTCGAGAACCTGACCCTGAACGCGTTTGTCTGGGAGGCCTCGCTGGCGATGCTTGGCTTGCAGACGCTCGCGCTCGTCGGCCTGTACACAAGGCAGCACTGGGGTCGCGCAGTGGCCACCATCTCGTCGGGCTTCTGGGTCTTCACAGTCATCGGCATCCCGTTCGCAGCCCTGGCCTGGTGGGCGCTGCACCGGCGCTGGGACCCAGGGGTGGATTCGACTTTCACGAAAGAGCATCCGTCGGCGCCGCCCTACCTGCTCGGGCTGACCATTGCCGGCGCGGCCGTGATCCTCGTCTGGCTGTGGTTTCTCTACATCTACCTGCCCGCTCTGCTGGTCAAGCTCGCGCCCACCGTGCCCGCGGGCGGCTGGTACTGGATCGGCACCTTCGCTTTGCTCTTCAGCCTCCCCATCTGGGTGGTGCAGGGGCTGGCCGTGATCGGCCTCCGGCAGAAGCACGACTGGGGGGCGATCCTGGCGATGCTCACGTGCGTGCTGTGGATCCTCAGCGGCATCGGCCTCCCGTTCGGGATAGCGGGCCTGCTCCTGCTCTGGAGGTGGCAGCACCCGGCGCTGCCGAGGGCCCGAGGACCGCGCGTCGCAGCCTCCACCCCGGCATAGCATTCCCTCTCCCCATCGGGGAGCGATCAGTAAGTCCCATCCTCATCGCCGCTTGCGCGCAGGGTTAGGGTGAGGGGCTTAAGTGAGCAAGAGGATGCAAAGCAGACTGCTCGCCGCTCTCCTGTACGTCATCAGTCCGGACGCGCCACCGGATCAAGTCGTCGACATCGCGACCGCGGCAGTGCGCGGGGGAGCGGACATAGTGCAGCTCCGCCACAAGACGCTCGCGCGAGGCGAGCTACTGGATCTCGCGCGCCGCATCCGGACTGTCACCGCGCTGGCGGGCGTTCTCTTCGTCGTCAACGACCACGTCGACATCGCGCTGCTCAGCGAAGCCGACGGGGTCCACCTGGGACCGGATGACCTGACGATCGCCTCAGCGCGTCGCGTCGCCGGCGACCGGTTGCTGATCGGGGCGTCGGCGTCCAGCCGCGAAGCAGCCCGATCCGCCATCGCCGGCGGCGCCGACTACCTGGGCAGCGGCCCCGCCTTCGCGACACCGATCAAGACTTCGAAGCAGGTCATCGGGCCCGCCGGCGTCGCCGCGATCGCGGAGGCCGTCGGGCCGGCGCCCGTGTTCGCGATCGGAGGCATCGACGAAACCAACGTCGCGCAGCTCGTCGCCGCGGGTTTGCGCCGCGTGTGCGTCATCCGCGCGGTCGCCGGTGCCGCCGACCCCGAGCAGGCCACTCGCCGCTTGCGTGCCATGCTCAGCGGTCTGCACAGATGAAAGTAGAGGGGTTCGGAGAGTTTGGGCTGTTGGAACGGATCAAGCCCTACCTGTCCGCTCATGCGGGACAGGACGACGCTGCGGTGCTGGAGGATGGCGCCGGTTTCACCGTCGCGAGCTGCGACATGTTTGTCGAAGGCGTTCATTTCGACCTCGGATGGATGGGCGCGGAGGATGCCGGGTGGCGCTCCCTCGCGCTTGCGCTCGGCGACCTCGCCGCCAAAGGCGCGACCCCGTGGTGGGCGCTGACCTCCATCGCCATCCCCGACTCCTGGACGGTCGAGAGCCTCACCAGCCTGTACGCGGGAATGGCCGAGCTGGCGCAGAAAACCGGTGTGCTCATCGCCGGCGGCGACATGAGCTCGACCGAGGGACCGGCGGTGCTCTCGATCACAGTTGCCGGGCGGACAGAAACGCGTCCGCTGGCGCGAAGCGAGGCCCGCGCCGGATGGGCGGTGGCGGTGACGGGTCCGCTTGGCGCGGCGGCGGTTGCGCTGCGTGAGCGGCGCGCCCTCCGTCTGCTGCCGCTGCTGGAAGAAGGCCGGCGGCTGAACCAGGCCGGGCTCTGCTGCGGCGACGTCTCCGACGGGCTGCTCCGCGAGATGGACAAGTTCGTCGCATTCTCGGGCGCGGGCTGCGTCATCCGCGCCGCCGACGTGCCGGTCGCAGATGGGGCGACGCTGGAGGAGGCGCTGACCAGCGGCGAAGAGGCCGAGCTGGTCTGTGCCGGCCCTGAGGAGCTGCTCCACAAAGCAGGTTTGCGGCCGTTTGGTTTCCTCACCGACGATTCCTCCGTGCAGGTGCTCGGCGCCAATGGGATGCCGATGCAGCTCGAGCTCACCGGCTACGACCACTTTGCCTGACGTGGTCACGAACTCCGCCGCAGAGACCGAGGCCGTCGGCGAGGGCCTGGGCAAGCGACTGAAGGCAGGTGACCTGGTCTTGCTGACAGGCGAGCTGGGTGCGGGAAAGACGACCTTTGTCCGCGGTGTGGCCCGCGGCACTGAGTCAGATTCGCCGGTTGCAAGTCCGACCTTCCAGCTGGTTCGAATGTACCCGGGGCGGGTGCAGCTCGCGCACATCGACCTCTATCGCATCGAGACCCCGTCGGAGCTGGGGGATCTCGGCCTGGACGAGCTGCTCGACCAGGGGGCCGTGGTGGTGGAGTGGGGCGACCGGCTTTTAACCTCCCCACCAGTGGGGAGGTCCGGCGAAGCCCGGGAGGGGAGCTACGAATATACGTTGATCGAGCTCGAGCACCTCGGCGGCGAACGCCGCAGGATCAGGACGAAGCGTGATCTTAGTCATTGATACCTCGTCGACCATGGCCATGGCCGCGACGATCGACGAGAACGGGAGGATGTCAGAGATATCCAGGCCGTCCCGCGACCCAGCGTTCATTGCCGATCTTCGCCGCATCGCCCACCTGAACACGATCACCAAAGTGGCCGTAGCGATCGGCCCTGGGTCATTCACCGGCTTACGCAAAGGCGTCTCCTTTGGCCTCGGTCTCGCCATAGGGTTACGGATCCCCATCGTTGCTCTACGGACGCTCGAGCTTCAGGCGGCCCGCAGCGACCAACCGGTCACAGCCATCTCAGAGGCGGGACGTGGACGCTTCTATTACCTCGTGCCGGGCGGTGAGGTTGCCCTGGGCGGACCGGCTGACATCCCCACCGGACATCAGCTGGTGGGCACCGTGTCACCGGACGCGGAGGCCGCGCTCGAAAAGGCGGGACACCACTTCAACCCGAAGAGCGGGCTTCGGCCTTTGGTCGCGGCGGCGGCGGAGCTCCTGAAGACGGCTCGCGAAGTGCCCTACGGCAGTCTTAAACTCGAGTACATGCAGTCATTCGCGGCGCCGGCAAAGTGATGGTTCAGATCCGCCAGCAGCTGGCGCTGGAGCTTATGCGCGAGGCCGACGTGGCCACAGTCCAGGAGATCGAGCGCGAGATCTTCGCGACGCCGTGGCCGCGGAATGCGTACTATCGCGAGCTCGCCTCACGCGCCAGCGCGCATTACATGGTGCTCCGGCAGGAAGAGCTCGTCGAGACTCCGGCACTCTTCAAGGCCCCGGACATCGACCCCACGATCATCGGCTACGGCGGCATGTGGCGCATGTACGACGAGGCGCACGTGACGACGATCGGCGTCCGCCACGACCTGCATCACCGCGGTTACGGCCGCGTCGTGTTCGCGGGCCTGGTCCAGGCCGCCTACGACATGGGGGCCAAGTGGGTCACGCTCGAGGTGCGTACGACCAACGAGAACGCGATGAAGATGTACGAGGGATTCAGCTTCAAGGTCATCGGGCGCCGCAAGGGTTACTACACGGACAACGGTGAGGACGCGATCGTGATGTGGTCGGACAGCATCCACTCGCCCCGCTTCCGCAGCGCCTACGAGACAAACCTGGAGCGGATCGAAGCAGACGTCCGAGGCCTGCGCCGAGACCTGATCACGAAAGGGGATTCGTAAGAACCCCCTCCCCCGCGTTAGCGGGAGAGGGTCGGGGAGCGGGTGGCGGGAAGCAGACACATGGCACTGACTCTGGGCATCGAAACAAGCTGCGACGAAACGTCAGTCGCCGTGGTCGAAGACGGCCGCCGCGTCCTGAGCAACGTCATCCACTCTCAGGTCGAGCTGCACAAGGACTTCGGCGGGGTGGTCCCGGAGCTTGCGGCGCGCGACCACCTGGAGCGCCTGCCCGGGCTTCTCGACCTCGCGCTCGAAGGCGCCGGCGCGAAGCCGGCCGACATCGACCTGATCGCGGTCACGCGCGGCCCTGGCCTGGCCGGGTGCCTGCTCGTCGGAGTCGGCGTGGGGGAGGGGCTCGCGGCCGCGTGGTCCACGCCGCTCACGGGCGTCAACCACCTCTGGGGACACATCTATGCGGCGATGCTGACCCGGCCCGATCTCGAGCCTCCGCTGCTCGGCCTGGTCGTCAGCGGCGCGCATTCCGACCTCGTGCGCATGCCGGAGCACGGCCGCTTCGAGGTGATCGGCAGGACTCGAGACGACGCGGCCGGGGAGGCATTCGACAAAGCCGCCCGGATGCTCGGTCTCGGCTACCCGGGCGGACCGGCCCTCGACCGCCTGGCGAGGACGGGCGACGCCCGCCGCCAGCCCCTCCCGAAACCATCACTCCCGGGTCTCGAGTACAGCTTCAGCGGCCTGAAGACCGCACTCCTCTATCGCCTGCGCGACCTGGGCGACAACGTGACCGAACAAGACAAGGCCGACCTGGCGGCCAGTTTCGAACGCTCGGTGGTCGAGTCACTGCTGGAGAAGCTGGACGCGGCCCTCGGGGACAATCCTTACCCGGAGGTGGTCGTGTCTGGCGGGGTGGCTGCGAACACCCTCCTGCGAAAACGAGCCGCCGAGGTGGTGGGAGACCGGGCCAGGCTCACCATGCCACCCCTTGCCCTGTGCACCGACAACGCCGCCATGATCGCCGCGGCGGGCCACTACGCGGTGGGGGTGCTGGGAGCCCAAGCGGCAACCGTGGACCCCTCACTTGGCTGGTAAGAATCCCCTCTCCCCCTCGGGGAGCAATCAGTAAGTCCGAACCTGGTCGCCGCTTGCGCGAAGGGCTAGGGTGAGGGGCTTAAGCTGGTAGGGGCGTGGCAGTAAAAGGCTGGTCGGTGGTGTTCCGAGGCGAGCGCATCCAGGCCGACCTGGTCGCCGCCGTGCTGCAGGCCGACGGCCTGCGCGTCGAGGTGTTCGGCGACCACGCCTACGGGGTGGGGGTCAACCTGACCGACGCCCGGATCATGGTCCCCGACGACCAGGCGGAGACCGCCCGCGACCTCATCCGACAAGCTGAGCAGAAGCCCACCGAGGTGGAGCCCGAGGTTTAGCGGCCCCGAGCCGGGGGATAGTACAATTAGCAGTCGACCCCATCGAGTGCTAAGCGCTTGGGTGTGGGGAGTGCTAATCAAACAATCTTGCCGAGGAGGGCGCACATGAACCTGAGACCGTTAGGCGACCGCGTCGTGGTCAAGCCGGTCGATAAAGAAGAGAAAACCAAGAGCGGGATCGTGCTTCCGGACACAGCCAAGGAGAAGCCCCAGGAGGGCATCGTCGAGGCAGTGGGGACCGGAAGGATCCTGGACAACGGCACCAAGGTGCCGATGGAGCTCAAGGTCGGCGACAAGGTGCTTTACGCGAAGTACGCTGGCAACGAATTCAAGCACGACGAGATCGAGTATCTGATCGTCTCCGAGAAGGACGTCCTGGCCGTCGTCTCGTCAAACGGCAAGAAGAAGTAATCCGGTAGCAAAGTAGAAGAGGGATTTATATGGCAAAGACAGTCACATTCGACGTAGAGGCGAGGCAGGCCCTCAAAAAGGGCATTGACGTCGTCGCCTCAGCAGTACGCATCACGCTCGGCCCCAAGGGCCGCAACGTCGTCCTCGAGAAGAAGTTCGGCGCCCCGACGGTCACCAACGACGGCGTGACGATCGTGCGCGAGATCGAGCTCAAGGACGCCATGGAGAACACCGGCGCGCAGCTTCTGCGCGAGGTGGCGACCAAGACCAACGACGTGGCCGGTGATGGCACCACCACGGCCACGATCCTGGCGCAGACCATGATCAGCGAAGGCTTCCGCAATGTCACCGCGGGTGCCAACCCCATGCAGCTCAAGATCGGTATCGAGAAGGCCGTGGCGGCCATCGTCGAAGAGATCAAGAGGCTTTCCGTTCCGGTCAAGGGCCACGAGGACGTCGCCCACGTGGCGGCGATCTCCAGCCAGGACCCGATCATCGGCAACCTCATCGCCGACGCGATGGACAAGGTTGGCAAGGACGGCGTCATCACCGTCGAGGACAACCAGGCGATGGCGACCGAGCTCGAAGTGGTCGAAGGCATGCAGTTCGATCGCGGCTACGTCGCCGCCTACATGGTCACCAACCCGGACCGGATGGAGGCCGTGCTCGACGAGCCCTACATCCTAATTACCGACCGCAAGATCTCCGCGATCGCCGACATCCTTCCCGTGCTCGAGAAGGTCGTTCAGGTGGGCCGGCCCCTTCTGATCGTCGCCGAGGACGTCGAGGGCGAGGCGCTCGCCACCCTGATCGTCAACAAGCTGCGCGGAACGTTCACCGCGGTCGCCGTCAAGGCGCCCGGCTTCGGTGACCGCCGCAAGGCGATGCTCGAGGACATGGCCATTCTGACCGGCGGCCAGGTCATCAGCGAGGACCTCGGCCTCAAGCTCGACCAGACCAAGGTCGAGCAGCTGGGCAAGGCTCGCCGGGTAACCGTCACCAAGGACGACACCACGATCGTGGAGGGCGCAGGCAAGGCCGAGGCCATCCAGGGTCGCATCAAGTCGATCAAGGCGCAGGTCGAGGAGACCACGTCCGACTTCGACAAGGAGAAGCTGCAAGAGCGGCTCGCGAAGCTCGCCGGCGGCGT
>JBGPEO010000118.1:0-8785 GCA_041482895.1 Candidatus Dormibacteraceae bacterium | reverse complement strand
CTCGATGGGGTCCGCGCCCTCCATGAGCAGCACGGCGGCCAGCTGCCCTCTCTTCCAGCCGCCCACGTAAGTCTTCAGCTCGGCCCTGTCGCGGATCAGCTCGAGGCCGCAGCTCCGGTAGTAGTTGACCTCGGCCACGGCCATGATGTGCGCCTCGTGCGCATTCTCGTAAACGAAGCGCGTGCGCATGGCGCGGCCCGCGCGGGCCGGGGCGGTGTAGAGGGTCGCGAATACCAGGCCGACGCCGCTGGTTATGAGTGTCGAGCGGCTGACCAGGTAGCCCGGCGCGGGCGGCCCGAGGAAGCCGCGGCCCGCGGATACGGCGTTCCAGGCGATGTCGAGGTGGGCGTCGACGATCATCGCCCGGAGAATACTTGACTCCAAAACCCTGTATCTGGTAATAATGAAGTCATTCACTATGAACAAAGACACATTGAAGCCCGCCGAAGCACCCAGAATCGCCCGCGAGCTGGCTCGCGACGAGTCGGGACGCCTCTACAGCGTCCGCATGCGCGAGCTGTTCGACTCGCTCGAGGTCGACATGAGCGTCGTCGAGGCGATGAGCGCGCTCAAGATGGCCTCACACGCCCTGACCCATCTGCACGAGCGCTGGGCCGAGAAGTACGACCTCAGCGAGGGACGGCTGGGCGTGCTGTTCCGCCTCCACAGGTGCGGGGCGACCCCTCTCGGGGACCTCGCGATGGACCTCGGGTCCACGCCGCGGAACATCACCGGCTTGGTCGATCACCTCGAGCGCGACGGCCTGGTCGAGCGGGTGCCCGACGCGGACGACCGGCGCTCTGTGCGAGCCAAGCTGACCGAGGCCGGCCGGACCCGGATCGAGGCGATCTGGAAGGAAGGCATCGAGAACCAACACGTGATTGCCGGTGAGTTGAACAAGGAAGACCTGGCGCAGCTGCGACATCTGTGCCTGCAGCTGGTGGAGAACGCCAGGAAGGAGCTGGGGAAATGAGCCAAACGATGACCACGCCACTGACCCACGGACTGTCACGCAACCGCGTGATCCTCGCGACCGCCGGCACCATGCTGGCGCTGCTGCTGGCCGCCCTCGACCAGACCATTGTCGGCACGGCCATCCCGCGGATCGTGGCCGACCTCAACGGGCTCGACCGCCTCGCCTGGGTGACCACCGCCTACCTGGTCACCTCGACCACGATGACCCCGATCGCCGGCAAGCTCGGCGACCTGTTTGGACGCAAGCCGTTTCTGCTCGCGGGGATGATCGGATTCGTGGTCGCGTCCGCGTTCTGCGGGCTCGCCCAGGACATGACCCAGCTGATCGTCGCGCGCGGCATCCAGGGCATCTTCGGCGGCGTGCTGTTCGCGACCGTGTTCACCGTCATCGGCGACCTGTTCCCACCGTCCCAGAGGGCCCGAGCACAGGGCCTGTTCGGCGGCGTGTTCGGTCTGGCCTCCATCGTTGGCCCCACCGCGGGTGGCTTCATCACCGATCACTGGAGCTGGCGCTGGGTGTTCGAGGTGAACATCCCCGTCGGAATCGTCGCCGTCGCGGTAGTGATGGCCGGCCTCCCATACGTCAAGTCCAAGGCCTCGTGGCGCGACATCGACTTCTGGGGCGCCTTCACCCTGTCCGCCGGCGTGGTGCCGCTGCTCATCGCCCTCACGATCACGCGCGACCACGCGTGGACGTCGCCGCAGGTCATGGGCC
The DNA here is from genome assembly GCA_041482895.1 of Candidatus Dormibacteraceae bacterium. Lineage (GTDB taxonomy): Bacteria > Chloroflexota > Dormibacteria > Dormibacterales > Dormibacteraceae > Palsa-870. Next base: position 7,095 of record JBGPEO010000118.1, on the reverse strand, counting down.
TGCTGGCGCTGGCCGCGGTGATGCTCGCCGCCTTCGTGTTCGTCGAGTCGCGGGTCGAGCATCCCATCGTTCCCCTCCACCTATTCAAGAACTCGACCTTCTCGGTCAGCATGCTGGTCGGATTCCTCACCGCCTTTGGCATGTTCGGCTCGATCCTCTTCACGCCGCTTGTGTTCCAGGGCGTGCTCGGGATCAGCGCGACCAACTCCGGCGCTCTGATCACGCCGATGATGTTCGGCCTGGTCGGCGCGAGCACCCTCACGGGTTTCCTGATGCGGCGAATCAAGTACTACCGATTCCTGGGCACGATCGGCGTCGCCGTGATGATCTTCGGAATGTGGCTGCTCTCGCAGGTCACGCCGGCCTCGGCCGAGTGGCATGTTGTCGCCGACCTGATCGTGGTCGGACTCGGCATCGGCACCACGTTCCCGCTGTACCTGACCGCGGTGCAGGTCGCGCTGCCGCGTCAGTACCTGGGCGTCGCCTCGAGCCAGATCCAGTTCTGGCGGAACCTGGGCGGCACCGTCGGAAGCGCCATCCTCGGCGCCGTGCTGGCCAACCGCCTACCCAGCTACCTGACAACGCGAGTCGCCGCGCTCAACCTGCCACAGCAGGTGGCCGGCAGCCTGCCCAAGGGCGGCAGCGCCAATTCGATCCTCGACCCCACACTGCTGGCCAAGCTGCCACCCGCATTCGTCCACGCCATCCGCCTGGCCCTCTCGGACACTCTGCACGATATCTACTTCTTCGCGGGGGCCATCCTGGTGGTCGCTCTGATCTCGACGGTCTTCCTCAAAGAGGTGCCTTTGACCGGCGACAGGGCCGACAACGGCTTCGACGAGGCGCCGGTCATCGTGGACGAGGAAGAGCGGGAGGCGGCCGCGGTCACCGCCTAGCTTCGAAAAGCCCCTTCTCCAAACTCGGGTCAGGGGCGCTAGAATCGCCGTCGAAACGCTGGAGGGGCAGACCGGCCTTTTCCGTCCGGGCCTCAAGCGAGATAACTAGGGGAGGCCAGACGGTGAGTTTCGTGGATCGTACCTTGACGTGTCGCGACTGCGGTCGGGAATTTCTGTTCACGGCTGGGGAGCAGGAGTTCTACCAGTCGCGCGGGCTTCAGAACGAACCGCGGCGTTGCCCGGAATGCCGGGCGGCCCGCAGGACGACTGAGGGCAACGGCCGGTCGCGGGTCATGCACGACGTGATCTGCTCGAACTGCGGCAAGCAGACCCAGGTGCCGTTCGTGCCGACGGGCGCGAGGCCGGTCTACTGTCTTGACTGCTTTCAGACGGCGGGCCGCCGCTAGCGAGAGCGGGCCGCAAACAGGCTGGGAAGAGGGAGCCGACGCCGGGCTCCCTCTTTTTTTTAGGCCAGGGCGATCGGGCGGACGGGCGAGCCGGTGGCGCCGCGCATCTTCAGCGGCAGGCAGACGAATGCGAATTCGTGGATTCGGGCGGCGGCGAGCTCCTCGAGGTTCAGGTTCTCGATGATCGGGATGCCGGCGCGCACGAGAAGAAGAATGTGGCCCGGAAGCGTCACCCCGAGCTCGGGATCCTTCGGCCCCATGACGTCCCACGCCATGTTGTCGGCACCGACGGCGCTCACTTTCTTGTCGATGAGCCAGCTCGAGCCCGCGGAGCTGACGCCGGCCCCGCGAAGATACTCGGCGGGCTCGGACCACAGAGCTCCGTAACCGGTGCGGACGAGCACCGTGTCGCCCTGCCGGATCTCGACGCGCGCAGCGCCCGCGGCGCGCTCGAGCTCCTCGACCGTGATCGAGTGTTCGGGCGCGAGGCGCTTGGCGCCGGCGACGTCGAGCAGCACGCCACGCGTCACCAGCGGCGCCATCGTGTCGATGCCCAGGACGCGAAATCCCACGGAGGTCTGGACTCCCTCGTCGACGTGCACGCCGCCGTGCAGTGTGAGGTTCTCCGCCTGGTGAGCCAGCGCGTCGATGTGGGTGCCCGAGTGCTCGGGCATGACGACGATGCCGGAGGCTCCGGTGCGCGCCTCCCCTGCTCCGCGCGCGTGATGGCGGTGCAGGAAGTAGTTGAAGCCGGGCGTGTGAGCCGGGTGGGATGGCGCGCCGGCGTAACGAAGCTGCTCGAGGTCGAAGACGCGCGCGGAAGCGAGAGCGTTAAGGAGGTCGGTCACTACTCGCGGTAGCGGTAGACGATGCGGCCGCGCGTGAGGTCGTAGGGCGACAGCTCGACGCGGATGCGATCGCCCGGCGTGATGCGGATGAAGTAACGGCGCATGCGGCCGGCGGCGTAGGCGATCAGTTTGTGGCCGCCTTCGAGCTCGACCTCGAACATCGCGTTCGGCAGCGCCTGCGCCACAACCGCGTCCATGACGACCGCCGGCTCCTTCTGGCCGCCATCGTCCTTCTCCGGTTTGGCCGCCTTCGGCGGGCGCCTCGGACCCCTGCGCTGGCTCTTGAACTTTCCCAAGACTCGTGAAGTCTAGTGGGGCCGGGAAGTGGAGGCGAGACGCGCCTCGATCGCGGACACCACGTCGGGGCGCAGGAGGTCGACGGCAACAAGACGCCGCATCATCTCGAGCCACCGCGCATTCTTCCGTATCGCCTCGGCGATCAGGACGCATCCGCCATCGATGTCACCAGCGCTCGCCATGCTGACACCGGTCATGAATCGAAGCTCGACCATCTCGGGCGCGATGGCGAGCGCCTCGTGCAGCTTGGCTACCACACCGCTCATGTCGCCCTTCTTCTCGAGGTCGTCGGCGTCGCCGGCCGTCATGTACGCGCGCTTGATGCGGAGGAGACGGCGAAGCTCAGGCAGAGGCTCGGCCGCGTCCTCCACGCGAAGGTCGATGATCCTGTCGTCCCACGGACGCCCGGTGCCTGTGGCCGCCACGACGACCATCGCCGCCGACTGCTTGCCTCGGATGTCGCCGCCCTCCGCCTCTGCGGCCTCGAGCGCCGCCATCATCCGCTCCGCGAGCGGAGCATCCGTCGTTGTGAACGCCTCGGCCATCGCATCCCAGACCGTGTCCTTCTCCATGAGGTTGGCCTGGCAGCTGAAACCGTCGCCGAGCGCGTGACCCGCGGCCGGGATGCACTTGGCGCCGGTGTGCGCGGCGACGTTGCCTGCGGCATCGACGATGGCGCACTGGCGGACCTCGGCTCGCGGATCGCCTGCGGTCAGCGCAGCGAGCGCCTGCTCGGCGGTGTAGCCGGCCTGCAGCAGCTCCAACCCAAGCGGGCCGTAGCTGAGGTTGACGTGCGATTGCGTCGCCACCGCGCCTACTCCCGCCAGCGCCCACGGCACGGCCGGGCTGACCTGGAAGTAGTGCGACTGCACCGCAACACCGAACTCACCGGTTTTCTTATCGCGCGCGACGATGGAGTAAGTCACGACCTAGGTATGGTAGTTCGCCGATGGCCTACTACTTGAAACCGGACTGGTTCAACAACCATGTCTTCAACCCCGCCGTCGCGCTGATGACGCGGGTTGGGATCAGCGTCTGGGGTTCGAGAATCCTGCGGGTGCGCGGCCGCAAATCTGGGGAATGGCGAAGCCAGCCAGTGAACCTGCTGACCTACGAAGGCAACCAGTACCTCGTTGCGCCACGAGGGCTTACACAGTGGGTCCGCAACATTCGGGTGTCGGGGGGTGGCGAGCTCGTCCTCGGCAGCAGAGTGCAGCGCTTCAAGGCGGCGGAGATCCCTGACACTGAGAAGGTTCCGATCGTGCGCGCTTACTTGAAGCGGTTCGGCTTCGAGGTCGGGATGTTCTTCAAGGGTGTCAAAGCGGACTCCCCGCAGGAAGACCTCGAGCGAATCGCGCCCGACCATCCAGTCTTCCGAGTCGAGCCAACCGACCAGCGGTAGCTAGTCCTCGTAGCGGAGCTCGCGGGGTTTCGAGGCTTTCCACCGCTCGATCCAGGAGCCCTGGATGTCCGGCTGGCGCGGGTCGGTCGCCAGGGCGCGAACAGCCTTTTCGACCCGGGCAGTGAACTCGCGCGAGCCCTCCTTCGGCTCCAGCAGCATCGGCTTGCCGATGCGCACCCTCACCGGACCCGGCAGCGGGACCTGCTGCCCTTTCGGCATGATCTGGTACGCGCCCCGGATGTGCATCGGCACGACGGGCGTGCCCGTTTCCCGAGCGAGATGGCCGACCCCCGGCTTGAACTCGTGGATCCGGCCGTCCGGAGAGCGGCTGCCCTCGGGAAACAGGACCAGGTTCCAGCCCGACTTGAGCAGCTGGCTGGAGCTGTGCAGCTGGGCCTGGGCGCCGCCAGTGCGCGAGAACGGGAACGTGTTGAGAAACAGGCTGACGATGTTTCCGAGCAGCGGGCGCTTGAACCAGTAGTCGGCGGCGGCGGCGACCACTGTCCGGTCGCGCGCGCGGTCGGTGAGCGCGTGAAGGATCAGCGACGTGTCGGCGTGGCTGGAGTGATTGGCGGCGAAGATCACCGGCCGCTCCAGTTCGCGAACCCATTCCCGCCCCTCGACCTTCGGGTGCGCCATCGCCTCGGTGAAGGGCAGCAGGAGGCCGCGCTGGATCAGATAGCGGATCGAACGAACCGGCTCCTGGCGCGCCCAGCCAAGGTCGCTGGCGGGCGTGGGAACCGTGGCGCCCTGCTCGGGCCAGGTATGGGGACGGGGTGTGTCCCAATGCCACGCGCGACGCACCCGCGTCACGTCATTCGCAATGCCTGCCACGGTTCGGGCCAGCCCGCTCAGTCCACCCTCACCCGAGTACCAGGGCACCGGTCAGGTGATCCTCTGGTTTACATGCTCGGCCGCGCCCTGCGCCTCGAAAGCCGGCAGGTCGTAGGCGATGAAAAACGAATCAAATGCCTTGTTCTGCCAGAACGCGAAATAGTAGGTCGAATCGACCGCCGAGCCGGTGCCGATCACGGAATCCGGCCCGAGGCCGGTGTCGGTTCCAGTCGTGATGCTGCCACCGACCAGCTTGATGAACGTGATGTCCCTGGGGCCGAACCCGAGGAGAGTCGATGCGGCCCGGTAGTTCCGAGCTGCGATCGCTGCGTCTTTGAACTTGACAACCAATCCGGCCATCAGCCCGCCGCGCGGTGCGCCCGTGCCCGTCGCCGTGAACGCGTCGCAGTCAGCAGCGGTCCGGCCATATACGGCGAAATACGCCTCGGTCGCGCCCTGAGTCTTCCACTGCTGCCACTCGGTGGAGTTCAGGTCATACCCGTACTTGTCGATCGATTTCTCTTGGTTCAGGACCGTCTGCATGTCGCCGCCGCCGTTGCACCCTTTCAGCCCCGACACGTCGCCCGGCTGGAGCGCGATGCTCTGGGCCGTAGCGGACTTCGGCTGGGCCGTCGGCGCGCATCCTGCTAAGGCCAGCACCGCCACCAAACCCAAGAGGATGCGTGCCATCGAATCAGTTCAACGCGCGCCTACTGCTCATTCGACGTCGGCGAGCATGATCGGGGGCATGCGCAGGTGAGTGATGCTCGGGTGGCGGCCGACCGTCTGCTCTGCCATCTCGAACGCATCCTCCAGCGTGGTCGCCGCCTTGAAGCCGAGGCGATGCACGACCTCCCGCTCGCCACCCACGACGATGATGTCGCCGGCGTGTTCCATCGCGTGCGCTCCCCAGTACCACGCGTAGAAAGGGTGAACGCCGTGGTACGCGTGCGACTTGCGGTAGAGCTGCCGGAACCACGGGTCTTCGGCAAAACGCAGCTCGTACTTGCTTTCGATCTCCGCAGGGTCCGTCGTATCCGCCAGAACCTCGTCGTAGAAGTCGATGTAGCTCGGGTGCTGCACGGCGTCGAACTCGTAGCGGCATGGGTGCGTGAGGATGAGCACTCCGCCTTTCCGCAGCACCGGTTTGTTGCGATAGAAGTTGAACAGGTAGCCGACACCCATGCAGACCACCAGCACGGGGTTCATCGGCGAGTTCACGTTGTAGGGCCCGAGGTACGGCACGCCGATCGTGACGATGTCGGTCTGCCCCTCGATGCGCACGCTGAGCTGGTTGTGCACCGCCTCGAGCGTCTTGTCGTGCACCGCATCTACTTGCCCCGCCTGCACGCTCGTCATGCCGTAAGGCGCGCGCATGGCGTGAAAGATGTTGCGCTTGAACGCGGGCGGCGCCAGGTCGGTCATCTGCTTCATGGCGAGAAACATCGCCTGATCCTGACCCGACCAATCGGTCTCGCGCTTCTGCATAAAATTTGCGATGGCGGGAAACGCGTGGTTGTTGACCGTCGTCTCGATGTGGAAGACGCGGACCGTGTCCTCGATCAGCTGCCCCTGCCGGATGCACGAGTGGTGCAGCGCGGAGTCGGGTGGGTTCATGTACGACCGCGACGCGAGCAGCGTCTTGACGTTGTGGTGCGCGCGGATGCCGCGATATGACGCGAGGCCGGTGGACATCGATTTGTGGCCGCCGTCCATCGGCACCAGGGTGAGGTTGACGTACACGACCAGGTCGGACTCGGCCGCCCGCTTGTGCAGCGTGACCTCTTCTCCCTGCGCCGTCTTGCCGATGTAGAGGTTCAGCTCGGGGTCCTCCCCATCGTGCTGGTAGAGGCGGTCCGGCCAGAACGTGCTGAAGATCCTCTCGCCGACGATGTGCCGGATCTCATCTTCGGTCATGCGCCGGTGCAGGCCGAGCGCGGCGATCAGGTGGATGTCCTCCACGCCCGCCTCGGCGGCCATGTCGATGACCTCTTCCATCACCAGCTGCCGCACGTCCGGCGCGGCCATCGGCGGCAGCGGCAGCGAGAGGTCGTCGAACGCGATCGTGAGCTTCATGCCGCGGCGCAGCAGCGACTTCAGCGGATCGTCGTCCAGCGGCTTGGCGAGAGCACGCTTGATTGCGCGTTCGGGATGCGCGATCGCCTCAAGTGGATCCGGTGGGTAGACGATCCGCGCGCCGAGAGGAAGCTTCTCGAGCCGCACGCCCTCGCCATAGTGAAAAAGCACGGGAGGAGTGTTGCGGTCGACTTCGATCACGGCTCCTGGACGCGGCATTTAGGAGTGGGCCCCGAGCCTGTCGACGGATCTTTGGCCCCCATGCGGCCCCATCCGGGCGTCACCTTCTGCGCTACTCGGTCGCGCATCAACGGATGCGCTCCCTGCGTTGCTCG
>JBGPEO010000117.1:0-8867 GCA_041482895.1 Candidatus Dormibacteraceae bacterium | reverse complement strand
CGCCCGCCCGGGTGTGGCGAGCCGCTCGACGAGGTCCAGCATGGGCGGCTGGAGGCTGTGCGCATCCTCGAAGACCATGATCACCGGGTGATCGCGAGCCATCCCGTCCACGAGCGCGACGAAGCCGGCCTGCACGTCACTGACGAAGGACGCCTCATCGCGCCGCTCGGCCATACCGAAAAGGAGGGCAAGCCGCTCGACGGTCCGATCCGCTTCTGACGGATCGCTCCATTTGTCGACCACCTCGCGCAGGAGGCGCCGGATCTTCTCCGGCGGGTCACCCGCTTCTATCCCGGCCAGGTCGCCCACGATCGCCGCCGCGGGCGAGAAGGTGGCGGTATCGGTGTACGAGCGGGCCTGGCCGTGGAGCACGACGACCAGGGCGCCGACGCCGGCGGCGAGCTCGTCGGCGAGGCGCGATTTTCCGATGCCCGGCTCGCCGACGACGGTCACGAGGACCGGGCGCCCGGTCGAGGTCGCCAGGCCGAGACTCTGATCGAGGACGGCCTGCTCGCTGGTGCGGCCGACGAAGGGGATGGTGCGCCGGGCCGATCGAGTCGACAGCCCATCGACCGGAAAGGCATCGAGCGCCGAATCGAAGCCCTTCGCCTTGAACCGGCGGCGCCGCCCGTACTGGACCTGCGTCTTCGTGAGGGCATGGGCAGTCGTGCCGGCCAGGATCTGACCGGGCTGGGCGGCGGTTTGAAGTCGAGCCGCCGCGTTCACGACATGGCCGGTCACCAGCATCTGTCCGCTCGGGTTGCGCCCCATGGCAGCTTCTCCCGATTCGATCCCGATCCGGACCTCGAGCGGCTCGGAGAGCCCGGCCGCCTCTCCGAGCCGGTGGGCGCGAGAGCGGATGGCAAGGCCGGCGCGGACCGCCCGCAGCGCGTCGTCCTCGTGCACGTGAGGCAGTCCGAACACCGCCATCACGGCGTCACCGATGAACTTCTCCGGGCGGCCTCTGAGCGCGAGGAGCTCCTCGGATGCGGCGCCAAAGAACTGTCCCAGCACCTCGCGCGCCCGCTCGGGGTCGAGCCTGTCGCCGAGGCCGGTCGAGTCGACGATGTCGGCAAAGAGGACCGTGACTATCTTCCGCTCCTCGGTGCCCACGAGCGGTCCCACCGAGGCGCCGCAGTTCGGGCAGAACCGGGCCGCGTTCGGGAGCGGCCGGCCGCACACCGAGCAAGCAGCAATCACTGCTGCAGAATATGCTGCAATCCGATGACTTCCAAAACGGAAGCCCTCAGTCGAGTCCCGCTCTTCTCGCAGCTCACCAGGCGCGAGCTGGAGTTCGTCGCGACGAGAGCCGACGAAATCACGGTCCCGGCGGGTAAGAAGCTGACCACGCAGGGACGGCCCGGGGACTCGTTCTACGTCCTTCTCGACGGGGAAGCGCACGTGGACGTCGACGGCAAGCGGCGGCGCACGCTGAACGCGGGGGATTTCTTCGGTGAGATCAGCATGCTGGATCGAGGCCTGGCCAGCGCGACCGTGACGACCAGGACCGATGCGCGCCTGCTGGTCATGAGCCACGCTCAGTTCCGCGACGCCATCAAGGCAAGCGACGGGTTGCTGATGAAGGTGCTGGCCGCGATGGGTGAGCGGCTGCGCGCCGATCTGCTCGCGAGAAACAAGAAGAGCTAAGCCCGACCCTCGCTCAACTGCTCGACTGTTTTGCCGATTCGGCGCTCCCTGACCTCGGGTGACTTGATGGCTTCAATCGCCGTGACCAGGCGTCGCTTGTTGCTGTAGTTCAGGCCGTCGAAGAACTTCTTCGCGCCGGAGTTTCGCGCCAGCGCCGAGGCGAAGTCGGCAGGGATGGCGACCTCGCGAACCTCGGTGTCCAGCTCGAGGTCGACGTCCACCGTGTCGCCGGCCGCAACTCCAGCACCCTCTCTGAACTCAGGCGGCACGCCGAGCATGAACTTGCCGCCCATGGACGCGACGCTGGTGCGATAGGTGAAGCCGTTGATCATGGCCCGGACTGGTGGCCGCTTGCTCGAACCGAGGGCGGCCACCACCTTTTCGGGAACTTCGATCCCCGCCGCCGTTTTGCCGGACTGCAGGATCTTGGTTCGAAATCTCATCGCCGCGCTATGACGTCGAGGCACACGTCAGTCACCTTGCGCTCGGACTCGCGCAGCAGGAACATGGCTCGCTCGACGCGCCGGCGCTGAAGGTAGCGGTGCGGAGTCTCGCCGAAGGTCGCTTTGAAGGTCCGGATGAAATGCGCCTGAGAGACGTGAGCAACCTGTGAAAGATGTGAGATGTTCAGCGCCAACGCGTAGGTGCGATCGATGGCGTCGCGAGCGCGGAGCAGCCGGCGATTCATGTCCTCCGCGGCCTGAGTCATGGGTCTATTTTCGGTCACCCGGCCGCTCGGGGTTCTCCCTCGAAAGGACCCGCTGCAGCGCGGGAGGCTTGACCGCTAAGTCGTTGACTTTACGTCCGGGTTGGCATAAGGTCGGCGGCTCATGGCAAACTCCTGGTTCCGAAAACTTGCAATCCTCGCCGGCGTGGCGGTTTTCGGCGTGACCGGCGCGGCGGTGGTTGCTCAAGCCAGCCCGACCACGCTGAACTGGGGTCCGGTGGGCTCAAACCAGGTTCCGCCCGCGCGCCAGTTCGCGGCCATGAGCTTCGATTCAACTCGCAACCGAACCGTCATGTTCGGTGGAGGCAACACCGCGTTTGTCAATCTCAACGACACCTGGGAGTTCGACGGCGTGAACTGGGTCCAGCGCACCCCGTCGACCTCGCCCCCCGGGCTTGTCGGCTCCGCGATGGCCTTCGACGCCAATCGCCACGTCTCGGTCATGTTCGGAGGAGGCGCGCCCGCCGGAAGCAGCGCGGCCACATGGGAATGGGACGGCACCAACTGGACCTTGCGAACATTTGCGACGGCGCCTTCGGCGCGGCTGTGGACGACCATGGCCTACGACTCGACCCGAGGACGGATCGTCCTGTTCGGTGGCGACGGCCCCGGAGCTGTCGACCTTGGCGACACGTGGGAGTACGACGGTTCGACGTGGACGCGGATGACCCCCGCCAATTCGCCTTCGCCTCGTTTCGGATCGGCGATGGCGTACGACCCGGGTCTTGGCCGCGTCGTGCTGTTCGGGGGCCGCGTCGCGGGACAGCGCGTCGCAGACACATGGCAGTGGGACGGGAACAACTGGACCCAGTTCACCCCGACCGCCGCGCCTTTTCCGCGCTTCTGGCATTCGATGGCGTTCGACCCCCAGGTGGGCCATGTAGTGGTGTTCGGGGGCGACCACATCGAGCCGTTCGGGCTCGGCCCCATCAACGACACCTGGGAATGGGACGGCGTCCAGTGGACGCAGGACTGGACCAACGCAACACCTAGCGCTCGGGCCGGCCAGACGATGGCCCTCGACGCCAACGGGCGGATCGCGCTGTTCGGTGGCTCCGATGAGGGGAACCCGGGCGTGTTTCCGACCGACACGGAGGAGCTCGGCACCGGCATCGTCACGCCGGCAGGCACCCCGACACTTACGTTCAATCCCACGAGCCTGGAATTCGGCAATCATGATGTTGGAGTCACGAGCGCGGCAGGAACCGTGCTTGTGTTCAACAACGGCACCGGCCCCCTGCTGGCAACCCTCTCCACGACCGGGGACTTCGCGATCTCGAGCACCTACTGTCCCAGCACACCCAACCCACTCGCGGCCGGAATGGTCTGTCGCGTGTTCGTCACATTCACGCCGACCACAGGTGGGGACCGCCTCGGGAGTCTCGTCTTCACAGGCAACGTCGCGGGCGGATCACAGTCGTTGCCGCTGCACGGGTTCGGCGTCTGCTGCGACTTCTCAATTTCGGCCAGCCTGAGCAACCTGGGCATCGTCCAGGGCGCGAGCGCCACGATCTCCGTGAGCACCACGGCCATTGGCACACCTGGGACGGTGGTGCTGTCCGCGCAAACGAATGACCCGGGAATAACCGCCACGTACAACCCAGCCTCGGTCACAGCCGGAGCAGGTTCCACCGCGACTGTCTCAGTGGCGTCCACGGTCGCTCCGGGTCTCTATGGGATGAACGTCGTGGGCACCGAGGGCCCGGTCTTCCACTTCGTCGTCGTGCACATAACCGTCTTCGCCGGCGGGGATTTCTCGCTCTCGGCCAACCCCGCCACCGTCAACGTGCCCCAGGGCTTGAGCGCGACCACTAACATCTCCGCCGCGCTCGTCAGCGGAGCCGCGGGACCGATCTCTCTGTCGGTCTCGGCGCCAGCCGGCCTGTCTGCGACGTTGAACCAGACCGTGATCAGCGCCACGACCTTCTCTGTCCTGACGGTCGCTGCGTCCGCCGCGGTCGCGCCAGGCCCCTACACGGTTACCGTCACCGGAGTCGAAGGCTCCATCACGCACAGCGTGGCGGTGACCGTGAATGTGACGGCCAACCCTTCAGACTTCTCGATCTCCGCCACGCCGAACAGCATTGCAATGGTGCAGGGCGCCAGCGCCACGACCAGCATCACGACGACGCTGATCACCGGTGGCGTGGATACGATCTCGCTGTCGGTGTCCGCACCCGCGGGCCTGACCGCGACACTGAGCCCGACGTCGGTTGCGACGGGAGGCGGCTCAACGCTGACAGTGACCGCGTCGGCCACCGTGCAGCCCGGTGGACATACCGTGACTGTCACCGGCGTTGGCAGCGCCAGCACACACAGCGTGACCGTGCAGGTGTCAGTGATATCGGCCAATTCGGACTTCTCGATCTCAGCCAACCCGACCGTGATCTCGTTGGTGCAGGGCGCCGGCGGAACGAGCACCATCGGCACGACCTTCGTCACCGGCACGCCTGACCTGATCAGGCTGTCCGCAACCGCACCCGCCGGCATCACCGCGACACTGAGCACGACCCTGGTCAACGCCGGCGGCAGCGCAACTCTCACGGTGACCGCTTCACCGACAGTAGCTCCGGGGTCTTACACAGTGACCGTAACCGGCGTCGAAAACGGCGTCCTGGGCCCGAGTACACACAGCGTGTCTGTGACGGTGAATGTCACGGCTGCGCCGTCCGATTTTGCGATCTCGGCAAGCCCCAGCAGCCTCAACGTAGTGCAGGGCAGCGTGGGCACCAGCACCGTCAGCACCACGCTGGTCACCGGCACCGCGGATTCGGTCAGCCTGAGCGCGGCCTCGTCAGCGGGTGGGCTTACAGCAACGCTCAACCCTGCAACCGTCAACGCGGGTGGCGCCGCGACACTCACGATCACCGCCGACCCGCTGTTGACGCCAGGTACATACACGGTGACCGTGACAGGCACTGAGGGCTCCGCCACGCACAGCACATCGGTGACGGTGAATGTCACGTCTGCGGCGTCAGACTTCTCGATCGCCGCCAACCCGATCAGTCTCACGGTCATGCAGGGAAACGCCGGCACCAGCACGATCAGCACCGCGATGGTCACAGGCACCGCGGACGCGATCAGCCTGAGCGCGACCTCGTCCCCTGGCGGGCTGGCGGCCAGTCTCAACCCCGCGGCCGTCAACGCCGGCGGCACGTCGACGCTCACGGTCTCACCCGACTTCGCGACGAATCCCGGGACTTACGTTGTGACGATCACCGGCACCGAAGCCTCAGGCGCGACGCACAGCACCTCGGTGACAGTCACCGTGACGCCGGCACCTACCGACTTCTCGATCTCCGCCAATCCGAGCACCCTGAGCATCGTCCAGGGCGCCAGCGCCACGAGCTCGATCAGCACGGCACAGATCGAAGCTCCCGGGACGGTTGCCCTGTCCGTCTCCTCATCGCCGGCAGGCCTGTCGGCACTGCTCAGCCCGACCTCGATCAGCGCGGGCGGCAGCTCCACCCTCACGGTGAGCGCGGCGTACACGACACCGCCCGGGAACTACATGGTGACCATCACCGGCACCGAAGGTCCCAACACGCACTCCACAGTCATTGCCGTGACGGTGACGATCAAGGGCATCGTGAACGGAGGCTTTGAGACAGGTGACTTCACGGGCTGGACCACGACTGGGGTCACCGGGATCGTGCAGACATCGCACAGCGGCGCCTTCGCGGCCCAGGTGGGCTCCACGTCACCCTCGGCGGACAGCACCGTGTCCCAGACCTTCACGGTCCCGGCCACAGGCGGCAAACTGACCTTCTGGTACCGGATGTCCTGCTCGGACAAGGTCAAGAACGACTGGTTCACGGCGACGCTGACTGACGGAGTCACGGGAGCGACAACGACAGTACAGCCCCCGATCTGCTCGAAGATGTCGGCCTGGACGAAGGTGAGCGTCAACGTCTCATCGTTTGCTGGCCACTCCGTGACGTTGACTTTCATCAACCACGATGACGGCCACGCCGGCGACCCGACCTACACCCTTGTGGACGACGTCGCCCTGATCTGACGACCGCTTAGGCCGCCCAGCGCATCCCCAGCCCGCGCGCACGCCTCATCACCACCCGATCCGGCGGAAGGAATTGAAACTCTCGACCGACTTTGATCACCTGCCATCCACCTTCATGCACCAGCCTGTGGTGAAAGAAACAGAGAAGGACGAGGTTGGGCAGATTGCCCGGTCCCCCTCGAGCCCAGAACTTGATGTGGTGCGGGCTCGTCCAATCGACCTGGCGGTCGCAACCGGGGAACCGGCAGCCCTTGTCTCTCACCCGCAGCGCCCGCATGGTCGGCGCCGACACCACCCGCGTCGCCCGCCCGACGTCGATCACCATCGAGCCGGCCATCAGCACGCGCGACATCGTGCAGTCGCAGGCGATGCGCTCGGCGGTGCGGGTCGAGATGGGAAGCGAGAGCTCGAGGTCGGCCGGCGGAGCGCCGAGCTCGCCCTTGAGACCTTCCAGGGTCATGGTCAGGTTGATGTGCGGCTTGACGCTGTGGCGCCGAGGCAGCGTGCCTTGATCCATCGCGTGCATCGCCAGCTCACCTACCGCATCCACCATCCGCTGAGAACGAGTCCGGTCATCCTCAGGACCCTTGCGCCTGGCCAGACCATCGAGCGCGGTCTTGAAAGCCGCCCCGTTGACCGGGTCGAGCTGGCCATCGACCACGTGCATGCCGTTGGCCATCTGGCTGATGTGGAGGTAGCGCCGGGAGAAGTCGGCCTCCGCCTCCTTGAAGAAGCCATCCGGGTTGGCGCTGTGCCACGCGACGCGGCAGAGCTTGCGCAGGTCGAAGACCGAGTACTCACGGGCGTAGGTGAGCATCTCGTCTTCGTCGAAGAACTCCGCCTTCTCGCCCAGCCGCTCGCGCAGGTGACAGAGAGCGGAGGCCGATTGAAAGGAGATCTCACCCGAGCTGAGCGCAGCCGCCACCTTGGGCAGCGACTCCAGCTGCTCGCCGACACAGAGCCGGTCGGCCGCCGAAGTGATCGACATGCCACAGGTGCGGGCGATCCAGGATCCCGCGGTGATGTTGCCGCCGGCCAAATGCTCGCCGGCCTTTTCGGCGCCGCGAGCGACCACCGAGAAGTCACCTTCCAACGATTCGATAACGACGCGAAAGTCCTTTAGATCGACAGCTCGCTCGTCACGTTGCAAGAAACGTCGCACCGCCGCCTGCAGCTCAGAGAGGGGTGTGCCCCCTTCCCCCAACATGAAAGAAGTCTAACAAACAAACGTTCGTCTGTCAATGCCCAATTTACACACAACTCCGTGCAACCCCCACGCATGAAGACCACCCAAGCCCTGCCGCCACACCCCTTTCCCAGTCCGGAAAACACCCGCCCCCGCACGCCCGAACGTGCCTCCCGTCGCCGATGCCCGTTTCAGCACCCGAGGGATTGGACAATAGACGTCAGTGCCCACCCCTTCGTCCGATGACGCCTTCGCCGAGGTCAAAGCCAAGGTCGACCTCGTCAAGGTCGTGCAAGAGCAAGTCCGCCTCACCAAGAGGAACAAGGACTTCTGGGGCCTCTGTCCCTTCCACCAGGAGGACAGCCCCAGCTTCAAGGTCAACCCCCAGATGCAGTCCTGGTACTGCTTCGGCTGCGAGCGCTCCGGCGACGTCTTCACCTTCGTCGAGCTGATCGAGAAGACCGACAAGCGCGGCGCCCTCCAGCTCCTGGCCGAGCGAGCCGGCGTCGAGCTCAAAAAGCTGAGCCCCGATCAGAAGGAGCGCTCCGACTCCCGCCGCCGCCTCCTCGCGATGCTCAAGCTGGCCGCCCAGTTCTACGAGTACGTCCTCTGGTCGACCCCGGCCGGCGAAAAAGGAAGAAAGCTGCTCGAAGCACGACTGGTCGGGGAGGAGACCGCCCGCCGCTTCCAGCTCGGCTACGCCCCTGCGGGCCGCGGCTTCGCCGAATATCTCAGGGCGAAGAAGAAGTCTCTGCAGGACGCTCAGGACGCCGGCCTCATGCGCCGCGACGGCACCGATTTCTTCGCCGAGCGCCTGGTCATCCCCATCCGGGACGAGCGCGGCCAGCCCCTCGCCTTCACCGCCAGGACGGTGCGAGCGGACGAGCAGCGCAAGTACATCAACTCCCCCGAAACCCCCGCCTACATAAAAGGACGAGTGATCTTCGGCCTCGACCTCGCGCGCGACGAGATCACGAAGAGAGGACACGCAGTCCTCATGGAGGGTCAGTTCGACGTCATCACGGCGCACCACCACGGTGTGACGAACGCCGTCGCGAGCTCCGGCACCGCGCTGACCGACGACCAGGTGCGCCTGCTAAAGCGCTTCACCGACGAGCTCCTGCTGGTCTTCGACGCCGACCGCGCTGGAAGAGCTGCCGCCTTCAAGGCGATTGAGCTTGCCGCCGCCCACCAGATGCGCACCCGCGTCGCCACGGTCACCCCGCCGGCCAAGGACCCCGACGAGTTCCTCCGGGCGGCCGGCGCGGAAGCGCCCGAACGTTGGGAGG
>JBGPEO010000116.1:0-8872 GCA_041482895.1 Candidatus Dormibacteraceae bacterium | reverse complement strand
GAGTTTCTCGGCTACAAGGACGGGCATCTCTCGCCTGACCTCAAGCTGCGCCACGACATCGTGCGGATGATCCGGAAGTACAAGCCCGAGCTCGTGATCACCCACCTGCCCGGCCGCGTGCTCGACGCGCCGATGGGCGGGTCGCACCCAGACCACCTGGCAGTCGGTGAGGCGACGATGGCCGCCGTCTATCCCGACTCGCGAAATCCCCGTGCGTTCCGGAGCCTTCTGAAAGAGGGGCTGCAGCCTCACGAGGTGAAGGAGGTCTGGATTCCTTTCTGGACCTCGGGCGACCACCTGGTCGACATCACGTCAACGCTCGACCTGAAGATCGCCGCGCTGCGCAAGCACAAGAGCCAGGTCGCGAAGCCGGGCCAAGAGTGGGATTTCGAGAAGTTCATGCGCAAGCGGCACCGAGAGGTGGGGAAGAGGGGCGGCTTCCGCTACGCCGAATCGTTCAAGAGGATCACGGTCTAACCGCCCGAGCCTTCTCGGACCGAGTACCAGATCACCTCCGCCCACGCCGCGTACTGCCTGTCGCCGGGGTGCAGGCCGTCCGCCGAGATCCAGCCTGGCGAGCCCAGCCCCGAGATGCTCGCGGCGGTGATGTCGATCCATCCGAAACCTCGTGCCATCGCCTCCTCGCGTGCGACGTCGTTGAACAGGTCGGTCAGGTCGCGGATCTGCTCCGGGTCGCCGTACTCGCGGGCGGCGGGCACGACCGACCAGTTGGGGATGGACACGGCGAATACCCGGCCATCAATGGCCCTTTCCTTTCCGACCTCGTCGTAAATCCTCACCAGCGACGTTCGGTAGTCCTCCGGGGTGCGCTCGCGGACCAGGTCGTTGACGCCGATCAAGATCGTGATGAGGTCGGGCTTTAGCGCCACGACGGGCTGAAGCTCGTGGGCGATCAGGTCCAGGGTCGTGAACCCGTTCACGGCCGGATTGGTCAGCTCGACCTCCTGGCCAGTCTGCTCATTCAGGCGTTTTGCGATGATCGCAGGCCAGCTGTGGGCCGGGGAGGAGGCGCCGGTGCCAATGGTGTACGAGTCACCTAGAGCCAGGTATTTGATCGCCAATCCAACTCCCCCCAACCCGGCTGTGCCCTTCGGGCAGAGCCACCCTCCCCCTCTTGCGGGGGAGGGGAAATTCATCTCTCTACGTCGGCCAGGGCGCTCCACACGTCCACTTTCGTGCGGACGCGGCGTATCACGTCGTCGGTGAAGTCTGTGGTTGTCGCGTCGCCGCCCAGGTCGGCGGTGCGAACTCCGTCGGATACCGCCTCCAGCGCCGCCTCGTAGATCGTGCGCGAGGCGTTGCGCGCCCGGTCGTCCTTCATGTAGCCGAGCAGGGAGGCGACCGCGAGGATCATGGCCAAGGGGTTCGCGACGTTCTTTCCTTGCAGCGACGGCGCCGTGCCGTGCGGCGCCTCGGTCATAGCGACCTTGACCGCTCCGTCGTCGTCGAACGCGAGGAGCGTCGACTCGGCTCCGGCGATGGTGCCGAACATCTGGATCACGAGGTCCGACAGGGTGTCGCCGTCGCGGTTGAGGGCAGGGATCACGAGCGACTCTCCTGTCGTGGCGATCAGCAGGGCATAGGTCGCGTCGATCAGCTGCGGGTCGTAGCGCACCTCGGGGTGGCGCTTGGCCGCGCCGTCCAGCTCCTCCTTGAACATCCCCTCGTAGACCGGGCTCACTGTGAACTTGGGTCCGCCGAACACCTTCGCCTCGATGCGCCTGGCGTGGGTGAAGGCGTACTCGGCGACGATGCGGCAGGTCCGCCGGCTGATCTTCTCGGTGCGGTAGGCCCACTCGTCGAGCTCGTGGCCCTCGCGCCACTCCTTGGCGCCGTAGGCGTCGTCCACAGCCATCCGGATCACCGAGATGGGGGCGTGGACCCCGGCCAGCGGCCGGACGCCCGGGATCCGCCGGCCGGTCCGCACGATCACCCGGCCGTCGATCTCCTTGCGCAGGATGGCGTTCGGGCTGCCCACGTCGCCGCTTCCTTCAGGGGTGATGGTGGCTGCCTTGATCCCGAATCCGAGCTCGCGAAGCGCCTCCGCAGCTTCCAGCACCACCTCGTTGCGTGTCCTGCGGCGCTCCTCCAGCGAGAGGTCGAAGTCGCGCTTTTCGATCTCGAGCCCGATCACGCCCGGCTCGAGCAGGCGCAGCGCCTCGAGGAGCAGCTCTTCGCCGGTCTGGTCGCCGTGAAGGACGGCGATGGTTGGTGCGGGCATCGACCGAATCATATGGCCACTGCTCTGTACCGCCCTCTCCCCGACCCTCTCCCGCTAGCGCGGGAGAGGGAGAGAGGCTGCTACTATTGACACCGCCTAGGTAACCTAGGCTTTTTTCTTTTCAGCCCCACCAAAAGAGTCAACTATGGAAGACATCATCACCCTGGCTTGCGGCGTGTGTAAGCGGCGCAACTACACCACCGTGAAGAACAAGAAGAACGATCCTGACCGGATCGAGCTGAGCAAATACTGCAAGTGGTGCCACAAGCACACCGACCACAAGGAAACCAAGTAATGCAGGTTCGCCCCCGGCAGATCGACGGAGCTTCGGCGCCCAGGCGCCCCATCTCCGTTGTTGCCGCCTGCGCTCCTCGCCTTACGTATTTGAATACGATCGGCTCCGGTGCTCGGCGGCGCCTAGGATCTGGGGCACCTGGATCACCGAATCTCTCGCCGATCAGCCGGGAGCAAACCTGACATGGCAGTCACAGCTGACAAGCGAGCAGAGCGGCCTTCGTCGGAGTTTGCGCCGGGGAGGTTCCTGCGTGAGGTCTACGAGGAGCTCCGCAAGGTCGTGTGGCCGACCGGGCCTGAGCTCTACCGCTACACCCTCGTTGTGCTCTTCACGGTGGCGCTGCTCGGGGCATTCATCGGCGGCACGGACTACCTGCTGGGCGAGTTCGCCAAGCGCGTGATCTACAACGGAGCGCACTGATGGCTGTCGAGAAGAGCGCGGCGACCGAACAGGAAGCGCAGTGGTACGTGGTCCACGCCTATTCGGGCCACGAAGAGAAGGTCAAGAAGAACCTCGAGAAGAGGATCGAGTCCATGGACATGCAGGACAAGATCCTCCAGGTCCTCGTCCCGATGGAGGACGAGATCGAGATCAAGGACGGGAAGCGTCGCCACGTTCAAAAGCGCATTTTCCCGGGCTACATCCTCGTCCGGATGGTCATGTCGAACGAGTCGTGGTTCGTGGTTCGCAACACGCCGGGCGTGACGAGCTTCGTCGGATCCGCGAACAGCCCGGTCCCGCTCCAGGAAAAAGAGGTGCGGGCGATTCAGAAGCAGATGAAGCAAGAAGCGCCCAAGATCCGCGTCGAGTTCCAGGTCGGCGAGTCGGTGCGCGTGGTCGATGGACCGTTCACGGACTTCCACGGCAAGGTCGACGAGATCAACCCGGAGAAGGGCAAGCTCAAGGTGCTGGTCAACATGTTCGGACGCGAGACGCCGGTCGAGCTCGACCTCCTTCAGGTCGAGAAGGTCCACTGAGCGCACATCCCAAGATCCACATAAGTAGAAGGAAGAAGAGCTAACTCAGATGGGCAAGAAGAAGATCCGAGCGATCCTCAAGCTCGAGCTGCAGGCAGGCAAGGCAACCCCGGCGCCCCCGGTGGGCACCGCGCTGGGCCCGCACGGCATCAACATCATGGAATTCACCAAGGCCTACAACGAGCGCACGCAGGCGCAGGCCGGCGACGTCGTACCCGCCGAGATCACGATCTACGAGGACCGCAGCTTCTCGTTCGTGCTCAAGACTCCGCCCGCGGTCAACCTGCTGAAGCGAGCTGCCGGGATCGAGAAGGGATCGGCCAAGCCGAACCGCGAGAAGGTCGGACGCGTCACGCGCCAGGTGATGCGCCAGATCGTTGAGGTCAAGCGCAAGGACCTCAACTCCTACGACTCGGAGGCGGCGATGAAGATGATCGAGGGCACCGCGCGATCCATGGGCCTCGAGGTGGTGGAGTAGACGATGCCGAAGAAAAGAGGGAAGAAGTACATCGAGGCCGCCAAGAAGGTCGAGGCGGCCGTCGCCAGCCACGGCAACGGCGGGCTCGACCCCGAGGCCGCGGTCATCCTGGCCAGGGAGACATCGATCTCGAAGTTCGACGCCACAGTCGAAGCTCACATCCGGCTCGGTGTCGACCCTCGCCACGCCGAGCAGATGGTCCGCGGCTCGGTGGTCCTGCCCAACGGAACCGGGAAGAAGGTCCGGGTCGCGGTGTTCGCGACGGCGGACAAGGCGAAGGAGGCCCAGGAGGCCGGCGCCGACTTCGTGGGCGGCGACGACCTGGTGAAGAAGGTTTCCGAAGGCTGGACCGACTTCGACGCGGCGGTTGCGACGCCGGACATCATGTCGAAGGTCGGCCCGCTCGGGAAGATTCTCGGGCCCCGCGGCCTGATGCCGAACCCCAAGTCGGGGACGGTGACGTTCGACGTCGCTCGCGCCGTGCGAGAGGTGAAGGGCGGCAAGGTGGAGTTCCGAACCGACAAGTTCGGGATCGTCCACGCGCCGATCGGCAAGGTTTCCTTCGACTCGAACCAGCTGCATCAGAACCTGGCGGCCCTGGTCGACGCGCTGATCCGCAACAAGCCGACGACCTCCAAGGGTCAGTACCTGCGCACGTTCTTCCTGACCGCGACGCAGGGCCCCTCGGTGCCGGTGGACGTCAAAGAGGCGGCAAAGCTACACACCTCCAGCTAGGCCGGCGCCCGACGGGCCGGGCAATTACGCACCGTTGGCGCCAAACGTGCGGAATCTGTTCAATCCAGACGCCCCGTTGGCGACAGACGTGCGGAATCGGACGGCATACGGGTTCCCTCATACACTTTTGGGCCATGTATGGCCCGGTCATCCAGGGCAAGGTCGTTCGATTGCGGGCGCCCAAGGCTGACGACGCGGCGGTGATGATCGCCTGGTTCGAGGACATGGAGGTCACACGTCTCCTCCTCTTGCAGCATCCTCCTTCGATCGCGATGGAGAACGAATGGCTCGACCGGGCGGCGAGAAATCCGGACGAGGTGCTGTGGACGGTCGAGCACCAGGGCGCGGCCGTCGGGACGACGCATATCCATCTGATCGACTGGAAGAACGGGTTCGGCACCACCGGAACGATCATCGGTGACAAGTCGCTTTGGCGAAAGGGACTTGGCCGCGAGGTGATGCAGCTGCGCGCGCGGTATGCGTTCACCCAGCTTCCCCTCCGCAAGCTGAAGTCGGGCTATATCGACGGGAACGACGCCAGCGCCAGGGCCCAGGCGGCCGCGGGGTATCGGGAGGTGGGGCGGTACCGAGCGGACATGTTCGTCGACGGTGGATGGCGAGACCACGTGATGACTGAGGTCTTGCGCGAGGATTGGGAGAAGGCCCAGGGGAGCACCCGACAGGACGAACGCCGACGCGGCGGCAAGGCTCCCCGCTAGAAGCTAGGCTTTCGGGCCATGTACGGCCCGGTGATCCAGGGCGAGCTCGTTCGCCTGCGCCCTCCGAAGCCGGATGACGCCTTGCCCATCGTCAGCTGGTTCCAGGACCTCGAGGCGACGCAGTTTCTCGGGCGGCGCACTTCGCCGTCGGTCGACGTGGAGAAAGAGTGGCTCGAAAGCAGCGCTAAGGATCCCAACTCGGTCGTCTGGGTGGTGGAGGTCGATGGCCGTGCGGTGGGCACAATGGGTATCCGCGAAATCGACTGGAAGAATGGGTTCGGGACCACCGGCACGCTGATCGGCGACAGGTCGCTCTGGGGGAAGGGCATCGGACGCGAGACGATGCGGCTACGAACTCGCTACGCCTTCATGCAGTTGCCCCTGCGCAAGCTCAAGTCGTCTTACTTCGATGGCAACGTCGCGAGCGGGCGCGCCCAGGCCGCCGCCGGTTACCGAGAGGTGGGGCGCTACCGCGCCGACCGCTACGTCGACGGGCGGTGGGTCGACGAGGTCGTCACGGAGGTCCTCCGCGAGGACTGGTTGGAACTGAACTCCGTATAATCTCGTTTCTGCCCTAGACCGTAGGTGCGGGCGCTGCGCCCGCTTAATTTCCTACAGAGGCATCCGGTGGAGGACTTTGAATCCTTCCTGCCTTGTTGTTGTGGGGCGAGGAGGATTTTTTTATTTGCCGAAAGCGCGAAAGGAACAGAAGGCCGAGCAGGTTGAGCTTCTGAGCGAGAAGCTCAAGAGGGCGAAGGTCGCGGTGCTCACCGACTACCGGGGGCTCAAGGTCAGCCAGATCCAGGAGCTGCGAGGCAAGCTCCGGGGTGGCGACGTCGAGTACCGCGTGGTGAAGAACACGCTGGCGCGACGCGCTGCCGATGCGGCGGGCTTCCCGGCACTGAAGGATGAGCTCAAGGGACCAGTCGCCATCGCATTCGGCTACGACGACCTGAGCATCGCCTCCAAGCTGATCAACGAGTTCGTCCGCGCGACCCGGCTCAAGCTGGAAATCGTCGGCGGGCTCGTCGAAGGCAGGGTTTTCTCGCCGGACCAGATCAAGCAGCTGGCCGATCTGCCGTCCCGCGAAACGTTGATCGCCCAGCTCATGGGCACGCTTCAGTCGCCCGTCGCCCAGCTCGTCGGAATCATGCAGACACCGCTTCAGCAGCTTCTCGGAACGCTCGAGGCGTACAAAACCAAATTAAGCCCCACGAAATCAGAGCCTGCGGCGTGATTTCGCGGGGACCCCGGATTAAGAAGGAGGCAGCGTAGACATGGCAACCAAGATCACCCCGAAGGACTTCGTCGAGGCCCTCAAGGACTGGAGCATCCTCGACGTCGTCGAGGCTGTGAAGGCGATCGAGGACGAGTTCGGCATCAAGGCCGCCGCCGCGGTGGCCACCGTGGCCGCGGCTCCGGCGTCCAGCGCGGCCGCCGATGCGCCTGAGGAGCAGACGGAGTTCACCGTGCACCTGACCGCGGTCGGCGACAGCAAGATCAACGTGATCTAGGCTGTCCGCGAGCTGACCCAGCTCGGCCTGAAGGAGGCCAAGGACCTCGTTGACGCGGCGCCGAAGCCGGTGCTCGAGAACGTCAGCAAGGCCGACGCCGAGAAGGCTGTCGCCCGGCTGAAGGAAGCCGGCGCAACGGCGGAGCTCAAGTAACAAGAGAAACCCAAAGTTGGGAGTGGGGAGCCGGGCCTGCGAGGCCCGGCTTCTTTCATTCATGGACGTCCGCAGAGTTTTGCTCGTGCGGGACGGACTGGGAAGAGGGTGTGGGGGATGCGGTTGGGAGGCTGAAGGGAGCGTTTGGCGCCAAACGTGCGGATTGGGCGGGTTCCATTGGCGTGTTTGGCGCCAGACGTGCGGAATCGGGGCTAGGTTCCTGCTCCCATGAGGTGGAAGACCAGGTCCAGGCCTCTTTCCAGCTCTTCTTCGGTGACGCACCAGTGGGGGGAGAGGCGGATTCGGCCTGGGCGTGAGTCCACGATGACTCCCGCTGCGTGCAGCTTCGCTTCGACCTCTGCCGGGTGTTCCGACTCCAGGGTCACGATGCCGCACCTGCGCTCGCGCTCGCGAGGGGTGAAGGTCTTGACCCGCGCGGCGGCGCAGCGCTCCAGGATCCGGTCGGTCAGGTCGCGCAGCCGTTCCCGGATGTGCTCGACGCCGACCTCGAGGATCAACTCCAGGCCCGCCAGCCCGGCATAGTGGCAGGCCATCGCCCAGGTCCCGGTCTCAAGGCGCTGGGCGTCGTCAGCGAAGTCGAGCTCCTGGAGGGTGAACGAGAATGGATCGCGGGTCGCGAACCAACCCGTCCCGTGTGGGCGGACCCTGGGAATCAGCTCGGGCCGCACGTACATGAAGGCGGTGCCGGGACCACCCGACAGCCACTTGAGGCATCCGCCGACGAACGCATCGCAATCCATCGCGACCACGTCGATGGGAACGCAGCCGCAGGTCTGGTAGCCGTCGATGACGCATAGGGCGCCGGCGGCGTGGGCGGAGTCAGCGATCGAGCGCACGTCCTGGAGGTAGCCGGTCGTATAGAAGAGGTGGGTGGTCACGACCAGCGCGGTCCGGCCGTCGATCCGCTCCGCAAACGCCGAGGGAGGGATGGTCACCCCGTCCCGGCTCGGGACGAACTCGACATCGAACTCGGGGCGCGACAGCCACTGGTGGCCGATCGTAGGGAAGTCGAGCTCGCCGATCAGGACTTTCCGGCGCCCTTCGGGTAGCGGCAGCCCCGTGGCCAACGTGCCCAGAGCCACCGAGACCGAGGGCGCGATGGCCGTCGTCCCCGCGGGGGCGCCCAGCAGCTCGCCGATTCGCTTGCGGAACCGGGCCAGGAGCGGTATCCAGTCCGAATACCAGACCGGGGTGCCTTTCTGGTCCCAATCGCTCGCGTATCGCTCGAGGGCGGCGCGGCCGGCACGGGGAAGGGGTCCGAGCGAGCAGGCATTGAAGTAGATGTAGCGGTCGAGCAGGGGAAACTCGGCCCGGAGCGCCCTCCAATCCGGCATCGATAGGAAGCTTAAGCCCCTCTCCCCGACCCTTCGCGCAAGCGGCGACCAGGTTCGGACTTACTGATTGCTCCCCGATGGGGAGAGGGGGATGACTTGTACGCCAGGCGGTGTTATATTGCCTCGAAACCTTCGGTCAGGCGAGCGGGTCGCCTGGCTTCGATGAAACGTCCCCACGCGGGTCCGGTTCGTCGTATACTGGCCGTTCGTGCACGCCCGGCCGCTCACTCTACCCCTTTAACTGAGCGCGCCCTTTTCCAAGGAGAACCGAATGATCTCAGAGATGAGAGCTCCCTCACGTCTTAGCTATGGTCGTATCCCGAACCTCGTCGAGCTGAAGGACCTTATCGCGACACAGGTCGAATCCTTCAAGTGGTTCAAGACGGAGGGTTTGCGGGAGCTCT